>DATFUB010000108.1:0-16335 GCA_035261225.1 Sphingomicrobium sp.
CTCGCCGACCTCGTCGCCAGTCAACACGAAGCCGCGATCATCGAGCCGAATCCCGGAGTTTCGCATCCAGTCGGTGTTGGGCTCGGCGCCGATGAATGAGAACAGGTAACGCGCGCGACGTTCCGTCACCTTGCCGCTGGCGAGATTGCGGCAGCGGATTGCCTCGAGTTCACCGTCCGATCCCTCGAGCCCGGAGACCTCGCAGCCGATGACGACTTCGACGTTGGGACAGGCCTCGATCCGCTCGACCAGATATTGCGACATCGTTTCGCGCAGCGGGCGCCGGGCAATGAGCGTCACCTGACGCGCGTGTCCGGTGAGGAAGACCGTCGCCTGGCCCGCGGAATTGCCGCCGCCGACCAGCGCCACCTCATGATCGGCGCACAGGTCGGCCTCGAGCGGCGACGCCCAATAGTGAACCGACTTGCCCTCATATTCCTCGAGCCGCTCGACATCGAGGCGGCGGTATCGGGCGCCGGTGGCGATGACGACGCTGCGCGCCTGGATCCGCTCGCCGGTGCCGAGTTCCAGATGGCACGGGTCATTACCGCATTGCAGCTTCACGGCTTCGTCCGGGATCGCGACTTCGACGCCGAACTTCTGCGCCTGGCTGAACGCCCGGCCCATCAGCGCCATGCCGGAAATGCCGGTGGGGAAGCCGAGGTAATTCTCGATCCGCGCCGACGCGCCAGCCTGCCCGCCGAACGACCGGCAGTCGATCGCCAACACCTTCAGCCCTTCCGACCCGGCATAAACCGAAGTCGCCAGTCCCGCCGGCCCGGCACCGACCACGACGAGGTCGTAGAGACGGTCGGGATCGATCGGTCCGACCAGCCCGACGCAACGCGCGAGCTGCAATTCGGTCGGATTGCGCAGCAGCTGGCCACCCGGGCAAAGCACGATCGGCAGCTCTTCGGGTGTAACCTGGAAGCGCTCGACCAGAGTCTGCGCACAGCCATCGCTCTCAGGATCGAGCGTGCGGTACGGATGGCCGTTTCGGCGGAGGAAATTGACCAGCCGGCGAACGTCGGAATTGGTCTCGTGACCGACGATGATCGGCCCCGCGCCAGCCTCGATCAGCCCGACCCGGCGAAGGATCAGTGCCCGCATGATCCGCTCGCCGAGATTGGCCTCGGCGATGAGCAAGGCGCGCACCCGGTCCGGCGGGATGGCGATCGCTTCGACGTCGGTCTGGGCGACGGCATTGACCAGGAACGGCCGTCCCGACAGCTGCGCCAGCTCGCCGAGAAAATTGCCGCGCTCGTGGGTGACGACGTGCGTTTCCGCGCCCCCGTCGGGTCGGCTGACGTCGACCTTGCCGGAGAGGATCAGCGTCATCCCCGGCCCAACCTCGCCGACGCGCACCAGCGCCTCGCCCGCGCGGTAGCTGCGCGGCGTGCCGAACTTCACGAGGCGCGCGAGCTCTGCATCCGTGAGCTGCAGGAACATCTGCGCTCCGCGGGTTTCGTAGGTCATCTGCGGGGCATCAGCCACGGGTCATTTCTCCGGCACCGGTTCGGCAAGGAAGCCGGTTATAGCAGCCATCGTCGCCTCGGGCTGTTCTTCCATCAACCAGTGGCCGGAATTGGCGATGCTGAGTGCGCGAACATGGTCCGCCGCAAAGCCGATCTCATTGGCAAAGCCCTGCCCGAACGATTTCCCGCCCCCGATCGCGAGTACCGGGATGGTCAATTTGCCCGCGGCCAGGAACGTCTGGTTATCGACCGCGTCCTGGCGGAAAGCTGCGAACTGGGAAAATGCGTCGTGCATGGCATGCGGCCGCGCGTAGAGCGCGGCATAGTGGGCGCGAGTCGCCTCGTCGATGTGCTTGGGATCGGCCGAAAGCTCGTTGTAGAAACGATCAAGATAGAGCCGCTCGCGGCCGGCGATGAGGCGCTCCTCGTCCGGGCCGTAGAAATCGAAATGCCACGTCCGGTGATCCCGCGTCACGTCGTCCCAGTGACCGATGCCGGGCAACGGCGCATCCATCACCACCCACCGCGTCACGCGATCGCGGTATTGCGCGGCAAAGGCATAACCGACCATGTTGCCGATATCGTGCGTGACGAGGTCGACGGGCCCCTCGACTCCGACGCTATGGAGCACCGCGGCCACGTCCTGCGCCTCGGTTTTCTTGTCGTAGCCTGTCTCGGGATGCGACGAGAGGCCCATTCCCCGCAAGTCCGGCACCACCACGGTGTGATCCTTGACCAGCAGCGCGGCGAGCGGCGCCCACATATCGCCAGTATCGCCAAAGCCGTGGAGCAGGACCACCCCCGGTCCCTTGCCGCCGACCCGCACATGGATGCGCGCGCCGGGCGTCGCGACTTCCTGAGTGCGAAAACCTGCGGGAAAAGGCTGGACGCCGGCCGCGAGCGCAGGGGCCGCGGCCGCAAGCGCGGCGGCGAAGGTCAAACCAAAACGCGACCGCAATCCCATCTTTTTGGCCTTCTTCAGTTCAGCCGACCTCGTTCGCATACTCGTAGAGCCGGTGGTCTTCATAGAGGCCGGCCCTCAGAAACGGACTATCGGCAACGAAGCGCTCCGCGTCCTCGCGGCTGTCGTGTTCGAAAATCATCAACATTCCGGCGCGATGGCCCGCCGCGTCATGCAGGGGCCCGAACGAACGAATCTTGATCAGCGGTTGGGCGACGAAATCGTTGATCCGCTCCTGCACCGCTTGCGGGATCGGGTCGGCGTCCGGCTTGAGGAAGCCCATCCAGGCGTAGAGCATCGGCAAATCCTATTCTCGAGCGGAGCGTCACGTCGCGGCCATTGCGGCCCGGCTGGCTGAGTTTCGCAGTTCCTGCGGCACGGCGCCGGAGAGCCAGGCGGCGATGTTGAGGACGTAGCGGTGGGTATCAGCCATCGCCTCGGGGACTCGCTTCAGGCCGTCGCCCGGCGGCTCGGTGACGAAGCTCGGGCAGCCCGACGACGGGTCCCAATTATAGTCCGCAAAATGGTGGAAGGTGCTTTCGGCGATCCCCGGACCGCCGTGTTCACCCGGCTCGAACGCCACCGCGATGTTGAAGGTCTGGCCGGTGGCCTGGCTCTTGCCGCGCAGGATCACCCGGGCGTCTTCGCCTTCGGGAGCTCCGACGCCGCCTTCGTGGGGGTGCGACGGCAGATACCGAATGGAACCGGTCGGTGATGCGGGATGGGCGAGCACAGGGTGCGCCGGACTCACGACTTCGATGTCCTGAAAGTCCCCGTTCGCTCCGGAGTGAAAGTTCGGCCAGTCGATGTACGTCGTATAGGGATCGTCGCGGCGGCGCTTTTCGGGGTCGGGATCCTGGTGGCGCGAATGGAAATAATGCGCCTGGCCGACGCCACCGAGCGTGCACAGCGACGAGCCCAGATCCATGTGATCGCGCGTGACCAGCAGACCGCGGCCGCGCCGCCGAAAGCGGGAGATGGCTTCGCAATCCTTGCTGGTCAGCCCATCACCGACATCCACCGCGAAGAGCCAGAGCGCGTCGAAATCGCTTTGGTCGAGCGTCGAGAGCACGGAATCGGGCTGCCCCGTCGCGTCGCGGTCGCGCATGGTGACATCATAGAGAGGCTGACCCTGCTCGTCGCGCTGCTCGCGAAGCAGCGCCCCAAGCCGGCTGAAACGCGCGATCGACCAGTCGTCGTCGGCGGTCGGGATCGTCGTCTGCAACAGAATTTTCCTGGGCTGCACGGGCACTTGCCTCCTTCGCGGCTTCAGTTGCGGGTCAGCCCATAGATATGGGGCGATCCCTATTCTTTAAATGGCGCGTTCACGACCCAATCGACCGCGGACGGTGCCTGGTAGCCCGGGACGAATCGTTCCCCGAAATCTCGCACGAAATTGTCGTAGGTCGTTTCGGGGCACGCTTTGGCGATGTGCGTAAAGCAGCGGACGAAGCGGTCCTTCAGTCCCAATCGCGGGAATTCGGCGAGGATCGCTTCGATTTCGTTCGCGGGCAGCTCATCATACTGGACGCCGACCGCGTCGAGCGCGATCCCGGCCGTAGCCAGCGCGACCTCGGGTTGCTTGTAGAAGGCGATCGAGGGCGTCGAATTCAGCGCGACGATGTCCCAGATCAGTCGGGCGCGCCGCTCGTCGACGCCGGCCTCCGTCGCGAAGGACATCACCAGATCGGCCGCTTCGACCTCGAACCGGCGCGGCCCGGCAAACGACTCGTTGAGCGTGATATCGTGGAGCAAAGTCCCGACCGCGACGACCTCCGCGTCATGAGCGACGCCGCGTTTCTGACCGAAACGCACCGCGAATAGCCAAGAGCGCATGACGTGGTTGAACAGATAGGGCTCGCACTTCTGACGGGCATATTCGATCGCCCGATCGACCAGCGGAGATTCGGGGACCGTGACGCCCGCAAAGGAGTCGGTGAGGATATCGCTCATGTCATTTTCTCCCTCAATGCGCGGGCTCGGCCACGGGTGCCGCATTCGTCATCTTCGGAGGCAGTGGGACGTGGGTCAGCCACCAGTCGAATTTCATCGAACCGATGCGCCCGTTTGGACCGGGCATCAGCGTTCGATCTGTCACATGAACGCCGAAATAAGGCGCGTCCGGGTCGGCGACCACGGTGCGCGGATCATGATCGAATTCGAGCACCTTGCGGATCGCGGCATCGATCGTGATCGCCTCCGGCCCGGCGATTTCGATCGTGGCGTTCAGCGGCCCGGCGAGCGCCACGTCGGCCAGCGCGCTCGCCACGTCGTCCGCCGCCATCGGCTGAAAATGGACGGGTGGAAGACGGACTGTGTCGCCGTCGGTCGATGTCTGGGCGATCGAGCGCATGAATTCGAAGAATTGGGTGGCGTGAACCAGGGTGTAGGGGATGGGCGAGCTCTGGATGAGCTGCTCCTGGGCAAGCTTGGCGCGAAAATAACCGCTGTCCTGCAGCCGGTCCGTGCCGACCACCGACAACGCGACGTGATGCTGAACGCCGGCATTGGCTTCCGCCGTCGCCAAATTGCGCCCCGAGGTTTGAAAGAAGTCCATCGCGGCTTGCTCGTCGAGCGTCGGCGAGTTGGACACGTCGACGACGACTTGCGCGCCAGACAGCGCCTCGGCCAACCCTTCTCCGGTCAGCGTATTCACCCCGGTGTTGGGTGCCGCGGCGACGGCGTCATGCCCCCGCCCCTTGAGTTGTTCGACAAGTTTGGAACCGATCAGGCCGGTTCCGCCGATCACCACGACCTTCATGACATTTCCTCTAAGACTGAGCGTGAAACACCGGGCCGCATCGCACGCGGCCCGGCGTGCAATTGCTATTCAGCCGTGACCGGCTCGGCCGCCCGGAATGGCGCAGCCTCGGCGTCGCCGCCCAAATCCTCGCCGCGGATGAAGGCGAGCAGGTCGGCGTTGATCAACTCCGGATGCGTCGCATGGCAGCCGTGCGGCAGATCCTTGTAGGTCTTGAGCGTGCCATTCTTCAGCAGCTTGGCCGAGAGCGGTCCCGAATCCGCATAAGGCACGATCTGATCGTCCTCGCTGTGGATCACGAGCACCGGTACATCGATCGCCTTCAAATCCTCGGTGAAATCGGTCTCCGAGAACGCCTTGATGCACTCGTAGCCGGCCTTGACGCTGCCCATCATGCCCTGCCGCCACCAGTTGCGGATCAGGCCCTCCGACACTTTCGCGTCGGGCCGGTTGAAGCCGTAAAACGGGCCCGTCGGAATATCGAGATAGAACTGGGCACGATTGGCCGCGAGCGTTGTACGGAAGCCGTCGAACACCTCGATCGGCGTCCCACCCGGATTCGAATCATTCTTGACCATCACCGGCGGCACGGCGTCGAGCAGCACGGCCTTGGCGACGCGGCCCTTGCCATGTTGCGCGACATAGCGCGCGACTTCGCCGCCGCCCGTCGAATGGCCGACGTGGACCGCGTTGGTCAGGCCAAGCTCGGTCACCAATGCGTCGACGTCCGCGGCAAAAGTATCCATGTCGTTGCCGCCATCGGTCTGAGTCGAGCGGCCATGCCCGCGCCTGTCGTGCGCGATGACGCGAAACCCCTTGTCGAGGAAAAACATCATCTGGTTATCCCAGTCGTCGGAACTGAGCGGCCAGCCGTGATGGAAGACGATCGGTTGCGCGGTCTTCGGCCCCCAATCCTTGTAGAAGATATGGGTGCCGTCTGAGGTCTTGATATGGGTCATCGGGGACATGCCCTTCGCCAGAAGACCGGCCGGCAGGACCGGTGCTGGTCTCGTGACTGGGCCAACGAGGCGGGCAATGACTGGCCCCTCGCATACGCGGTTGGACTCGGCTCGCGAGGCGAGTGCGCCGTAACAGAAATCTCGTGACAGCTAAACGGCCATGCGGTGTCGTTCAACTCAAGAATACGTCGGCTGCTCGGATCACCTGAATCGAACCGTCGTCCAGCATCATCCGCAAGGCTCCATCCGCGTCGAGCCCAGCGAAGCTGCCGCCAATCACTTCGTCCTTGCTGACATGGACGGTCAGCCGAGTCCCCGGCGGATGCGCGCGTTCCTGCCAGGCACGCGCGAGCGCCGCACTCTCGCTCGTCCGCCACAACTCGAGCAGCCGCGCGAAGCTCGCGGCGAGCAAGGGCGCGAAGGCTTGCGGGGTCACCTTGCCGCCAAAGTTCGCTGCCTCGCGGTCGGGCAGCACGGGGGCACTGGCGAGATTGACCCCGAACCCGATGGCGACGCGGTCGCCGCTGCGTTCGAGCAAAATCCCCGCGACCTTCCTGCCGAGCAGCATCAGATCGTTGGGCCACTTGAGCATCAGCGCCTGCGCCGGAATCGCGACATCGATCGCCTCGGCCAGCGCCAGCCCCGCGGCGAGCGAAAGCGTCGCCGCGGGCGGGTCGCCTGGCCGGAGCGTAGCGATCGTGCTTCCAGCGAAATTGCCCTCCGTCGAGACCCACGTCCGCCCCTGACGGCCCTTTCCCGCCGACTGCTCGAGCGCGACCAGCCAGTCGCCCTCAACGGCATTGGCGTCGCCAAGCATATCGGTATTGGTCGATCCGGTCCGCTCGACGATCCGGATCCGGGTCAGAAGATCGACCCTGCCGCTTTGTCGGTGAGCGCTTGCAGCGGGCCGATCAGCAGATAGCCGAAGGGCGAGACGATCAGCGCGGCAATCAGGATCAACAGGCCCTGCACCGGTTCGCGCACCCGGCCATAGGCCGCCGCCGGCTCGTCGAAATACATCACCTTGACGATCCTGAGGTAATAATAAGCGCCGACCACGGTGCCGAGGATCGCGGCGACCGCGAGCAGGACGTAGCCGCTGGCGACCGCGGCGTTGAACACCAGCAGCTTGGGCCAGAAGCCGAACAAGGGCGGAATGCCGGCGAGGCTGAACATGAACATGGCGAATGCCGCGGCGAAGGCTGGCCGCGTCTGCGACAGGCCCGACAAGCTCGCGATCTCCTCGATCGGTCGCCCCTCGGCGTCGCGCATCCACAACACGCACAGGAACGCGCCCAGCGTCATCACGACATAGACGGCCATATAGAACAACACCGACGACGCGCCTTGCGGACCCGCTGCGGCAAGTCCGACCAGAGCGAAACCGACATTGTTGATCGACGAATAAGCCAGCAGCCGCTTGATGTTGGTCTGGCCCCAGGCGGCGATCGCGCCGAGGAAGATCGAGGCGAGCGCGGCGACGATCACGATCTGCCGCCAGGCGTCGGTCGCCGGCGCCAAGGCGTCGAGACAGACGCGGGTCGACAGCAACACCGCGGCGACCTTGGGCGCCGAGGCGAAGAATGCGGTGACCGGGGTCGGCGCGCCCTCGTAGACGTCGGGCGTCCACATGTGGAACGGCACGGCGCTAATCTTGAATGCCAGCCCGGCGAGCAGGAAGACTAGCCCGAACAGTAGACCGAGCGATGGCACGCCACGGCCGAAGGCGGCGGCAATCCCGGTGAAGCTCGTCGTGCCGGTGAAGCCGTAGAGCAGCGAAATTCCGTAGAGCAGGATGCCGCTGGCGAGCGCGCCGAGGACGAAATACTTCAAGCCCGCCTCGGCCGAGCGTTCGTCGGTCCGGCGGTAAGCGGCGAGCACATAGCTCGCGAGGCTGGTCAGTTCGAGACCGACGTAGAGCGAAATCAGGCTGGTGGCCGAAACCATCACGCTCATACCGACCGCGCTGAGCACGATCAGCACCGCATATTCGGATGCGTGCTCGGAGCCACGTTCGAACCAGCCGTGGGCGGCGATGATCGCGACTGCGGCAGCGGGGAAGATGATCGCCTTGCCGAAGCTCGCGAACAGGTCCGCGCTGATCAAACCGTCGTAGATCGGCCCGGCGTGCGATGGTGCGCCAATCAGCGCAACCGTCGCGGCGATCAGCAGCGCAACCGCGAGCCAACTGGTGAGGCCCGATCCGCGGCGGCCGGCGAACGCCGCGACCATCATCAGGATCGTCCCGCCGATCGACAGGATGAGCTCGGGCAGAAGGGCTGCGAAGCGGATCATCGGTGCGCCTCCGCCACGGGCTTGGGCGCGCCCAGCTTGAGCTCGGCGTCATAATGCGGAGTCACGCGCTCCACCCGGACGAGCATCCGCCCGACGTCGGCCCGGATCGGTCGCAGGAAGCTCTCAGGATAGATGCCCATCCAGAACACCGCCGCCGCGATCGGCGCCAGCAGCCACCATTCGCGCGCGGATAAGTCCGGCATCGCCGCCGCATCGGCGTGGCGCTGCGTGCCGAAACAGATCCGCCAGTACAACCACAGCATGTAGGCCGCGCCGAGGATGATCCCTGTGGTGGCAACGATCGCCGCCCAGGTCGACGCGTGATAGGTCCCGACCGAGACCAGGAATTCACCGACGAATCCGCTAGTCCCGGGCAGTCCGACGCTGGCCATGGTGAAAACCATGAACAGCAAGGCGTAGCCGGGCATGTTGTCGGCGAGCCCGCCGTAGCGGTCGATCTCGCGCGTGTGCAGCCGGTCGTAAACCACGCCGACGATGAGGAAGAGCGCGCCCGACACCAGGCCGTGTGAGAGCATGACGATGATCGCGCCCTCGATCCCCTGGCGGTTCATCGCGAACAGCCCGAAGGTGACGAAGCCCATGTGCGCAACCGAGGAATAAGCGATCAGCTTCTTCATATCGCGCTGCACCAGGGCGACCAGCGAGGTGTAGACCACCGCGATCCCGGACAGGGTGAACATCAGCGGCACGAACATCGCCGATCCATCGGGGAACATCGGCAGCGAGAAGCGGACGAAGCCATAACCGCCGAGCTTCAGCAGCACGCCGGCAAGGATCACCGAGCCGGCAGTCGGCGCCTGGACGTGCGCATCGGGCAACCAGGTGTGAACCGGCCACATCGGCAGCTTGACCGCGAAGCTCGCGAGGAAGGCGAGGAACAGCCATTTCTGCGCCTCGACCGGGAAATTATAGGCCATCAGATCGGGGATGGACGACGTGTGCGCCGTGCCGACCATGTAGAGAATAGCGATCAACATCAGCACCGAGCCGAGCAAGGTGTAGAGGAAGAACTTGTAGCTCGCCTTGATCCGTTCGGCGCCGCCCCAGATGCCGATGATCAAATACATCGGGATCAGGCCGCCCTCGAAGAAGATGTAGAACAGGAACAAGTCCTGCGCGGCGAACACGCCGAGCATCAGCGATTCCATGAGCAGGAACGCCGCCATATATTCGGGCACGCGCTTTTCGATCGCCCGCCAGCTTGCGCCGATGCAGATCGGCATCAGGAACACCGACAGCATGATCAGCACGATGGCGATGCCGTCGGCCCCGAGCGCCCAATTGATCCCGCCGCCCAACGGCAGCTTTTCAACGTATTGCCACTGCGCGCCGTCGGGGTCGTAATTGACCCACAAATAGATGCCGAGCGCGAGGTCGGCGAGCGTCGCAATCAGCGCGATCCACCGCGCCGCGTTCGCCTTCACGAAGAGGCACAGCAGCGCGGCGACCAGCGGCAGCGCGATCAGGATTGAGAGCAGCGGGAGCGGCGTCACTTGGCCCACCAGATCGCCCAACTCGCGGCGCCGATCAGACCGAGGAGCATCACCAAAGCATAGCTATAGAGGTAACCCGACTGCAGCCGCGCCGTGACCTTGTTGCCCATGCCGACGGCATAGGCCGCGCCGTGCGGGCCGAAGCGGTCGATCGTGCCCTCGTCCCCGCCCTTCCAGAACAGCTGCCCGAGCCACAGGGCCGGCCTCACGAACAGCACGTCATAGAGCTCGTCGAAATACCATTTGTTGAGCACGAAGCGGTGCACCGCCGGGAACATCCGGACGAAGGCACCGGCGGCTTCCGGATTACGGATGTAATTGTTCCACGCGATCCACAGGCCGATCAGCATGACGATTGTCGGGGTCAGCTTGACCCACAGCGGCGCTGTGTGCGCGGCGTGCGCAAGATGTTCGCTGAAGGCGACCGCTCCGCGCCAGAACTGCGGGCCTCGCTCGGCGTCGACGAAAATGCCGTGCCAGATTTGTCCAGCGACCAATGCGCCGAGCGCGAGCAGGCCGATCGGGACGAGGATCGTCCACGGCCCTTCGTGCGGGTGATATCCGCCTGATCCCGCCGCCGGCATGCCCGTGTCGTGCGCGCTGTCGCCATGCTCCTCGTCCGGCGCATCATGGTGGCCGTGAAGCGCGTGCTGGATATGCTCGGACGCGGCCCAGCGCGGCTTGCCGTAGAAGGTCAGGAAGATCAGCCGCCACGAATAGAAACTGGTCAGCAACGCCGCGAATGCGCCGAGCCAGAAGGCAATTGTTCCGGGTACTGAACCGCTCGCCCAGCTATGCTCGAGGATCGCATCCTTGGACCAGAAGCCGGCGAACCCGATCGGGCCAAGTCCAACGCCGGTTATCGCCAGCGTGCCGATGACCATCACCCAGAAGGTGATCGGGATCTCTTTTCGCAGCGCGCCATAGTAACGCATGTCCTGCTCGTGGTGCATCGCATGGATGACCGAGCCCGCGCCGAGGAACAGCAAGGCCTTGAAGAAGGCGTGAGTGAACAGATGGAACATCGCCGCGCCGTACGCGCCAACGCCGGCGGCGAAGAACATGTAGCCGAGCTGCGAGCAGGTCGAATAAGCGATCACGCGCTTGATGTCGTTCTGGGCGCAACCGACCGTCGCGGCGAAGATGCAGGTCGCGGCCCCGACGTACGTGACGACGTGCATCGCGGTGACGCTGGTCTCGAACATCGGCGACAAGCGGCAGACCATGAACACGCCGGCGGTGACCATGGTGGCGGCGTGGATCAGCGCGCTGACCGGGGTCGGGCCCTCCATCGCGTCGGGCAGCCAGGTGTGAAGGCCGAGCTGGGCCGATTTGCCCATCGCCCCGACGAACAGCAGCAGGCACAGCAAGGTCATGGTATCGACGGTCATTCCGGCGAAGCCGACGGTCGATCCGGCCATGTGGGCCGCGGCGGCTAAAATGGCCGGAATCGACACCGTGCCGAACACCAGGAAGGTGCCGAAAATGCCGAGGCTGAAGCCGAAATCGCCAATGCGGTTGACGACGAACGCCTTCAGCGCCGCCGCATTGGCCGACGGCTTGTGGTACCAGAAACCGATCAGCAGATAGGACGCCAGACCGACACCTTCCCAGCCGAAGAACATCTGGACCAGGCTGTCGGCGGTCACCAGCATCAGCATCGCGAAGCTGAACAGTGACAGATAAGCGAAGAACCGCGGCTGGCCCGGGTCCTCCTCCATATAGCCCCAGCTGTAGAGGTGAACGAGGCTCGAGACGGTGGTGACAACGACCAGCATGACCGCGGTCAGGCTGTCGAGCCTGAGCGCCCAGTCGACCGTCAGATCGCCCGAGCGGATCCACTCGAGCACTGGCACGACCGTTGGTTGTGCGGACCCGGCGATGTACTGGAAGAAGATCGGCCAGCTCAGCGCCGCCCCGACGAACAAGGCGCCGGTGGTCACGACCTTGGCCGCGGTCTTGCCGATCCACGGCCCGCCGAGCCCGGCGACCAGCGCTGCCAGCAGCGGCAGGAAGACGATCAGTTCGAGCGCCATCAGCCGCGCATCCGGTTGACGTCGTCGACTGCGATCGAACCGCGGCGGCGGAAGAAAATGACCAGAATCGCAAGCCCGATCGCGGCCTCGGCGGCAGCGACGGTCAGCACGAACATCGCCAGCACCTGCCCGGTCAAATCGCCGAGATAGGCAGAGAAAGCGACGAGATTGATGTTCACAGCGAGCAGGATCAACTCGATCGCCATCAGCATCAGGATGACGTTGCGGCGGTTCAAGAAAATTCCGAGCACGCCGATCGTGAACAGGATCGCCGCGACGATGAGGTAATGCGTAAGCCCGATCACAGCTTCATCCCCTCGCCCACGCCGGGCTGGGTCATCCGGGTCGCGTCCTCCGGACGGCGTCGGATCTGGCGCGCGATGTTGGGCGTGCGCGGGTCGGAACGGCGGCGGTGGGTGAGCACGATTGCCCCGATCATCGCCACCAGCAGGATCAGCCCGGCGAGCTCAAACGGCAGCAGATAGCGGCTGTAGAGTAGCTGCCCGAGCGCCACGATGTTGGGCTGGGTAGCCGCGCCGATCTTCCCGCTACTGAAGGCAGGACCGCCCTTCGAGCTCGCGAACGCGACGACGATCTCGATGGCCAGCACCGCGGCAAGAATGATCCCGAACGGCAAGTTCTTCGTGAAGCCGCTCCGCAGCGACGCAAAGTCGACATCGAGCATCATCACCACGAACAGGAACAGCACCGCGACCGCACCGACGTAAACGATCACCACCAGCATCGCGATGAACTCGGCGCCGAGCAGCAGCATCAACCCAGCCGCGTTGAAGAACGCGAGGATCAGCCACAGCACGCTGTGCACTGGGTTGCGCGCAAAGATCACCGCGATCGCGGGAACGATCGTGAGCGTCGCGAACAAATAAAAGGTGAGAATGGCGATCAAACCCGATCCTCCCCGGAACGGGGAGGGGAACCATGCGGTGAAGCGGAATGGTGGTGGGGGCCCACGGTCGAAGCGGCGGAGAGGTGGGCCCCCTCCACCATCCTGCGGATGGTCCCCCTCCCCGTTCCGAGGAGGATTTTTTCGATCCCCTGTTCCAGCATGCCGCGCCGCCTACCGATACGGTGCATCGGCGGCAAGGTTGGCGGCGATGGCCTGCTCCCACTTGTCGCCGTTGGCGAGCAGCTTCGCCTTGTCGTAGAGCAATTCCTCCCGGGTTTCGGTCGCGAATTCGAGGTTCGGTCCCTCGACGATCGCATCCACCGGACACGCCTCCTGGCACAGCCCGCAATAAATGCATTTGACCATGTCGATGTCGTAGCGGGTAGTGCGGCGGCTGCCGTCCTCGCGCGGCTCGGATTCGATGGTGATCGCCAGCGCCGGGCAGATCGCCTCGCACAATTTGCAAGCGATGCAGCGCTCTTCGCCATTGGGGTAGCGGCGCAGCGCATGCTCGCCGCGGAAGCGGGGCGAGGTCGGGTTCTTCTCATAAGGGTAGTTGATCGTCGCCTTGGGCTTGAAGAAATAGCGCAGCGTCAGCGCGTGCGCCCGCACGAACTCCCACAAGGTGAAGGATTTAATCCAGTGCTTCATGCGGCCGCTTCCTTGTTGAGGTAGCAGTTGCCTTCAAACCCGCGCCTCTCCGAGAGATTGGAAATCTCCACGGTCGCAACTACGCCGGTGGAACCCCAAGAATTGCTCCACTGAATGTCAGCGCGATAAGGCCTGCCGCGTCGGTCTTGCCACGCAATTCGGTTGAAGCCGTCGCGCTTCTGTTGAAGCTGCTTTGCCGGACCTACGTAATCCAAAAAGCGGACACGCCAACTCGGATTTTGCCTCAACCGGAGCACCGCCTCCCGTCTCGCAGGCTTTTCAGTCAGCGGACAATAAAGGACGTCGCCCGAAGGCTTGGCCACGGCTACGGCAGCGATGAGAGACAGGAGCGCGATCATGCGTACCTCGTCAGCATCAACCAGCCCGAGACCAGCACGACAAAGGCAATGCTGAGCGGCAGGAAGATCTTCCACCCGAGCCGCATCAGCTGGTCGTAGCGGTAGCGCGGCACGGTCGCCTTCACCCAGCTGAAGACGAAGAAGAAGAAGCACATCTTGCCGATCAGCCACATCCAGCCCGGGATCCAGTAGAGCGGCGCCCAGTCGACCGGGGGCAGCCACCCGCCCCAGAACAGGAGCGCGTTGAGCGCGCACATCAGGATCACGTTGGCATATTCGCCGAGCCAGAAGAGCGCGAAGCTCATCGAGGAATATTCGGTCTGGTGGCCGGCGACGAGCTCGCTCTCCGCCTCGACCAGGTCGAACGGCGTGCGGAATGTCTCGGCCATCGAGCTGATCAGGAACACGACCGCCATCGGGAACAGCAGAGGATTGAACCCGAAGCCGTTGAACAGGCCCAGAATATTGCCCTTCTGGGCGAGCACGATCGCGGTCAGGTTGAAGCTGTTGGCGTAAAGCACGACTGTGATCAGCACGAAGCCGATCGACACCTCGTAGCTGACCATTTGCGCCGCCGCGCGCAGCGCCGAGAAGAACGGATATTTGGAGTTGGACGCCCAGCCGGCGACAATCACGCCGTAAACCCCGAGAGAACTCGCCGCGAGGACGTAAAGCAGCCCGACATTGACGTCGGCGAGCACGACGCCGGCCTGGAACGGGATCACCGCCCACACGATCAACGCGACGGTGAACGTCACGATCGGCGCGATCAGAAACAGGCCCTTGTTGGCGCTGGTCGGGATGATCGTTTCCTTGAGGAACACCTTCAACCCGTCGGCGAAGCTTTGCAGCAGGCCCCACGGCCCGACCACATTGGGTCCGCGGCGGAGCGCGATTGCCGCCCAGATCTTGCGGTCGGCATAAATGATCATCGCCACCGCGAGCATCAGCGGCAGCGCGATGACAAGGATCCCGATGACCATTGAGACAAACCACGCCCACTCATAGGTGGCGCCCCAATGCTGGAAGAGCGCGGTCATTTGAGATCCTCCCCGGTACGGGGAGGGGGACCATGGGGCGAAGCGGAATGGTGGTGGGGGCCCACAATGGAAGCGGCGGAGAGGTGGGGCCCCTCCACCATGCTCCGCATGGTCCCCCTCCCCGTACCGGGGAGGATTTTTAGGGTGCGCGTCACTCCGCCGCCTCCTTGTGCTGGACGCCGGCGACCAGTTCTTCGGAACAGCGCTGCATCGTCGGGCTGTTGCGGCAGATGGCGTTGGTCAGGAAGAAGTCGCCGATCGGATAGCGAACCGGCCCTTCCGCCTTGGCGTCGAGCTTCGGCGGCGCCCATTTGAGGTCGAGCAGCCCATGGCGGCCTAGCTCAGGAAATTCCGCGATCATCGCCGCGCGAAGTTGTCCGAAACTGTCGAACGGCAACGCCTTGCCGGCAAGCTCCGAAACCGCGCGCAGGATCGACCAATCCTCGCGCGCCTCACCCGGCGCAAACGCGGCCTTCTCACCGCGCTGAACGCGCCCTTCGGTGTTGACGTAAGTCCCATGCTTCTCGGCATAAGCGGCGCCCGGCAGCACCAGATCGGCCATCTTTGCCCCGGCGTCGCCGTGGTGGCCGATGTAGACCTTGAACGCGCCCTTGAACCGGTCGGCCGCGACCTCGTCCGCGCCGAGCAGCAGCACCAGCTCGGGGTTCGCCCCCTCGATGTCGGCGATTCCGCCCTTCTGCGCGTAGCCGAGGATCAGCGAGGCCATGCGCGACGCCGAAATGTGCAGCACGTTGAAGCCGTTCCAGCTGTCCTTGATCAGCCCGAGGGGTTTGACCAGCGCCAGCGCCGCGCCCAGCGCCCCCGCGCCCAGCGCGCCCGGCCCGACGATCACCGCAGGCCGCTCGGCTCCGGCGAAAGCATCCGCCACCTCTTTCGGCAACCTGGCCAGCAGCGAAAGGTCATTGCCGAGCCATTCGACCTTCATGCCGAGGTCGACCTCGGGGCCGATCGCGAACACCTTGCCGCCCTTGCGCGCGATCTTGCGCACCCGGGTCGCGATCAACGGCGCTTCCCAGCGGATGTTCGATCCGATGAGCAGCAAGACGTCGGCGGTCTCGATCCCGGCGATGGTCGAATTGAACGCGACCGCCGAAAGGCTGTTGGTGTCGTAGGTCAGCCCGGTTTGCCGGCCCTCAAGCAGCTTCGACCCCTGCCCCTCGAGCAGCTTTCGCGCCGCATACATCGTCTCGGCATCGAGCAAATCGCCGGAAATCGCCGCGACTTTCGGCCCGGCCTTCTTCAGCCGCTTGGCGAACAGCCCCAGTGCGTCCGTCCAGCTCGCTTCCTTCAATTTTCCGCGTTCGCGCACCCACGGCCGGTCGAGGCGGTTGCGGACCAGCGCGTCGACATGGTGTC
>DATFUB010000109.1:0-28649 GCA_035261225.1 Sphingomicrobium sp.
CCGGCGTGCCGGATGGGGAGGGGGATGGTAACGTCCCCCTCCTTTCGTTTTAGGGTGAGTCGTGAGGCCTGAACTTCGGCACGTCGGCAAAAGTCACAGCCCGGTTGTCGTCATCGACGATTTCAGCGGCTCGCTCGAACATATTCTCGAAATTGCGGAAGCGCTCGCGCCCTATCCTCGCCACACCAATTACTACCCAGGCCTTAGACGCATCTTCACGGCCGCCGACACGGCCGCGAACGCCTATGCCGAAGAGGCTTGCGAGCGCGCCGCGCAGTTCATCGCGGGCGCCTTCGACATCGACGTCTTCGATCTCCTCGAAGCCAGTTTCTCGATGGTGACGCTGAACCCGACGGAGCTGACGCCGCCGCAGCGAGCGCCGCATTTCGACACGACCGACCAGAAGCAGCTCGCTTTGCTCCATTACCTTCGCGCGCCGCCCAATTCGGGGACGGCTTTTTACCGCCAGCGCACAACGGGTATCGAGCGAGTGACCGAATTAAATGTCCCGGTCGTCGTTCCGGTCATGGAAGTTCAGGCTGCGCAACTGCCGGCGGACTCGGGCTACTTCCATCGCTCGGACGAATTTTTCGAGGAGATCGGCGCAGTCGAGGCCGTCCCCGACCGGATGATCATCTTTCAAGGCAGCCTGCTCCATTCGGGGATCATTCCGCCCGACATGCCGTTGACCGGCGATCCGCGTCAGGGCCGGCTGACCGCCAACCTCTTCGTTCGCGGAAATTGAGAAGGACGCGGATGCACAAAGCGGCATTGATACTAACGGTTGGCGCGGCCTTGGCGGCGGTGGCGCCCGCGCAGGCCGAAAAGCGGACCTACATCAATCCGATCGACTTGGATTATCGCTACAATTGGGAGCAGACGAACGACGGCATCAGCTATCGCACCGGCGCCGATCCGGCGATCGTCCGGCACAAGGATGCCTACTACCTCTTCCAGACTCTCGCCGACGGCTACTGGCGCTCGACCGATCTCATCGACTGGACCTTCATCACCCCGAGCAAATGGCCCAACGAAGGGGTGGTCGCGCCCGCCGTCATTTCCGACGGCGACCGGCTGATCCTGTGGCCGTCGATGAACCGGCCGGGGCCGATTTACGTCACCACCGATCCGGCCAGCGGCAAGCTCGATTATCTGGTTCGGCGCACGCCGCCGCTGCCCGGGATGGTCGACAAACCGCCCGAGGAGATGAAGCCGGGCGAGGTTCCGCCGGGACCGTGGGACCCGGGCTTGCTGAAAGACGACGACGGCCGCTGGTACCTCTATTGGGACAGCAGCAACGTCTTTCCGGTTTACGGGATCGAGATCGCGTTCGAGGATGGCAAGCTGATCTACAAGGGCTCGGCGACCAGTCTGTTTCTGCTGCATCCCGAACAGCATGGCTGGGAGCGTTTCGGCCAGGATCACAGTGGGCTGCTGGCCAACGGGCAGCCGACCAAGCCTTATGTCGAAGGCGCGTGGATGACCAAGGTCGGCGGGCGCTATTATCTACAATACGGAGCGCCGGGGACCGAGTTCAACGCTTACGCCAACGGCACCTACGTCGCGGACAAGCCGCTCGGGCCGTATCGATATGCCGACTATAATCCGGTCGCCTATAAGCCCGGCGGGTTCGTCGAGGGCGCTGGCCATGGCTCGACGTTTGAAGATGCATACGGAAACTGGTGGAACACGGGGACGCCGTGGATCGGCAATAATTGGACGTTCGAGCGGCGGATCAACATGTTCCCGACCAGGTTCGAGGCCGACGGGCAAATGCACGCCTCGTCGCGGTTCGGCGATTTTCCTCAATATGTGCCGCGCAAGAAGGTCGACGACCTCGACAGTTTGTTCACCGGCTGGATGCTACTGTCGTACCGCAAGGCGGCGAGTGCGTCCTCGACCGTGGGCGAGTTCGCGGCGGATCGCGTAACCGACGAAAACCCGCGCACATTCTGGGTCGCGGCGGCGAACAGGCCGGGCGAGACGCTGACGGTCGACCTTGGCGCGCCCAGGACGGTGCGCGCGGTTCAGGTCAATTTCGCCGATTACAAATCCGGACGGTTCGCCGACGCGCCCGACATCTACACCGAGTTCGAGCTGCAACAATCGCTCGACGGTCAGCATTGGCAGCCGCTGGCGCGGACCGAGCCGCCGCGGCGCGATCGTCCGAATGCCTATTTCGAACTGCCGCAGCCGGCGCGCGCGCGGTTCATCCGCTACGTCCACGAACATGTCGGCGCGGCGAACCTCGCGATCAGCGACATTCGCGTGTTCGGCAATGCCGATGGGCGGGCGCCGGCGACCCCGGTGGGTGTGCGGGGGACGCGGCACGGGGGCCAGCGCGATGCGACGATCCGCTGGGCGCGGGTGCCGGGCGCAATTGGCTACAATATCCGCTTCGGGATTCGGCCGGATCGCCTGACGCTGACGCATCAATTGTGGGCCGACGAGTTGGGCAATGGCGCGACGCTGCAAAAGGAGCTGCGCTCGCTGAACGCCGGTGTGCCCTATTGGGTGGCGATCGAGGCGTTCAATGAGACCGGCGTGTCGAAGCTGAGCAAGGTCGTTCCGTTCCGCTAACCGAGCCACCCGCCGGTAAAGCCGGCGCGCTTGAGCCCGCGGCGGATCGCGGGGACGCGGCGCATGTATCGCCATACGAAGTCGTCACGGTAATTGGCGGCCTGGAGCAGGATCGGCCCCTGGTCGATGCCGAGATAATCACCTGCGACCCACCCGTGGTTCGGGTCGACCGATCCGGTGTCGAGTTTCGCGTCCGCGTAGCGGAAGCTCGGGTTGAAGCTGTCGATGAAGCCGTATTTGCCGAAGATCCGCGCGCCGTGCTGCTTGCGCAGCGCTTGCGCGCAGGGGATGACGATCTCCGGCGCGAAGGGCAGCGAGCCGAGCGCCGCGGTGGGCGCGATCGTGCCGTCGTCGCGGCCGTCGGGTTCGCCTATCGGGCCGCGCGCCGAATAACCGAAATATGTGCGCTTCGTGCCCTTGAACGGGAGTTCGAAACTGCCCGGACCATCGCAGGCGGTGAGGCCCCAAATGTCGCCCGAATAGCCGTCCCAACCCATCGGATTGGCGGCGCAATAGGCGCGGTTGGCCCAGGTTTCGCGGCGGCTGTTCTCGAAATAATCGAAACCCGCCGCGCGCATCGGCGCGTCGCGGATGCCGCGAAAGTCGATGAACATGTGGCTGTACTGGTGGCCGAACAGCGGGGCGAAGGCGATGCGCCGCGTCGGGCCGGCTCCGCGCCAGAAGCGGGGATAGGGTGCAGTCCATTGCTCCCACAAGTCTGCGGGCGCCGGATGGGTGGGTGAGCCGAGCGCGAGGATGTTGACGAACATCCCCTCGTTGAAGCCGACCCAATTGGCATCGATCAGCCCGGACTCGGGGTGCCAGCCCATCGAGATCGCCTTGCGGCCATCCGAGCGGAAGAAATTCCAGTCGGCGCGGGCGTAAAGCGCGTTCGCGAGGCGGCGGATTTCGCGTTCGGCGAGGTCGTCGCGATCGTAATATTGCCCGGCGAACAACACGCCCATCAGCAGGATGGTCGTATCGACGCTCGACAGCTCAACACTCTTGAACCTTTCGCCCGTCTGCATATCGAGGAAATGATAGAAGAACCCCTTGTGACCGGCGCCACCGGGTCCCTGGGGGGCGTTCCAGAAGAAACGGAGCGTCGCCAACGTCAGGTCACGGGCTTCGGCGCGCCGGCACCAGCCGCGCTCGACCCCGATCGCATAAGCCGGCAATGCGAAGCCAACCGCGGCGATGCTCGAGAAAGACGGTGTCGGCGACCGGTCGGGCACGAGGCCGTTGGCCCGGTTCACCGTTTCCCAGAACCAGCGGAATGTGCGCCGCTCGATTTCTTCGTAGAAATCGGGCAGGCGGCGCGGTCCCGCTTGGGCGGCGGCGAACGCCGGTGCGTGAAGTGCGGTACCGCCGAGCAGCAGTGACGAGTTGGCGAGCAGTTGGCGTCGGTCGAACTGGATCACCGGATTGGCGCCCCGGCAACCGTCGAACCGCGAACCACCAGCTCGGGCGCGTGCAATTCCTCGCCGATATTGTCTTCTTCGCCCTCGAGCATCCGGATGAGGCGTTCGATCGCCCGTTCGCCAAGTTCGGCGATGCGCACGCGCACGGTCGTCAGGCCGAGGTGGCTGGCGAGGGGAACGTCGTCGAAACCGGCAACGGCGACATCTTCCGGTACTTTGAGGCCCCGGTCACGGAGGGCCTCGAGCGCTGCGATCGCCATCATGTCATTGCCCGCGAAGATCGCGTCGAAGCTCTGGCCCGCGGCTGTCAGCGCCGCCACCGCGGCGCCGCCCGATGCTTCGTAGAAATCGCCCTGGATGACGTGCGATTGCACGTCTGGGTGCTGCTTCAGCGCCAGCGTGAACGCGGCCGCGCGCTCCTCGGCGTCGATATTGCCCAACGGTCCCGAAATGTGGACGATGCGCCGGCGGCCGGTCGCGACGAGATGCTCGGCGACGGCGCGTGCACCGGCGGCGTTGTCGAGGTGAATGGCGGGCCGGCCGAGGATTTCGGCCCGCGTGTTGACCAGGACGGCGGGCGTGCCGCGGGGGAGGGCCGTCGCGAACTCCACATCCTCGAGGTGCGGGGCCATGACGATCAGGCCGTCGACCCGGCCGTGCATGGCCTTCAATACCGCCTCCGCCTTGCCGCTCTGCGCGTGCATGTTGGACAGGAGCAGAAGGTAGCCCCGTTCGGTCGCCAGGCGGTCCATGCCGCGCACGATTTCCGAAAAGAATTCGCCGTGAAGATTGGGCAGGACGACGCCGATCGCCCCGGTCTTGGCAAGGCTCAGGCTGCGCGCTCCGGCGTGCGGGACATAGCCGAGCGCGTCGACCGCGGCGGTGACCCGCGCCCGGGTTTCATCGCTGACATTGTCGAGGCGATTGAGGACGCGCGAGACGGACGCGACCGACACCTGGGCACGGCGGGCAACATCACGGATTGTCGCTTCGGCCATGGCCTCCCCTTGCCGCCGTTATGATCATCGGGGCAATGTTCGCAAGCGATTGCAAATGGTACATTGCTCGTCCATGTAACCGGTTACATCGAGCGTCAAGTCCAGCCGTCCGCGTGCCGGACGAAGGCAGGATTTGCGCTGGGAGCGCGCACTATGGAGGGGAATTTCGTGCTGGACATGCGCATTTCGCGCCGGGCCGCGATGATCGGCACGGGCGCCGTTGCCGCCTGGCTCGCGAGCCCCGCGCGCGCGCTTGTCGCGGCGGCCGACAATCTCACAATCCCCGGATTCGTTGACGATCTGGTTGCGCGCATGACGCTCGAGGAGAAGGCCGGCCAGCTGCAATTGATGGCGTCGGCATGGGGTGGCGGCATCGCCACCGCCCTCAATCCGCCGAGCCAGGGGTCGAGTTTTCCGCAGCAGGTCGAGGAGGCGCGGCAGGGCCTGCTGACGGGCGTGTTCAACGGCAACGGCGCGCGCATGGCCCGGATCATGCAAACCGCGGCGGTCAAGCAGTCGCGGCTGAAGGTTCCGCTGATCTTCGCCGCGGATATCATCCACGGTCATCGAACCATCTTCCCGGTCCCGCTCGCGGAAGTCGCGAGCTTCGAGCCCGAACTGGCTCAGCGCACGGCCGCGGCCGCGGCGTTCGAAGCCGCCGGTGCGGGGATCGACTGGACCTTCTCGCCGATGGTCGATGTCGCGCGCGACCAACGCTGGGGCCGCGGTGTCGAGGGCGGAGGCGAAGACGTGCTGCTCGGCAGTCTGTTCGCCGCCGCGCGGGTGCGGGGCTTCCAGGGCGACGATCTCAAGGCCGCCGACCGGATGCTTGCGTGCATCAAGCATTTCGCGGCTTACGCCGCCGCCGAAGCCGGCCTCGATTATAATACGGCCGATATGTCCGAACGGACTCTGCGGGAAGTTTATCTCCAGCCCTACAAGGCCGGGTTCGATGCCGGCGCATTATCGGCGATGGCTTCGTTCAACGAGATTTCCGGAGTCCCTTCGACCGGCAACCGCTGGTTGATGACCGATCTGTTGCGCGGCGAATGGGGATTCCAGGGCTTCGTCGTGTCCGATTACACCGGCGACGAAGAATTGATCCTGCACGGTTATGCAAAGGATGGGCGCGACGCGGCCCGGCTGGCGCTGCTCGCCGGCGTCGACATGAGCATGCAGAGCGGTCTTTACCGCAAATATCTTCCTGACCTTGTTCGCAGCGGCGACGTGCCGCGGGCACAGCTCGACCAGTCGGTTCGGCGGGTGCTGGCTATGAAGGCGATGCTTGGGCTGTTCGACGATCCGTTTCGCCGGATCGACGAGAAGCGTGAGGGCGCGCGCTCGATGCTGCCGGCGACCCGCGCTCTCGCGCGCGAAGCCGGCCGCAAGGCGATCGTGCTGCTGAAGAACAACGGCGATCTACTGCCCTTGCCGCGCTCGGGCAAAAAGATCGCGCTGATCGGGCCGTTTGCGAGCGGGCAGCACGATCTGGTCGGCCCGTGGGTGGTTTATGGCGACGACGCGAAGGCGATCGATCTCGCGACGGGGGTTCGCGCGGCGCTGGCCGATCAGGCCGCGCTGACGCTGGTCGAGGGTTCGGGCATCGAAGCACCGCTGGCTGGTGGAATCGAGGCGGCGGTCGCCGCGGCACGCCAAGCCGATATCGTCGTGCTTGCGATCGGCGAAGGCCAGGGCATGTCGGGCGAGGCCCAGTCGCGCACCGAGATCGTCGTGCCCGAGCCGCAGCAGCGATTGGTCGAGGCCATCGCCGCGGTCGGCAAGCCGATGGTCATCGTCCTCAAGAACGGCCGCGCCCTGGCGCTGAACGGCGCCGTCGCCAATGCCCCGGCTATCCTCGTTACCTGGTTCCTCGGGACCGAGACGGGCCATGCGATCGCGGATGTTCTGTTTGGCGCCCACGGCCCATCCGGCCGCCTGCCGGCGAGCTTCCCGCGCGCGTCGGGGCAGGAGCCTTATTATTACGCGCACAAGACGACTGGCCGGCCCAATCCGCCCGGGCCGCTCGAAGCCTATAAGACGCATTTCCGTGGGCTGCCGAACAGCGCGCTCTATCCGTTCGGCCACGGCCTGACCTACGGCAAAATCGAATATGGCGAGCTTGTTTTGGGCTCACCGACGCTGCCGATGAATGGCGAGATCAGGGTGAGCGCGCGCATCACCAATCGCGGCACGCGCGCCGCCGAGGAAGTCGTGCAACTCTATGTCCACGATCGCACCGCAAGCGTCACGCGCCCGGTCCGCGAGTTGAAAGCGTTTCGTAAGTTGGCCCTCGCGCCGGGCCAATCCGAGATCGTGAGTTTCACAGTTCGCGCCGCCGACCTGCAATTTGTCGGCCGCGACAATAAGTGGGTGGTCGAGCCGGGAATGTTCGATGTGTGGATCGCCCCGTCGTCGGAAAGCGACGGCGTCCATGGAGCGTTCGAACTTCTCGCCTAGACGGCAGGTTCGCCCGACAGTTGACCGGCGATCCGTCGATTGGTCCCGCGGCCCAGTGGGTTGAAGATCATCGCGAAACCCGACAGCGCGAGGAACAGTAGTGGCACCAGGGCGACGGTCGCGCGCATGGCCGTCAGAGTATGAGCGCTTTGCTCGACGTTCGCGACGTAGCCCGATGACGCATAGGTCCAGCCGAGGATGGCAGTAGCGATTCCGATCGCGATTCTTTGCAGCAGCGCAGCGACCCCAAACACCGCCCCTTCGACATGGAGCCCGGTTTCGACTTCGCCATATTCGATGGTGTTCGGGAGCATTGCCCAAAAGGTGAAGTGCATTCCGACAATGAGAACCTGCATGCCAATCAGGAACAACTGCATGCCCGTCGATGTGCGGACGTCGCCCAAAGCGAATGCGGCGAGTCCGAGCATGGCGGCGGAGGTCGCGATCAACCATAGCGTTCGGAGGCCCAGGAACCGGCCGGCCACCATCCACAACAGGATCGCGACCGCGCCGACCGCATTGACCGACGCGAGTGCGAGTTGCCCGGCTTCGAAGTCGCTGAGAACATATTTGAAGTAATAGAGGACCGACTTGCCGAGCATTGTGACGGCAATGATCATCGCAAGCATTGCCGCGTTGAGCGCGACGAATGCCCGGTTGCGAGCGAGGCTCAGCAGTGCGGTCCACGTGCTTCCGGGCGGTGGGCGCTCGACTTGTGCAGACTCGCGATAGGTCAGGCCGACGAGGATCATGATGGCAGCCCCGATCGCGGCAAAGATGACCGCTGCCGCGAGGTAGCTGCGGGGCGCATCAATCGATCCGGTAAACCAGCGGCCGATCGGGACCGTCCCGAGTGCAACGAGCACTGCCGCGCAGGTACCAAATAACATGCGCATGCCAGCGACCAGCGCGCGATCGCCTGGATCGGAGCTAACGCGCGCGGTCATCGCAAGATAAGGCACGTTCGTCGCGGCATAGGCGGTGCGGAACAGCAGTTGGCCGATGAGCACGACGCCGGCCCCGAGCACGCCCGGCAAGGCCGGCGGAAAGTAAGCGAGCACGAACGAGATACCGAGCGGGGCCGCGCCCACCGCGAGCAGCGGTCCGTAGCGCAGGCGGCTCTGCCAACGATCGACGAGGATTCCGGCGGTGAAATTGGCGATCCCGTCCCACACGGAAGCGATGGCGTAGACCGTTGCCGCAACCGCGATCGGGAGCTTCATCGCGTCGGTGTAATAGAACAAAAGGAAGAGCATCACGCTCTGCCAGTAGAGGTTGAAGGCGAAGTCCCCGAAGGCGAAGAGCAGCAGCCGCGGTTTTGACGGGTGGGTCACCGGTACGCGATTAGCAACCGCCGCCAGCCGCGAGAAGCGCGGTGCCGCATGCGAGCTAACCAGCCAAAATCCGGCTCAGCGCACGATAATGGTGCCGTTCATTCCGAACGACGAATGGAGGAAATGGCTGCACTTTAGCGGGTATTGCCCCGCCGCGGGTGTGAGCGCGACGCGCACGGTCGCGTGGCTCGGGACTTCAATTTTCCCATTTCGAACGAGCGCGGCCGACGCCGGGTCCACGCGAGCGGCCGCGAAAAACGCCGGGGCGGAGAAGCTGTGGCCGCCGGACGAATCGTTGCGGATCTGCAGGACAATGGGCTGATTTGCCCTCAGCGCGATTTGCGCGGGTGTGAACTTGAAGTTCGTAAGATCGATTGCCGCAATGGCCGGCTGGCCAGCGGCCGGGGCGGCAAATGCGACGAGCATTGCGAGTGAAAACGTCCTGAGCATGGCTAAAACCTTTCTCGTGTATAGGCCGGGTTCCTTCGGGGATGGCGACTCTGCAACAAATGACCTGTTCGCCGGATGAATTGACCGGAACGCCGAATGTTGTTTCGTCGAGTCCGGCTCTCTAGCCGCGTCAGGTGGGAGCCGTCTTCAACTTATCCGGGTTCGCCCGATTGGGTCGCGGGCGGCGGCGCAGCGCAGGCTGCGGTCGCTACAATTACCGAACCATCGGGGCACGATTGGGTTGCCGGTAGCGCCGGAGCGGCCTCGGGGACCGCGGCGACGGTCGCAATTCCTTATGACAGTTTCCGCGCTTATCCCAGCCAATTGCTTTTCTTGCTGAATTCTGGTGAACCGCCGGTCGCCAGACGAGCAGCCTTAGCCTAGTATATTTGCATCGTAACCGCGTTCCGCCGAGAGCTGCCGCAAGCCGCGAAAAGAGGAGCGATGGCCGACCTTCGACACCATGCACGCTTGGCGGCACCAGCGGTTGCGCTTCTCACCACGGGATGCGGTGGCGTGCTCGATCCGGTCGGGCCGATCGGCGCCCAGGAAAAGCAGATTCTCTTCAACTCGACCGCGATCATGCTCGCGATCGTCATTCCGGTGATGATTGCAAGCGTCGCCTTCGCCTGGTGGTTCCGGCGCGGAAACAAGAAGGCCGAGTACCGGCCCGACTGGGAATATTCCGGCGCGATCGAGCTGGTCATCTGGTCGGTCCCGGCCCTGACCGTGGTGCTGCTCGGCGGAATTGCCTGGATCGGGAGCCATGACCTTGAACCGAGCAAGCCGCTCGCTTCCGCGGTGCAGCCAGTCAGGGTCGACGTCGTCTCGCTCGACTGGAAATGGCTGTTCATTTACCCCGACCAGGGCGTCGCCACGGTCAATCAGCTAGTCGTCCCGGCGGGTACGCCGATTAGCTTCCGGCTGACGTCCGCGACCGTCTGGAACAGCTTCTTCATCCCGCAAATGGGGACGATGATCTACACCATGCCCGGGATGACCACCCGCCTGAACCTGCAGGCAGACCGGCAGGGCAATTATGACGGACTGTCATCGCATTTCAGCGGCGACGGCTTTTCCGGGATGCGATTCACGGTTCATGCGCTGCCGCCGCAGGAGTTTGCCGCCTGGGCACAGGGCGCGCGGGGCAAGGGGCCGACGCTCGATGGCCCAGGCTACGCCGAACTCGCCAAACCAAGCAGCTATGTGAAGCCGATCATTTATGGCGGTGTCGCGCCCGATTTGTTCGAGGCGATCGCGACGAACCGCGTGCCCGCGCAAGCCGTGCCGCCTAGCCAACCATCGCCGGGGACCGGAGCGTGAACTTGTTTGGAAAGCTGACCTGGGACGCGGTCCCATTCCACCAGCCGATCCCGCTGATCACGTCGATCGTGATTTTGCTGGCCATCGGCGCCGTTCTCGCCCTGGTTACCGTCAAGGGTTGGTGGCCGTATCTCTGGAACGAATGGATCACGTCCACCGACCACAAGCGCATCGGCGTCATGTACATCGTCCTTGCGCTGGTCATGCTGCTGCGCGGCTTTTCCGATGCGATCATGATGCGCGGGCAGCAGGCGGTCGCGGTCGGCGCTTCCCACGGCTATCTGCCGCCTGAACATTACGACCAGATCTTTTCGGCCCACGGCACGATCATGATCTTCTTCATGGCGATGCCGTTCATCATCGGGCTGATGAACTTCGTGATTCCGCTCCAGCTCGGGGTCCGCGACGTCGCCTTTCCGACGATGAACAACGTGAGTTTCTGGCTGACCGCGTCCGGCGTCCTGTTGACCAATGTCAGCCTGTTCGTGGGCGAGTTCGCCCGGACTGGCTGGCTCGCCTTTCCACCGCTCAGCGAAATCGCCTTCTCGCCCGACGTCGGGGTCGATTATTATCTCGTTTCTCTTCAGATTTCCGGGATCGGGACGCTGCTGACCGGGGTCAATTTCGTCACGACGATCCTGAAGATTCGCGCACCGGGAATGAGCTACATGCGCATGCCGGTCTTCGTTTGGACGTCGTTGGCGTCCAACCTTTTGATCATCGCGGCATTCCCGGTCCTGACCGCGACGCTCGCGCTCCTGATGCTCGACCGCTACCTCGGCTTCCATTTCTTCACGACCGACGGTGGCGGCAACTCGATGCTCTACATGAACCTGATCTGGGTTTGGGGGCATCCCGAGGTTTACATCCTGATCCTCCCGGCGTTCGGCATCTTTTCCGAGGTGTTCGCGACCTTCTCGGGCAAGCCGTTGTTTGGCTATCGTTCGATGGTCTACGCGACTCTGGCCATTTGCATCCTGTCGTTCACCGTGTGGCTGCACCATTTCTTCACGATGGGCGCCGGCGCCAACGTCAACGCCATTTTCGGCATTGCGAGCATGCTCATCGCCATCCCGACCGGTGTGAAGATCTTCAACTGGCTGTTCACGATGTACGGCGGACGAGTCCGATTCAGCGTTCCGATGCATTGGGCGCTGGGCTTCATTGTAACCTTCATAACCGGTGGCCTGACCGGCGTGCTGCTGGCCATGCCGCCGGCCGATTTCCTGCTTCACAACAGCCTGTTCCTGGTCGCGCACTTTCACCATGTCATCATCGGCGGCCTCGTGTTTGGGGTGCTCGCAGGGTACACTTACTGGTTCCCCAAGGCGTTTGGCTTCACTCTCGACGAGCGGCTCGGCAAGGCCTCCTTCTGGTGCTGGTTCATCGGCTTCTATCTGGCCTTCATGCCGCTCTACGCGTTGGGCCTGATGGGCGCGACCAGACGCATGCAGCATTACGACAATCCGGCGTGGCAGCCGTTCATGATCGTCGCATTCATCGGCGCGCTGTTGATCTTTGCCGGGATCCTGCTGCTGGTCGCTCAGCTGTGGTATTCGATCAAGACGCGTGACCAGCGGCGCGACGTGACCGGTGACCCGTGGGATGGCCGCACACTCGAGTGGCTGACGCTATCCCCGCCGCCCCACTACAATTTCGCGGTGCTTCCGGATGTTCATGGCGAGGAGGCCTATTGGACGCGCAAGCAGACGGCGATCAAGCTGGACCGGCTGATCGAGGAGCCCGATTACAAGCCGATCGAGATGCCGCTTAATACGCCGGTGGGAGTGATTTGCGCCTTTTTCACGTCGGTCTGCGGGTTTGCGATCATTTGGCATATCTGGTGGCTCGCGATCGCCGGCCTGATCGGCGCCTTCGCGATCTTCGTCTGGTACGCCTGGCAGGACGAGCATGAGCATATCATTCCCGTCGAGGAAGTCCGGGCGAATGCGCGCGAGCGGCGCCGCATTCGCATGGAGCATCTCCACGAACTGAGCCAATCGACATGAGCGCGACCGAAGCAGTAGCAATCGGCCTGACCCACGGCGGGTCCGAAGATACCGGCCTCGGCAATCGCGGTCCGGAATCGAAGAGCATTGTCGTCCCCTACGGCTTCTGGCTGTTCGTCCTCTCCGATATCATCCTCTTCTCCGCGCTGTTCGCAACCTACGCGTCACTCTCCGGAGCGACGGATGGTGGGCCGGGATCGCAGCAATTGTTCGACCGAACCACGGTCGCAATCGAGACGATGGCGCTGCTGCTTTCGAGCTTCACCTGCGGCCTCGCCATGATCGCGGCCAAGCGCTCGCACATGCGCTGGACCCAGATCTGGCTGGCGATCACGGGCGCGCTTGGTTTTGTCTTCCTGTTTCTGGAGCTGCGCGAATTCGCGGGCATGATCAGCGAAGGCGCCGGCCCGCAACGGAGCGCCTTCCTGTCATCGTTCTTCACGCTCGTCGGCTGTCATGGCGCCCACGTGACCGCCGGTCTGATGTGGATCGGGACGATGATGGCGCAGATCTGGGCCAAGGGCTTTCGCGAGCATATTGTCCGCCGGCTGCTGTGCTTCAGCATCTTCTGGCACGCGCTCGACATCATCTGGGTGGCCATCTTCACCATCGTATACCTGATCGGGACCTTGCCATGACCGACGACCGCAACGAGCCAATCGACTTCGCACCGGGTGCGCCGCACGGCGACGTGATGAGTGAGACTTTGAGTTACATCATCGGCCTGGGTTTTGCGCTGGTGCTGACGGCCATTTCCTTCTGGGTCGCATCGACTTCGAGCTTGTGGGGGCCGGGAGTCGCGGTCGGTCTCGTCGTCCTCGCCATCGCCCAGATGGGCGTCCATCTCGTGTTCTTCCTGCACATCACCACCGGACCCGACAACACCAACAATGTGCTCGCGCTCGCGTTTGGCGTGCTCATCGTATTCCTGGTGATGATTGGAACCATCTGGATCATGAGCAACCTGGCCGCCAACATGGGTCCGTCAGCCGAGATGATGAACCTGCAGATGCAGCATTGAGCCGCTGAAATGGCGGTTCGGTGATCACCCGGTCGGGCCTGATCTTCATCGCCGCGGCGACCGCCAACCTCATTCGAGCGATCGATATTCGGACCGGCAAGACGGTGTGGAGCGACGTCCTTCCCGGCGGCGGCCAGGCCAACCCGATGATCTACGAACACAATGGCAAGGAATATCTCGTGATCATGGCAGGCGGGCATCACTTCATGAAGAGGCCGCAAAGCGACGCGCTGGTCGCCCACGCACTGCCAAGTTGATCGAATGCGGTGATGCAGGCGCTCCCGCCCGAACCGCCGCAAGCCGCGATCATCGTCACCGGCAAGGCGCTTCCGGAGCCGAAGGCTGATCGCGTCTATGCGGTCGAAAATATTGACCGCCGCCAGATCGAGCAGTCGCCGAGTCACGAGCTCGATCAACTGTTGAAGGACGTACCGGGCGTCCAGCTGTTCCGACGCTCCGACACGCGCAGCGGCCATCCGACGAGCCAGGGCGTAACCTTGCGCGCGCTCGGCGGTAATGCCTCGAGCCGGGCGCTGCTGGTGCTCGACGGTGTGCCCCAAACCGACCCGTTCGGCGGCTGGGTCAATTGGCCGGCCTATGATGCGTCGGATCTCGCCGGCCTTCGCGTCGTGCGCGGCGGCGGCAGCGTCGCCAACGGGCCGGGGGCGCTCGCCGGAACGATCGAAATGACCAGCCGCGCGGACGCCGGCGTGTCGGGCGAGATCGATGGCGGCAGCCGGCAGTCGATCGATGCCCACGGGCGGGTCGCGTTGATTACGGGAAGCAGCGTCATCAGCCTGTCGGGCCAGGGCGGGCGCAGCGACGGTTTCGTGCCGATCACCGAGAGAACGCGTGGCCCGGCCGACAAACGCGCGCCTTACAAGCAATGGAGTGGCCGCGGACGCTGGGTTGCGCCGATCGGAGCCGTGACCGAATTGCAGGCGAACTTGTCGGGCTTCCACGACTGGCGCAGCCGCGGCACCGATTTCACCGCGAACCGCACCAATGGCGCCGACGCTTCACTCCGGCTGGTCAGCCGTGGCCGCTGGCAGTGGAGCGCGCTGGTCTATTGGCAATGGCGCAACCTCCAGAGCAGCTTCGCCAATGTGAGCCCGGGGCGGACCGTCGCGACGCGCGTGTCGCTGCAGGATTCGGTTCCGTCACACGGGTTGGGCGGGAGCTTCGAGCTGCGGCCGCCGATGCCAAGTGGGATCGAACTGCGGCTCGGCGCGGACGGCCGGCGGACCAGCGGCGAAACGCGCGAGCTGTTCTTTTATGTCGCAAGCGAGCCAACGCGGCGGCGGCTCGCGGGCGGCGAGACCTGGACCAGCGGCGCGTTCGCCGAAGCGACGGCGGAGCACGGCCACGTGACCCTGACCGGCGGAGCACGCCTTGATTATTGGCAGGTGAATGACGGACATTTGTTCGAGAAAGTCATCGCGACCGATGCGGTCCTCCGCGACGACCATGATCCGAAGCGCCACGGCTGGCTACCGACCGCGCGGGGCGGCGTGATCGCGCCGCTTGGCGGCGGCTTCAGCCTGCGTTCGGCGGCCTATCTCGGCTGGCGTATGGCGACGCTCAACGAATTGTTCCGTCCGTTCCGGGCCGGGCTCGATGCGACCGCCGCCAATCCCGAGCTCGATCCGGAGAAGCTTGCGGGAGCGGAAACCGGGATTGAATATGCTCGCGGAACTGTTCGGTTGTCGCTGACCGGCTTCTATAATCGGCTTGAGGACGCGATCTCCAACGTGACCCTGGGGCAGGGACCGGGTGTGTTCCCGGGCGTGGGATTCGTCGCGGCCGGCGGGTCATATCGACAGCGCCAGAACGTCGATGCGGTTAAGGCGCGGGGCGTTGAAGCTTCGGTCGAGTGGACAAATGGGCCCTGGTCGGCGCGCGCTGGAGCAAGCCTGACCCATGCGCGAATGCAGGCAAGTGGTGCGGCGGCCTTCCTCGACGGTCTTCGCCCGGCGCAAACCCCGAAGTTCGCCGGTACCCTGTCGTTCGGCTGGGAGCGTGAGGGCAAGGGCGCGCAGCTGGTGTTGCGCCGTGTTGGATCGCAATTTGAAGACGACCTCAACACGCGCACCTTGAAGGGGGCAACGACTTTCGACGCTTATGCGTCGTGGCCGTTGACCCGTCGGCTGCAGCTGGTTGCGCGCGGCGAGAACCTCGCCAACCAACTGGTGATGGCGGCATTCAACGGCGACGGTTCGATCGAGCGGGCGACGCCCCGGACCCTGTGGATCGGATTGGGTCTGCGCTGAGCGCCGATCGATCCTCGGGCGCGTGAGCCAGGATCTCTAGGCGGACGCGCAGCGAGCGCGTTGCCAGCCTGGTTTCCGCGAGGGAAATGGTAAAACCGATTCCGATCGATCCGACGCGATGACAGGGCTGTCCGGCTAGGGCAGGGCCCGGCCGTGCGCCGCGACATCCACGCGCAGGATCGTGCCGTTGGCGAACGACGGCGCGATCGCGGCCAGATCGGCAGGCGTGATCGTTTCCAATATTGCGCGCAATTGTTGGTGTGATCGGAGACCGCCGGTTTCGACGAACTCGCGCGCGAGCTTGGCCGACAATTCCTCATTGCTTTGGGCGGCCGTAAGGTCGCGGCCAAGCAGGTGATCGCGCGCCGCCGCGACCTCGGTGGGCGTTGGCGGGTCGCTTGCGCGCCGCGTGAGTTGCGCCCGGAACTCCGCTTCGACGGCGTCCGCCTTATCCGGATCGACTCCGCTCGAGATCGTAACCCAGGTCCGCCGTCCGTCGGTCCGGACGACGCTGTAAATGTGGTAGACGAGGCCTTTGTCGCGGATCGCGGAATTGCCCAGGCGGCCGGAATAATCATGTGTCAGGACATAGAGCAGCATGCGCCAGGCGAATGCCTCGCGAGTGCCCGGTGGCGGGCCCTCGACGACATAGCCGATCCCGCCTTGCGCAAGCGGTCGGTCGATGCGCTCGCGAACGGCTTTCGGCGCGGCTGACACAGTGTCGGCGGAAGCGGGCAACTTTCCCGCTTTGGTAGTGCCCAACTGCCGATCGAGGATCTTGAACGCGTTTTCGGGTTCGACGTTGCCGCTGACGATCACGGCGAGCGGCTGAGCAGTAGCGCTCGTGCGGTGGCCGGTCCGCCGCGCAATCAGCTGCTGCAGGCGCGCTGCCGGATCGTTGCTCGGTGTTTCCGCTGCCGCGCGCGGCTGGCTGGCGGCCGTTACCGCCTGACTCACCAGCTTTGCCAGAACATGTGCAGGGCCGGTGCGGATGATTGCGCCGAGTCCAGGCAGATCCTCGGGCTGAGCGCCGCCCGCGACCGGAGCCGACAGCAAAAGCTCGACGGAGACGGTGTCCGACAGCGGGCTCGGCTGGACGATCGCCGTCAGTCCGCTGGACAGGGTTCGGAGGAACGGTTGACTTGCCGACTGGCCGAGCGGCGCTTGCCCCCCACGATCAGCGGCCGGGCGCGGATTGGCGGCGGCGTCGGGTGCCTTTGGGGTTTTGCCCGGGACCATCCACCCGATGGTGCGCTGATCGGGCGCCAAATATCTGCGCGCGACGCGCTGTATGTCGGCAGGCGATACGGTCGCGATTACCTGCGGCATATCGAGCAGCGGATCGAGCGCGCCGATTCCCTCGAAGAAGGCCAGCTGGTGGGCCGCGTCCTCGGTCGTCTGGACATCCTCGCTGATGGCGCGGTCGATGGCCGCCTTGGCTGCCGCGAGCCGCGCTTCGAAAATCGGTTGTTCCCGAATGGCCGCTATGCGCCGCTCGATATCGCGCTCGAGTGCAACCGGATCCGCCTTAGGCTCGATCGAGCCGCCGATGATGAACAGGAATGGCTCTTGGGTCGGCGGCAGCCACGTCGCGATGTCGTCCGCCGCTCCGAACAGCAGCGACCCTCTCGCCGATGGCGTGGTAGGCGCCCAGTCGGTCTGGTGCAGGTTCAGGCCCGATCCGCCGGACAATATTTCCTGCAGGACCATGAACGCCGGGAAATCGGGGCTCGACGCGGCGGGGGCGGGGTAATCGAGCTGGAAATATTGCTTGTCGACCGCGCCGTGCAGCAGCGTGCGCCGTTCGCCGCGCTGCACGGGCTCAGTCGTCAGGTTGGGCGCCGCGACCGGCCTTGCCGGAATATCGGCAAAGGCCTTCGCAACCAGCGTTTTGGCTTGCGCCAGATCGAAATCGCCGACGATGGCGAGCACGGCGTTCCCCGGTGCATAATGGCTTGCGTAATAGGCCCGCGCATCGGCCACGGTCAGCCGGGCGACATCGCTGACGTAGCCGGCCATCGGGCTGCCGTAGGGATGCGCCTGGATCGCGGTCCGCGTCACGGCTTCCTGAAGAACGGACGCCGGATCGTTCTCATAGCTGTGCAATTCGGTGATCACCGCGCCCTTCTCGGCAGCGATGGAAGCGGGATCGATGATGACGCGCGCCATGCGGTCAGCCTCGATCCTGAGCAACAAGTCGAGCTGGTCCCTGGGCATGGTCGAGAAGTAGGTCGTCTGGTCCATCGCCGTGTAGCCGTGCCATTCGCCGCCGCCGTCGTAGATCAGCTCGGTGGCCCGGGCCTGCGGGAAATTCTCGCTGCCGCGGAAGGCGAGGTGCTCGAGGAAATGAGCGAGGCCGGTCTTGCCGGTGACCTCGGCGGCCGAGCCGCTTTTGTAGAGCATTTGCACGCTGACCAGCGGGAAGCTGTGGTCCTCCAGCATGATCACGGTCAGGCCGTCGGGGAGGTGGCTGACCGCGGCGCGCCTGAGATCGAGCTTGGCCGACGCCGGGGCCGACGCCGCGAACAACGCCGCTGCAAGAAGGAACCGCGCGGTTTTCATTACGGCAGTAGCTATGATGTCCGCCGGACGCGCGCTAGTCTGACCGTAATGGGGGCCGATCACGTCTTTCATCGATCGACACGGGCGCGTCCGCCAGTCGCGATGCGCGGCGAAGGAATTTACCTGATCGATGCCGACGGCCGGCGTTATGTCGACGCGTGCGGCGGGGCGGCCGTCTCGTGCCTCGGCCATGGCCATCCCAAGGTCGCCGCCGCGATCGCCGAGCAGGCGGCTCGTCTCGAATATGTGCACACCGGCTTTTTCACGACCGCGGAGGCGGAAGAACTGGCCGAGCTTATCGCCGAGCTCTCACCCGGCGGTCTCGACCGTGTGTGGTTCACGAGCAGTGGTTCGGAGGCGATCGAGGCGGCGCTGAAGCTCGCGCGGCAATATCATCTTGAGCGCGGCGACGAACGCCGCACCCGCGTCGTCGCGCGGCGGCTAAGTTATCACGGCAATACTCTTGGTGCGCTCGCCGCTGGAGGAAGCGCGTGGCGACGCGCGCCCTACCAGCCGTTGCTGATCGACGTGTCACTGGTCGATCCGTGCTTCGAATATCGCTTCGCCGAGCCCGGAGAGAGCCCCGAAGACTATGGCCGACGGGCCGCGGATTCGCTCGAACAGGAACTGGTCCGCCTTGGTCCCGAAACAATTATGGCGTTCGTCGCCGAGACCGTGGTTGGAGCGACCGCGGGCGCCGTGCCGCCGGTGCCCAATTATCTCCAGCGCGTTCGGGAGATTTGCGACCGTCACGGCGTGCTGCTGATCCTCGACGAAGTGATGTGCGGCTCGGGCAGGACGGGCACGTTCCTGTCATGCGAACAGGACGGAATTGTCCCCGACATCGTGACCTTAGGGAAAGGGCTGGGCGCGGGATATCAGCCGATCGGCGCGGTGGTGTGCACGCGCGACGTATACCAGACGGTCGCTCACGGTTCGGGAGCGCTCAAGCACGGCCAGACCTACAACGCCCATCCGGTCGGCTGCGCCGCCGCGCTGGCGGTGCAGCGCGTGATCGAGGACGAGGGCCTGCTCGGCCGCGTTGGGGCTGCCGGCGAGCGGCTGCAGGCCTTGCTGACCGAGCGCTTCGGCGATCATCGCAACGTCGGCGATATCCGCGGCCGAGGCTTGCTATTGGCGTTGGAGCTGGTCGAAGATCGCGCCACGAAGTTGCCGTTCGATGCCGCGTTTCGGCTGCATGAACGCGCCAAGGCCGAAGCGTTCGCCCGGGGCCTGCTGATTTATCCCGGCGGCGGGACCGCCGATGGCCGCCTCGGTGATCACATCCTGCTCGCTCCGCCCTATAATGTGACGAATGAAGAGCTCGAAATGATCGTCGACATGCTGTCCGACACGCTCGAAGCGATCCTGCCGGCATGACCCGCGATCCGCGCTACGATATCCTGTTCGAACCCGTCCGGATCGGGCCGGTCACCGCCCGCAACCGCTTCTATCAGGTGCCGCACTGCACCGGCATTGGCTGGACCCAGCCGGAGACGCTGGCGCGACTGCGCGGGATCAAGGCCGAAGGGGGCTGGGCGGTCGTCTCGACGGAAGAAACCGAAATCCATCCAAGCGCCGACTGCGAGCCGTTTCATGAAGGGCGGTTGTGGGACGACCGCGACATCCCGGCGATGGCGATGATGGCGGACGCAGTGCACGAGCATGGCGCGCTCGCCGCGATCGAGATCATGCACCACGGCGCGTCGGTCGCGAATTGGGGCACCCGCCTGGCGCCGATGGGGCCGTCGCACCGCCCGATCATCTACAATTACCCGGTCCAGGCGCGGGGGATGGACAAGCAGGACATTCGCGACCTGCGCCAATGGCATCGCGACGCCGCGCTCCGATCGAAGCAGGCGGGATTCGACATCGTCTATGTCTACGCAACCCACGACTTGTCGATCGCCCAGCAATTCCTCCAACGCAGCAAGAACGATCGCACCGACGAATATGGCGGCAGCCTGGAGAACCGCGCGCGGCTGTTTCGCGAACTGATCGAGGACACCAAGGATGCGGTTGGCGATCGCTGCGCAGTCGCCGTCCGATTTTGCGCCGACGAGCTGGTCGGTGACACCGGCCTGACGTGCGATGGCGAGGCGCGCGACGTGATCGAGATGCTCGCCGAACTGCCGGACCTGTGGGACATCAATATCTCAAACTGGCCCAACGACAGCCAGACTTCGCGGTTCGCCAAGGAAGGTTTCCAGGAGCAATATACGAGCTTCGTCAAACAGGTGACGACCAAGCCGGTGGTCGGCGTCGGCCGCTTCACGTCGCCCGACACGATGGTGTCGCAGATCCGGCGCGGGATCGTCGACTTCATTGGCGCGGCGCGGCCGTCGATCGCCGACCCGTTCCTGCCCAGGAAAATCGAGGAAGGCCGGATCGACGAAATCCGCGAGTGCATCGGCTGTAACATATGCGTGTCGAGCGACTACACCTCGACCAACCTGCGCTGCACCCAGAACCCGACGATGGGCGAAGAGTGGCGCCGCGGCTGGCACCCGGAAATCATCCCGCCGAAGAAGTCGGAAGGGACTGCGCTGGTCGTTGGGGCAGGGCCGGCGGGCCTCGAAGCGGCGCTTTCGGCAGCGCGCCGGGGGTTCGAGGTGCATCTTGCCGAAGCCAGCGACGATCTCGGTGGTCGCGTTACCCGCGAAAGCCGGCTTCCTGGCCTGTCCGAATGGGCGCGCGTGCGCGACTGGCGAGTGACGCAGCTCGAACGGATGGCCAATGTCTCAATCTACCGCGGCGGCGCGCTCGAAGCGGATCATGTGCTCGAATTCGGTGCGCGCCACGTCGCGATTGCGACCGGCTCGTCGTGGCGCCGGGACGGCATCGGGCGCGAGTCCGGCACTGCGCTGCCCGGGTTTGGCGGCGCCAACGTCTTCACACCGGACGATTTGATGGCCGGCCGCGTTCCGACCGAGAGTCCGGTCATCATCTGGGACGATGACCATTATTATATGGGTGGGGTTCTGGCGGAATTGTGCCGCGGCAAGGGGCTCGAGGTGACGATCGTGACGCCGGCGGCGATGGTCTCGGCGTGGACGGTCAACACCCTCGAAGCGATGCCGATCGCCAAGCGTATCGCCCGGCTCGGGATCGGGGTTATGACCTACACTGGCCTCGCCGGGTTCGGCGACGGCAAGGCCAGCCTGATGAACAAGCTGACGGGTGGAATCACTGAAATTCCCGCCGCGGCGCTGGTCACGATCACGGCGCGGCTGCCCACTGACGCGCTCTATGACCAATTGCGCGATCTCTGGCAGGGGACGGAAATCGCCTCGCTCACGCGGATCGGCGACTGCTGGGCGCCGAGCACCATCCAGCAGGCGGTCTACACCGGCCACAAATGGGCCCGCGAGCTCGACGAGGCGCCGGAGGTTTTGATCCCGCGCGAGCTGCCGATGATCGAAAGCGCCAGAGCGAAGGCAAACCCATGACTATCCAGGCGACGAACCTGCCGCGGGTCACTTACTCGAACACCGGTGAGGATTTTTCCGGCGTTCACGCGCATCTCGATGAGGTCATTCCCGCAGTCGAAGCGCGGTTGTTCGGACAGCGTCAGCCGGCACTGATCAGCGGCCGAGACCGGAGCAAAGGGGAGGTCGTGGCAGCGCGCAGCCCGATCGATCGCGACATTATCCTTGGCGAGTTTCCTCTGGCCGATGCGGCCGTCGTCGATGAAGCGGTCGCTGCCGCGCGCGGGGCGTATCCGCCTTGGCGCGACTTGGGCTGGCCGCGGCGTGTCGAAATCCTCCGAGCTGGGGCGGACGTGCTCGAGGAGCGCAAATGGGATGTATCGGTCGCCTGCCTGGTCGAAGTCGGCAAATCGCGGCTCGAGGCGGTCGGCGAGGTCGAGGAAGCGATTGACCTGATTCGCCATTATTGCGCGGAAATGGAGCGTACCGACGGCTTCCGCGAGGAACGGCCCGGCGCGTCGTCGGCCGAACGCTGCAGCGTCGTGCAGCGGCCGTACGGCGTGTTCGCGGTGATCGCGCCGTTCAATTTCCCGGTCGCGCTGTCGCTCGGGATGATGTCGGCGGCGCTCGTCGCCGGGAACAGTGTGGTGTTCAAGCCGAGCGACGCAGCGGGGTTGACCGGACGGCTCGTGGTCGAGGCGCTGGTCGCGGGCGGCCTGCCGGACGGGGTGCTCAATCTCGTCTATGGCGGAAGCGAGGCGGGGCAGGCGCTGGTCCGCCATTCGCTCGTCGATGGCTTTGCATTCACCGGGTCGAATGCCGTGGGCATGTCGATCCTCCGTCACGCCGCTTCGTCGACCGCGACCCGCCCGGTGCTGTGCGAAATGGGCGGCAAGAACCCCGCCTTCGTTGCGGCAAGCGCCGATTCGGCGGTTGCCGCGTCCGGCATTGCGCGATCGGCATTCGGCTTGTCGGGCCAGAAATGCAGCGCGGCCTCGAAAGCCTATGTCGCGCGGCCGATCCTGGACGATTTCCTTCACGCTTTGGTCGAAACGAGCAACAAACTCGTCGTTGGTGACCCGCGCCGGCAAGAGGTGTTCGTCGGCCCGGTGATCGACGAGGCCACGGTGGATCGTTTCGCCACGGCCGCGCATGACGCGACCGCGGACGGCGCCATCCTTGCTGGCGGACAGCGCCTCTCGGGGGGAATTTTCGACCGCGGCCCCTACGTCCAGCCGACCATCATCGCCGGACTTCCAAACGATCATCGGATCAACCGCGACGAGCTGTTCCTGCCGTTCATCAGCGTGCTTCCGTTCGACGACCTCGACGACGCGATCGCCGATGCGAATCGCAGCGCTTACGGTCTCACCGCCGGCATCTACACGCGCGAGCAGCCCGAGCTCGACCTCTTCCTGAACACAATCGAAGCGGGCGTGCTCTATGCCAACCGCGCGAGCGGCGCGACGACCGGCGCCTGGCCCGGCTTCCAGACTTTCTGCGGCTGGAAGGGCTCCGGCATCACCGGCAAGGGCGGGCTTGGCAGCTGGTATGTTCCGCAATTCCTGCGCGAACAGAGCCACACGTTGTTCGGAACGCTGTGAACAAGCTCTATCCTTCGCCGCAGGCCGCGCTCGACGGCCTGCTGCGTGACGGAATGACGATCATGTCGGGCGGCTTCGGGCTGGTCGGCAATCCCGAGAGCCTGATCCCGGAAATCATGGCCTCTGGCGTGAAAGACCTCACCGTAATTTCGAACAATGCCGGGGCCGACGGTTTCGGCCTGTGGCACCTCTTGAAATCGCGCCAAATCCGTAAAATGGTCTCGTCTTACGTCGGCGAGAACAAGCTGTTCGAGGAGCAGTTTCTCTCGGGCGAGCTCGAGCTCGAGTTCAATCCGCAGGGCACATTGGCCGAGCGCATCCGGGCGGGCGGCGCCGGCATTCCCGCTTTTTTCACGCGGAGCGGGGTCGGGACGGTGGTCGCGGAGGGCAAGCCGCAAGAGGAGTTCGATGGCCAAACCTACGTTCGCGAAACCTGGCTTCGGGCTGATCTCGCGATCGTCAAAGCGTGGCGGGCGGACCCGGAGGGCAACCTTCAGTTCCGCAAGACGGCGCGCAACTTCAACCCCGTCATGGCGACCGCGGCGAAAGTGACGGTGGTCGAGGCGGAGGAATTGGTGGGTATCGGGGATATCGACCCCGATTGTGTCCACACGCCGGGAATTTACGTCCAGCGCATCGCCCGGAGCACCATCAACGAGAAGCGCATCGAATTTCGGACCGTGCGGGAGCGGTGAGACGCGCGCTCGTCCTGGTTGCGCTATTGAGCCTGGCGGTACCCGCTCAAGCTGAGCGCGAGCCGGTGCTCAAGCAGGTCGACCTGCCGCACAGTTACTATTGGCGCGAACTCTACCTTCCGCAGCTTACCACCGGCCCGTCGAGCGTCAGCTTCATGCCGGACGGCAGGACGCTGATCTACAGCATGGGCGGGTCATTGTGGCGGCAGACGATCGACACTGACGAAGCCCTTGAACTGACACACCCGCGAGGCGCCTACGATTACCAGCCCGACGTCGCGCTCGACGGTAACAGCGTCGTCTTCAGCCGCTACAATGGCGATGCGATCGAGTTGTGGCGGCTGGATCTCGGGACCGGTCGCGAGCAGCAATTGACCTTCGCGCACGCCGTCAATGTCGAACCGCGCCTGTCGCCCGATGGGAAACGCATCGCCTGGGTGTCGACCCATGGGACTGGGCATTTCAACCTGTTCGTTGCGGATGTCGGCGCCGCGGGCTTGAGCAATGCGCGCCCGCTGCTGGGCGAGCGACAGAGCAAGATCGGGCGTTATTATTATTCGACCACGGACCATGCGCTGAACCCGTCGTGGACGCCCGACGGCAAGCGCATCCTTTACGTCACCAATAATGAGGTCGCCTGGGGCACTGGCGATATTTGGTCGGTGGCGGTCGACAATCCGCGAGACCGCCGCAAGGTCTTGAGCGAGGAGACCAGCTGGAGCGCGCGGCCCGAAATGTCGCCCGACGGGAAGCAGGTCTTGTTCGCCAGTTACCATGGCCGGCAATTGCGTCAGTTGTGGGTCACGACGCCCGATGGCGCCGCGCCATTGCCGCTGAGTTTTGGCGAGTTCGACCGGTGGAACGCGCGCTGGTCGCCGGACGGGCAGCGCATTGCGCTGATCAGCAATGAAAATGGGAATGTGAAGCTCGTCCTTCGCGATTTTGCCGGTGGCGGTGAGACGCCGGTAATTGCCGCAAAGCGTCGATATTTGGCGCCGCGCGGCCGGCTCACGATCGAGATCAGCGACGAGCGGGGCCGCGCCGTTCCGGCTCGCGTCGCCCTCATCGGAAGCGATGGCCGCGCCGCCGCGCCGGACTCCGCCTGGATGCATGCCGACGATGGGTTCGATCGCGCGCTGCAGCCCAGTGAAACGCATTATTTCCATTGCCCGGTCCGTTGCACGATCGACGCGCCGGCCGGAGACACATCGGTCTGGGTGCAGCGCGGATTTAGCTATTTGCCGTGGCGGCAGAACGTGAAGTTAGTTGCGGGCGCGGACCAAAGAGTCGCGGTGCGCTTGCAGCCGAACGCGCTGCCTCCGTCTTTCGGCCGCTTTCGCAGCGCCGATTTGCACGTCCACATGAATTACGGCGGGCATTATCGCGCCACGCCGCGGACCCTCGCGGCGCAGGCCCGCGCCGAGGATCTCGACGTCGTCTACAATCTCATCGTCAACAAGGAGGAGCGGGTTCCCGACATCGCCTACCGTCCCGGCCCCGATCCGGTGAGCGATGCTGACGCGCAGATCATCCACAGCCAGGAATTTCACACCAGTTACTGGGGCCACCTCGGCCTACTCGGCCTGTCCGACCATGTGCTGAGCCCGGGCTTTGCCGCCTATCAGAATAGCCCGCTGGCCAGTGCCTATCCCGACAATGGCGCTGTCGCCGACCTCGCGCATGCACAGGGCGCGCTGGTCGGCTACGTCCATCCGTTCGATACGGTGCCCGATCCGGCGAAGGACAAGTCGCTGACCAACGAGCTCCCGGCCGACGTCGCCAACGGCAAGGTCGATTACATCGAGATCGTCGGCTTCTCCGACCATAAGGCGACCGCCGCGGTCTGGTACAAGCTGCTCAATCTCGGGTTCCGCTTGCCAACGGGCGCGGGCACCGACGCCATGACCAATTACGCGTCGCTGCGCGGCCCCGTGGGCATGAATCGCGTCTTCGTCGACACGGGTGGGGACACGAGCCCGAGGGCGCTGCTGGCCGCCTTGAAGGCGGGGCGAACATTCGCGAGCAATGGCCCACTGCTCGGACTGGAGATCGACGGTAAACATCCCGGGGACACGGTTTCGCGCCCTTCGGGCAAGGTCCATTACCGCATTGCGCTGCGCTCGCCGGTCAAGGTCGACCATCTCGAACTCGTCGCAAACGGCAAGGTCGTGAAATCCTTCGCGCTCAGCGGCGACCGGCGCCGGCTGGATGCGGAAGGCGAGCTTCCGGTCGCGGCGTCAGGCTGGCTAGTGCTTCGCGCGTGGAACGACGGCGCCGACCCGGAAGTGCTCGACATCTACCCCTACGCGACGACCAGCCCGGTCTATCTCGACCTGCCCGGCGGGCTCCCGCCCGATCCCGCGGCCGCCGCTTACTTCGCGGCGTGGCTCGACCGCACCATCGCCGACGCCGCGGCCCGGACCGATTATCGAAGCGCCGGCGAGCGCGACGAGATTCTAGCCTATCTGCGCAAGGCCAGAGATCGCTTCGTCAGCATGGCTGCCGGGTCTGCCGAGCGAGGCCGATGACAGGGTGGTGGACACACCAGGGCTCAAGCTGCGGACCAACTGACGCCCACGGCGCGGCGCACCCAGGCTCAAACATCATTGTGCTGATCGCAGGCTAGCCATAGGCTGGGCCAAATGCGGTGGCGCCTCGTAGCAATGGCAATCCTGATTGCCCAACAAGCGGCCGCGGGGCACGGCATGGTTTGGCCGAACGGAGCGCGGGCGGCGATCGTCCTCACCTATGACGACGCGGCGCCGTCGCAACTCGACTACGCCGTTCCCGCGCTCGATGCCGCCGGATTGAAGGGCACTTTCTTCCTGAGTAATGTACGACAGGCCGACGTCGGGCGATGGAAAGCCGCGGCGGCGTCCGGCCATGAATTGGCCAACCACACGCTGAACCATCCGTGCCTGGCGGGAACGTTTGAAATGCCCTTGCGCCAGCAGCTGGAGCAACACACGCCCGAGTCCGTGTTGCAGGAAGTTGGCCAGCAAAATGTGCTGCTGGCGGCCCTGGATGGGCGACAGGAACATGGCTTTGCCGTGCCGTGCGGCCAGACACTCGCCGGCGGTAAGGATTATCTGGAGCCGCTGCGCCGGTCGAAACTCGTGACCTATTCCCGCAACGCCGATGAATCCGACGACGACCTGCGCCGGGACCCGTCCAGCTTCGATCTGATGCGGCTGCCGGGGCGCGCGTTCGCTAGCCCCGCCGGGACCGCCCAGATGATCGAGTTCGCCGAGAAAGCGGCCAATGGCGGTGGACTGGCAGTCTATGTGTTCCATGGCGTTGGCGGCGATCATCTTTCGGTCACCGCGAGCGATCATCGCCAGCTGGTCGAGTGGCTGGCAGCTCACCGTCAGACCTATTGGGTCGCGACGATGCGCGATGTCGTTCAATGGATCGCCGAGCACAACGGCATGTCGGCGGTGGCGCGCCACGCCGCGGGCGACCCCATCGTCACGGTCGAGGGCGGCAAGCTTGAGGGCGCGACCGAGACTGGTGCGTCCCCGATCCGAATCTTCCGCGGTATTCCCTTCGCGGCTCCGCCGCTAGCAGACCTGCGCTGGCGTGAGCCTCAACCTGTCGCGCCTTGGTCAGGCATCCGCCAAGCGACCGCATTCGCTCCGCGCTGCATGCAGCAGCCGCTGTTCTCCGACATGATGTTCAGGTCTGCTGGAACGAGCGAAGACTGCCTCTATCTGAATGTCTGGACGCCGGCCAAGCTCGACGGGACAGCACATCGCAAACTGCCGGTGCTGGTGTATATCTACGGCGGCGGCTTCATGGCCGGCGACAGTTCCGAGAAGCGTTATGACGGCGCGGCGCTGGCGCGACGCGGCATCGTCGTCGTGACGGTCAACTACCGGCTCGGCGTCTTCGGTTTCTTTGCTCATCCCGAACTGACAGCGAGCTCACCGCATCACGCATCCGGCAATTACGGTCTGCTCGATCAGGCCGCGGCGCTTGCCTGGGTTAAGCGCAACATCGCGGCGTTCGGAGGGAACCCGAGCCATATCACTATCGGCGGGGAGTCCGCCGGATCGATCTCGGTCAGCGCGCTGATGGCGTCGCCTTTGTCGCGCGGCGAGATTGCCGGGGCGATTGGGGAAAGCGGAGCGCCGATGCATGAGTTGACGCCGCCGGCACTCGCCAAGGTCGAGCCGAAAGGCGCGGCTTTTGCGCGAAGCATTGGCGCAGGGACTCTTGCCGCGCTTCGCGCAATGCCCGCGGACAAGCTGCTCGCAGCGCAAGGCGCCGCCACGGACATGCCGTTCGATCCGGTGATCGACGGCTATTTCCTGACCGAACCGCCGGCGGTGACATTTAGCAGTGGCAAGGCCGCGCATGTGCCGCTTCTGGTCGGCTCGAACTCCCAGGAGTCGCCGGGATCGGCCGTGTTCGGCGACGGCGTTCCAACTGTCGCTAAGTATCGCGCCGGCCTCACTCGCGTGCTCGGCGACAAGGCCGACGCGGTTTTCGCGCTCT
>DATFUB010000110.1:0-28401 GCA_035261225.1 Sphingomicrobium sp.
TCGAAATCCTCGAGCAAGCGGCAGAGCCCCCCAAACGCATCATCATCCCGTGCGGCGGCGGCGGACTGGCATCGGGCATCGCGCTCGCCTGTCCCGACACGAAAATCGTGGTGGTCGAGCCCGAGGGGTGGGACGACATGGCCCACTCGCTCGCACAAGGGGAAATCGTGCCCGTCGCGGCCGATGCCCCGCCCACCTTGTGCGATGCGCTCCAGACTCCGCGCGTGTCGCCGATCACATTCGGCATCTTGCGAGAGCGCAACGCGAAAGCGCTGGCGGTCAGCAATGCCGAGGTCGAGGACGCGATTCGTTTCGCGTGGACCGAGTACGATCTGGTGGTTGAGCCGGGCGGAGCAGCGGCATTAGCGGCATTGCTCGCGGGCAAGGTTGAACCGGCCGAAGGGACGGTCGTGGTGTTGTCGGGAGGAAATATCGACCCGGCGCTCCATGCGCGGATCGTCGGCGGCTAGGCGGCGGCGTTGCGGGTCTTATATTCGCCGGGTTCGACATGGACCGGGCTCGACCGCTCGACGGCCCGGGTCAGTTCCTCGAGCTCGGCGGCCAGGGTCTTGAGTTCGCCGATAAGGAAGCGACGTTCGCCCTCGGCGACATGTTCGGAAGCCTCGAGCAAGGTTTCGAGCATCATCGCGATGCACGGCAGGATCGTTTCTTCGATCCGCTCAAACGCCTCTTCGAGACGCGCTTGGGATTCAGCTTTGGCCATGGAGACCAAATGGACCCGCTCCGGTTAAACCTTCATGAAAATCGCGCCAAAAATGAATGAATTTAACGTGGGCGCCATTGGCCTGGCGGCGGCGGCCGCCATCCTGCTCGCGATAGCGGGCGCAAAGCTCGCATTGAAGCGAGAGTCCCGCAGCCGCGGCGTGTTGATGATCGTTGCCGCCGCGGTGCTGGTTATGAACGTGATGATCTGGACGGTGTAGGCGGCTTGATCGGGTCGGTCGCGAGCCGCATGTCGAGGTAGGAATCGACTTCCTTCATCAACAGATCGAGCTCGTTGGCGAAGAAGTGGTTCGCGCCCGGGATCAGCTCGTGGTTGATGGTGATGTGGCGCTGGGTGCGGAGTTTGTCGACCAGCTTCTGGACCGCGCTCGGCGTGACCACTTCGTCGGCTTCGCCCTGGACGATGATGCCCGATGACGGACATGGCGCAAGGAAGCTGAAATCATACATGTTGGCCGGCGGGGCGATCGAAATGAAACCCTTGATCTCGGGCCGGCGCATGAGGAGCTGCATGCCGATCCACGCGCCGAAGCTGACCCCGGCGATCCAGGTCGTCTCGGCCTCGGGATGGATCGACTGGACCCAGTCGAGCGCCGACGCCGCATCGCTCAATTCGCCGATGCCGTTGTCGAAGATGCCCTGGCTCTTGCCGACGCCGCGGAAATTGAAGCGCAGGGTCGCGAAACCGCGGCGAACGAAGGTTTGATAGAGCAATTGCACGATCTTGTTGTTCATCGTGCCGCCGGCCTGCGGGTGCGAATGCAGGATCAGCGCGACCGGCGCGCGAGGGCGGGTGCCAGGATGAAAGCGGCCTTCGAGGCGGCCTTCCGGGCCAGGAAAAATGACTTCAGGCATGGATGTTTGGTGCTCGCGTATCGGATGTGGCGCTCGCCGACGGGTGCGCCGCGGCAGCGCGTCCTATATAGGAGCGCTCGTTCATGTGGCAATCGGCAGGAATCCTGGGCTTTTGACTTCCCCAACCCGACTCTATCTCGACCATGCAGCGACGACCCCGATCATTCCCGAAGCGCGGGCGGCGTTCGAGCGCGGGATCGATGGCTGGGCCAACCCGAGCTCGCCGCACGCCGAGGGTCGTGGGTCGCGAGCGCTGCTAGAGGAAGCGCGCGCGACCATCGCCGAGGAACTTGGCTGGCGCCATGACGTCATCTTCACCAGCGGCGCGAGCGAGGCGGTCGAGATCGTCGCGGCCCGGGCCAGGGTCGCGGGCCGGGCCCACGGTGCGACCGAACATGCGATCGTCCATCACGCGATGGGTGCGGCGTCGACGATCATCCCGGTGGGTTCGAACGGATTGATTGACGAGGCCGCGCTCGACGCGGTGTTGGCCAAGGGACCAACCCTGGTCGCGATCCAGCACGTCAACAATGAGACTGGGATCGTCCAGCCGCTCGACCGGCTCGCGCCGAGCATTCGCGAGGCGGGGTCGCTGCTCCTCGCCGACTGCGCGCAGAGCGCCGGCAAGCTGCGGCTCCCCGACGCCGATTTCATCGCCGCCTGTGCGCACAAGCTGGGCGGTCCGCCGGGCATCGGCGTGTTGCTGGTCCGCGACCTCGCGACGTTGGACGCGGTGGGCGGGCAGGAGAAGGGCTATCGCCGGGGAACGCAGGATGCGCCGGGCGCGCTGGCTTTCGCGGCGGCCCTGGCCGCGCGGCCGTACGATCTGAACCGATTGGCGACCTTGCGCGCGCGGCTCGAAGATGGCGTCAAGGCTGCGGGCGGGGTGATCATCGGCGAAGACGCGCCGCGCATTCCGACCATCGGCGCGGTCGCTTTGCCTGGAGCTTCGAACGCGTCGTTGCTCGTCCAGTTCGACCTCGCCGGCATTGCCGTGTCCGCGGGCAGCGCCTGTGCATCCGGGGCGATGAAGGGGAGCGCGGTGCTCGTGGCCATGAGCGTCGCGCCCGAAATCGCCGGTGCGACGCTCCGAATCAGCTTTGGGCCGAGCACGAGCGAAGCCGAGGTCGAACGGTTCCTGACCGAGTGGAACCGGATCGCGTCCCGGGCGAAGGCGGCGTGATCTATCTCGATTATCAGGCGACGACCTCGGTCGCGCCCGAAGTCGCGGACGCCATGCAACCGTGGATCTCGGAGAAATTCGCCAATCCACATTCGCCGTCGAAATGGGGCCGCGAGGCGGCGGCGGCGATCGAGGTCGCGCGCGATCAGGTCGAGGCAGCGATCGGGCTGGGCGGCGGCAGCGTCGCTTTCACCGGAAGCGCGACCGAGGCACTCAATTGGGCGCTCAAGGGCACGGTTGAGAAGGCCACCAAGCATCGCAACCGGATCATCACCGTCGCGACCGAGCATGCCGCGGTGCTCGACACTTGCGAATGGCTCGCCGGGCAGGGGATCGATCTTACAGTCCTCCCGGTGGGTCCTGACGGGCTACTCGACCTCGCGGACCTTGAGCGCGAGCTCGACGAGCGCGTGGCGGTGATCGCGGTGATGCTCGTGAATAACGAAATTGGCGTCATTCAGCCGGTCGAGCAGATCGCGGCTCTGGCGCACGGCGTCGGCGCATTGATGCTGTGCGATGCCGTGCAGGGCCTCGGACGGGTTCAGATTCCACCGGGGCCGGACCTGGTCGCGGTCTCGGCGCACAAGATTCACGGCCCCAAGGGCGTTGGCGCCTTGTGGATGAGCGCGGGCGCCGAACCCGCGCCTCTGATCCACGGCGGCGGGCAGGAGAAAGGACTACGGTCGGGCACGCTGTCGCCGGCGCTGTGTGTCGGGTTCGGTGCGGCGTCGAAGCTGGCGTCAGAACGATTCGAGCAGGATCACGCGCATGTCGAACAGCTGTGGATCACGGCCGGATCGTCCCTGATGGCCGACTGGATCATCAACGGCGGCATGACCCAGCGCTACCACGGCAATTTGAACGTCTATTGGCCCGGGGTGGATGCCGCGCGCCTGATCGCCGACCTGCGCGACATCGCCTTTTCACTGGGCAGCGCCTGCGCCAGTGGGTCGGGACGGCCAAGCCATGTGCTGCGCGCCTTGGGCCTGTCCGACCGCGATGCGCGCTCGTGCATCCGGCTTGGATTCGGCCGTTACACGACTGAGGAAGAAATCATCGATGCGGTCACGCGCATCGACTCGGCCGCGCGTGAACAACGGGACTTAGCCGCTTGACTTTGGTACGGTTTTTCAAGGCGGACGGAACGCTCGACAAGGAAGTCGAAGCAGCACCCGATCAGCGGCTGCTCGACGTCGCCTGGGCCGAGCGCCAGCCGCTCGAAGGTGCGTGCGAAGGCGTGATGGCCTGTTCGACCTGCCACGTGATCGTCGACCCGGAGGATTTCGCCAAATTGCCACCGGCGAGCGAGGAGGAAGAGGATCTGCTCGACCTCGCCAGCCACGCCGGGCGGACCTCGCGGCTGGCCTGCCAGATCCTGCTGACCGAGGACATCAAAAGCCTTAGCGTCCGGATTCCATCGGGCGCGACCAACTGGATGGGACGTTAGCCGCCGGTATCGGTATTGGCGTCGAGGCCCGACGGGGCATCCGGGTCGCGCTTCGGGCGGACCGGCGCCGCCGGTCGCAGGGTTTCGAGAACTGCCAGGGTCAGGAGACCCCGGCGATCGACGTCGAGGGCCTGAAAACGCAACTGCGCGGCCTTGCGAAATTCGTCGAGCGAGATGCCCCGGCTGAAATCGGTATCGGCGGCGATGACCGGCTCCGGAAGGTCGAGCAAGCCGAACCGAGCCGCGCCTTGCTGCTCGCCCTCGCCGCCGCGGGGTGCCCGCCAATGGCCTCCGCCGACATGGTGTCCGCCGCCATGACCGGGATGACGATCTCCCTCACCCGCCGGGGATCCGTCCTCGGTGCCGCCAGCATAGCCATCGAAGCTGGTTCGAACCTGCGGCGCGATCACATTCTCGTAATGCTCGGTCTCATCGGGATCGATTTCAGCATCGTGATTGGTGTCGAGCGCCGCGAAGAAACGGTCAGCGTCCAGTTGCATCTCGTCGAGGGTGAGCAGGCCGTCGTGATACCGCTCCGCCTGGCCAAACCAGTCCGCCAGGGGGTCGTCGCCCGGCGCGCGAACAGGGAACGGCTCGCCCATCGGGCTGATGAACGGACGCCCGGTGTGATAGTGAGGCGCGGGTGGCTGGGTCGGCGACGGATCGAGCGCAGTGAGCAGGCCGGTCAGGAGGAGGATCGGAACGGACACCGCTTGGCCCTAGCGAGCCGAAGATGAAAAGCGCCTATCCGCTCGATGAACTTGCGCGCTAACCGGCTGGCGGAAGGGGGACGCCGTAGCGCTCGTCGGGTGCATCATCCGGCCGTTTGACCCGCCGTCCCTTCGCGGGCGGCAGCAGAGCCTTGAGCTGTTCCAGGCTGAGCCTTCCAGAGTGGCTCGCGTCCAGCAGTTGAAACCGCTCGACGCCGGCCTGCCGGAACTCGGCGAGGGTAATCGACCGATCGAGGTTCACGTCGGCCGCGGCGACCGGCTCGGGGATATTGAGCAAGGCGTAGCGGGCGGCGCCCTGCAAGCCGCCGCCAAGCCCCGCGGTCGTCATGGTTCTTCGGTGTTGTTCCTCGTCCTCGCCCGCCGGACGCTTCTCTCCGCCGGGTCGCCGGAGCCTTGCATTCACTTGGATTTCTGGCGCGACCTCCCATTCGTATTGAATCAGCTCCTCCGGATCGATGTCACCATTCTCGTCGGTATCGAGTCGCGCGAAGAACCGTGCCGCGTCGGCCTGCATTTCGTCGGCCGTCAGCACCCCGTCGTGATTGCGGTCGGCCTGATTGAACCAACGCGCCAGCGCGTCGTCGACCGAGCTCTTAGCCCGGAACGGCTCCCCCATTGGGCTGATGAACGGACGGCCTGCATAAGCGGTGACGAAGATGGGCGTCTCGGCCGGGGCCGGGGCGGCGGCTGCGAGGACCAGAAGCAGAGCGGAAGCCGGCATGCGAAAAAATTCCTTGGACGCGGATTGCCGTGCTCTGTGCCACCGCGTGAATGCAAGATGAAGGTTTGCGGAAACTTGCGCCCGAAGGCGAGCTTGCCCATATGCGCCGCGGGAGTCGGGCGGACGGGACTGTCGCCAACCTGGTCAGATCCGGAAGGAAGCAGCCACAACGATTTCGTTCCGGGTCGTTCGGCTCCCACCGCTCGCAATGCCGCGCATCACCCCCTAAACCCCAACCCATGAACGACGCCGAATCGCCCGGCCTGGGCCTCGATTTGCCTGAAGAACCCGTGAAGCCCGCGGCGACGACCGCTTATCGCGTGCTGGCGCGCAAATACCGTCCGCAGACCTTCGCCGAGCTGATCGGCCAGGATGCGATGGTCCAGACGCTCGCCAACGCCATCGCGCGGGGAAGGATTGCCCATGCCTTCCTGCTCACCGGAGTGCGCGGGGTCGGCAAAACCTCGACCGCGCGGCTGATCGCCAAGGCGCTCAATTGTATCGGTCCGGACGGGCAGGGCGGGCCGACGATCACACCGTGCAACGTGTGCGAGCCGTGCCGTGCCATTTCCGAAGGGCGGCACATCGACGTGATCGAGATGGATGCGGCCAGCCACACCGGCATCGACGACATCCGCGAAATCATCGACGCGGTCCGCTACGCCTCGGTCAGCGCGCGCTACAAAATCTACATCATCGACGAAGTCCATATGCTGTCGAAGAGCGCTTTCAATGCGTTGCTGAAGACACTTGAGGAGCCGCCTGAACACGTAAAGTTCCTGTTCGCGACCACCGAGGTCAACAAAGTGCCGGTGACGGTGCTGTCGCGCTGCCAACGCTTCGACCTCCGGCGCATCCCGGCCGACAAGCTCGCGGCGCATTTCGCCCAGGTTTCGGAGGCGGAAGGGGTCGAAGTCGAGGCCGAGGCGTTGGGCATGATCGCCAGGGCCGCCGAGGGGTCGGCGCGGGACGGATTGTCGATTCTCGACCAGGCAATCGCCCATGGCGCGGGAAGGGTCACCGCCGACCAGGTGCGCGATATGCTCGGGTTGGCGGATCGCGGACGCATCCGCCGTCTGCTCCAACTCGTTCTATCGGGCGATGCGGCCGCCGCGCTCGCCGACATTGATGAAGCGCACCAGCTCGGGATCGACCCGACCCAGCTGCTGCGCGGGTTGATGGAAGCACTGCACGGCGCGACCCGAGCCAAGGCCGGTGCAACCGGCGATGCGCTGCAATCCGCCGAGGAGCGCGAAACCGCCGAGACCATGGCGAAGCAATTGTCGTGGGGCGCGCTCCACCGCCTGTGGCAGATGTTGCTCAAGGGCCTGCAGGACGTGGCGATCGCCCCCGATCCGCGCGAGGCGGCCGAAATGGCGCTGCTGCGGCTGATCCACGCCGCCGATCTGCCCGATCCGGCCGTGCTGGTGGCCAAACTGAGCGGCGAGGGGGCGAGCGTCACTTCCACTCCAGCAGCCGCGAGCAAGAGCAATGGCGCTACGGCAGCGCTGCCGCCGGACTTTCCATCGCTGGTCAAATTCCTTGAGAAGAGCGGGAAACATAGTCTCGCGGTCCAGCTTCACGACCAGGTCGGGCTGGTCCGCTACGCCCCGCCCGAACTGGTGCTGAAACCGACGCGGCCCCTCGGCGGCGACTGGCCGCGGACGCTCGGCAACGAATTGAAATTCGTGACCGGCGCCACCTGGCGGGTGTCGCTGTCCGACGAAGCCGGCGAACCGTCGCTGTTCGACCAGGAGAAAATCGCCGAGGAGCGCGTTCGCGCCGATGTGCTGGCGGACCCCAATGTCCGGGCCGTGATGGACGCGTTTCCCGATGCCCAGCTCGAGACCTTCGAAGGAACGAAAGGCCACTGACATGCCCGAGACCCCCGATCTCAACGAAATCCTGCAGATGGCCCAGAACGCCCAGGCCGAGCTGCAGAAGGCGCAGGAGAGCCTCGACCAGATCGAGGTCGAGGGCGCGGCCGGCGGCGGGCTGGTGACCATCCGCGCGACCGCCAAGGGGCGCGTGCTCGGCGTTTCGATCGACGACAGCCTGGTCCAAGAACCGTTCGAGAAATCGCTGCTCGAAGATCTCGTTGCGGCGGCGTTCAACGACGCCCGCGCCAAGGCCGACGCGGCGGCCGCGCAGGAGCTCAACAAGATGAGCAGCGCATTGCCGATGCCGCCGGGGTTCAAGCTGCCCTTCTAACGCTTGTTTCCAGCCGCGATTCGCGCATGATGCTCTCCTCGGTTCGGGGAGTTGGTGAGTGACGCTCGGCGCAATGCAGGACTTTCCGCTGCGCATCATGCGCATCCTCGATCACGCCGAGCGCGAGCATGGCGGACGCGAGATCGTGGCGGCCCGAGCGGACGGCACGACCGTACGGACCGACTGGCGGCGCCTGGCCCACGACGCCCGCCGGCTCGGCCAGGCGCTCGAACGGCTGGGCGTGAAGCCCGGTGACCGGGTCGCGACGCTGGCGATGAACCACGACCGTCATTTGATCAGCTGGTTCGGCGTAATCGGCATGGGCGGCGTGCTCCACACCATCAATCCGCGGCTGTTCGACGACCAGCTCGAATATATCGCCAATCACGCCGGCGACCGCGTGCTGTTGTACGATGCGGCGTTCGCACCGCTGGTCGAACGGATGATGCCGCGCTGGACCACGATCGAGCATTTCATCTGTTTCGACAGCGAATTCGACGACCTGCTCGACGCCGAGCATGGCGACTATCGCTGGCACGAGGGCGACGAGCGCGACCCGTGCGGCCTGTGCTACACCAGCGGAACCACGGGCAATCCCAAGGGCGTGCTCTACGAGCACCGCTCGACCGTCCTCCACACCATGTCGGTCGTCGCGCCCGACATCTTCGACGTGTCGGCGCGCTCGGCGATGCTGCCGGTGGTGCCGATGTTCCACGCCGGCAGCTGGTGCATTCCCTATGCGGCGGCGATGACCGGGTTCAAGCTTGTGGTCTGCGCCGACAGTCAGCCCGAACGGCTGTGCCAAATGTTCAACGAGGAAGGGATCACCCATTCGGCCGGAGTCCCGACGGTGTGGCTGAGCATGATCGATCATGTCGAGCGGACCGGCGCTGCGCTCGGCAAGCTGAACACGGTCATCATCGGCGGTTCGTCGGCCCCGCCCGCAACCATCCGCTGGTTCCGTGACCGTGGCGTCAGGGTCAACCATTTGTGGGGGATGACCGAAATGTCGCCGGTCGGCACGGTCGGGGCCCCACCGGCGGACTGGGACTCGATGAGCGAGGACGAGCGCCTCGCCTATATGTCGCGGCCGGGGCGGTCGATGTTCGGGGTCGAGCTGCGCGTGGTCGACGATGCCGGAAACGTCCTGCCGCGCGATGGGGTCAGCTCGGGGCGGTTGCAGACACGCGGACCGGGCGTGGTCGCGCGCTACTTCAGGGAGGACCATGATGCGGTCGACGCCGACAATTGGTTCGACACCGGCGACGTTGCGGTTATCCATCCCGACAATTCACTACGGCTGACCGACCGGGCCAAGGACGTCATCAAATCCGGCGGCGAGTGGATCAGTTCGATCGAACTCGAAAACGCCGCGGTCGGCTGTCCTGGCGTGGCCGAAGCCGCGGCCATCGGGATCCATCACCCCAAATGGGACGAGCGGCCGTTGCTGCTGGTCGTCCGGACGGCGGGGAGTGACGTCAGCGGCGACGCGATCCGCGACCATCTCGCCCGATATGTTGCCAAATGGTGGTTGCCCGACGCGATCGAATTCGTCGACGAGCTGCCCCACACCGCGAGCGGCAAGCTCAGCAAGAAGGACCTGCGCGACCAATATCGCGATTACCGCTTCGCCAATGCGGAGGCGATGGTCGGAAGGGATTGAAGGCGAGAATTACATCGCTGTTCTAAGGAGTTGAATCCAAAGTTAATCAAAGTCATAGTAGGCGTGCTCGGTTCACTGCCTCTTCGCGAGGCGAGGGGGACGAGCAATGCTCTCACTGTTGATTCTTTCTGCCGCGATCACGGCTCAGCCTGAGCCGGTTCTGTTGTGCAACGGCATTCGTGTTGAGAACATCAATCCCGCGACAATGATCCATGTGCGACTGGGAGAAGTTGGGGATCAAGAACTTGCGCCCCAGGAAGGCGGCTATGCGATCTCCGCGGCTAACGGCGCGCGCGAGGTTGCGACTGCGCTGACCGGAAATGCCGGTGTTTTTTACGGTTATGCGCGGCTCAGCGCTCGGTTTACGCCCTGCAAAGCGGACCAGCGAAGTCTTATTCCTGAGAAACGAGATCCAATCAGTCGCTTTTTCGCGGGCAAGCAGGTCGACAAGGTTTTGCAGATCCGTGTCACGGTCACACCGATCAACGTTAGCTCCGCCACGACCCTCGCTGGAATTCACCGCAAGAGTGGAAAGGGCGGCGAAGAATGGTCGACCGACGTCGAGAATGGAATGGTGCTGTTGCCCTACGTTCGAATTGACGAAAATACGCTGATCAGGGTCCAGGCGGATTTTACCGCCACGAGAGAATATAATTCGAGCATAGGCAGCGACGTTCTTGGCATCGTTAAACGTGCATCCGCTTTGATCAGCCCCGCTGCTCCCTTGATCACGGACCAAAACAAGGACCGGTTCAACGACGCCGCAACTTTTTTCGACAGCACAATAAACGGGTTACTGAAGGTCTCCGTGCTCGAAAAGCCCGGCCGCACCTTTGCCATTGCTGACCGACCCGGCAGACAGGACCTTGCTGTCGTCACGCTCGTCGTTCCTTGGGCTAACGACGTTTACCCCTCTGCCAAGTCGTCGATGATCGCGATTGGCCAATGGACAATTTATGCCGAACCGCTCCGCCGTTCGATGCTTGCCAAGGTCGATGATGCTGGTCAAGTCGTTCCCGGATCGTTCACCTCGGCAACCGTCATGAATTTTGGCGTGGCCGAGAATAAGACCCTCGGCGAGGCGCTGGCTGGTTCGAGCGATATCATTGCTGCCCGCGATAGCTTGGTTGGCGCCGAAGTAGGGGATTCGACCGACTCCGGGAGGGTCTTCTGCCGAGCGGTCCAAAGGGAAGCCGAAAGGCTCGAGTTAGCCCCAATCGATGCCGGCCTCGCAGCTTGGGCGGCTCTGGCCGATCTGGCGCTACCCGACGCCAAGATGACCAACGCCATGGCGGGCTGCAATCGGATAGAACATTTCCGTGCCGTTGCCGTGGCGTCGAGTGCCGACCTGGCGGATGCGAACAATTGAAACAGTAAGGCGTGGAAACTAGACCCACGCGCCGCCATCACCTAAGGGGCGCGGGAAATCCCTTTAGCGAAGGACTCCCGCGACCCCATGGCCGCCCAATATGCATTTGTCATGAAGGACATGACCAAGTCCTTCCCCGGCGCCCAAAAGCCGGTGCTCAGCCACATCAACCTGCAATTCTATCACGGCGCCAAGATCGGCATCGTCGGGCCTAACGGCGCGGGCAAGTCGACCCTGGTGAAAATCATGGCCGGGATCGACAAGGACTTTGTCGGTGAGGCCTGGCCGGGCGAGAACGTCACCGTCGGCTATCTGCCGCAGGAGCCGCAGCTCGACCCCTCGAAGACGGTGCTCGAGAACGTCAAGGACGGCGCCCGCGACGTCGCCGACATGGTCGATCGCTTCAACGCGATCTCGGCCGAAATGGGCGACCCCAAGGACGACACCGACTTCGACGCGTTGATGGAGGAAATGGGTGAGCTCCAGGGCAAGATCGACGCGGTCGACGGCTGGACGCTCGACAACCAGCTCGAAGTCGCGATGGAGGCGCTGCGCTGTCCGCCGTCCGACAGTCCGGTCACCAACCTCTCGGGCGGTGAAAAGCGCCGCGTCGCGCTGACCCGGCTGCTGCTCGAAAAGCCCGGCATCCTGCTGCTCGACGAACCGACCAACCACCTCGACGCCGAGAGCGTCCAATGGCTGGAAAATCACCTTAAGGAATATCCGGGCGCGGTGCTGATGATCACCCACGACCGCTATTTCCTCGACAATGTGGTGAGCTGGATCCTCGAGCTCGATCGCGGAAAATACTTCCCTTACGAGGGCAATTATTCGACCTATCTCGAGAAGAAGGCCAAGCGCCTCGACCAGGAAGAGCGCGAGGAAAGCGGCCGCCAGACGGCGATCCGGCACGAGCTCGAATGGATCCGGCAAGGCGCCAAGGCCCGTCAGACCAAGTCGAAGGCGCGCATCGCCAAGTTCGACCAGCTCGTCGCCAACCAGGAAAAATATGTCCCGGGCAAGGCGGAAATCCTCATCCAGGTGCCCGAGCGCCTCGGCGGCAAGGTCATCGAGGTCGAAGGCCTGAGCAAGGCCTATGGCGACAAGCTGCTGTTCGAGAATCTGTCCTTCACGCTGCCCCCAGGTGGCATCGTCGGCGTGATCGGCCCCAACGGCGCCGGTAAATCGACGCTGTTCAAGATGATCACCGGGCAGGAAAAACCCGACTCCGGACAGATCGACATCGGTCCGACCGTCCACCTCGGCTACGTCGACCAGAGCCGCGACCATCTCGATGGCAGCAAGAACGTCTGGGCAGAGATTTCCGACGGCCTCGATTACATGAAGGTCAACGGCCACGATCAGTCGACCCGCGCCTATGTCGGCGCGTTCAACTTCAAGGGCCAGGATCAGCAGAAGAACGTCGGCAAGCTGTCCGGCGGTGAGCGCAACCGGGTCAACATCGCCAAGATGCTCAAGCGCGGCGGCAACGTTTTGCTATTGGACGAGCCGACCAACGATCTCGACGTCGAGACCCTCGGCGCGCTCGAGGAGGCGATCGAGAATTTCGCCGGCTGCGCGGTGGTCATCAGCCACGACCGCTTCTTCCTCGACCGCCTCGCGACCCACATCCTGGCGTTCGAGGGCGACAGCCGGGTCGAATGGTTCGAAGGCAATTTCGCGGCCTACGAGGAAGACAAGGTGCGGCGTTTGGGCGAGGAAGCGACACGGCCGCACCGGATGACGTACCGGAAGCTGACACGGTAACGCCCGTCTCGAGCTTGAGCCCGGGGTCCAACGTCACATGCGAAAAGCCCGCCGGCTTGCGGCCGGCGGGCCCTTGCACGCTCGATTGGCTCAGGTCAGCTCTTGGTCGGGAACAGCGGGACCAGCAGGGTCCAGATACCGACGATGACGCCCATGACGGTCGACAGGACCTGCGCGTTGCCGAAGTCGCTGAACGCGTGGACCGATGTGGCGTACATGAAATAGGAGACGGTCGCGATGATCACCGCGATCCAGTCGGTGCTGCCGCCGCCGGCGGGCTTGGTCGCGAAGATCCGGAGGACGAACACCGCGCCTCCGATGAGAATCGCGAGAATGATACTGAGTACGAGTTTGTCGGCGCCCAGACCCACCGCCAGGGTCGTCAAACCGACGCCCTCGGCCGGGAAGAGCTTGACCAAGGATTCCATGTAGGCCGGTCGTTCGCCCTCGCTCAGCCCGGCCTGGTTGGCCGATCCGAAGCCGAGGCCGTTGCCCAGCCGCAAACTGCCCGTGAGTTGTAGGAGTGCCATGATTTGTTCCCCCTTTTCAGATCAAATCGAGCCAGCGTCAGAAACCACGAAAGGGAGTATTTGGCAAGTTAGGTGAATCTTTCTCCATGAATTTAACAGGAAGTTAAGCAACGAGAATGCCGAGGTACTTGTGCTGATCGTAATCTCTACTTTGCGACTATGGAATGGTGAGAGCGCGAGCTGGCATTTCATTGATGTGCCGACCGCTGATGCCGTCGACATCCGCGCCCATAGCCTCGTGAGTCGCGGCGGCTTCGGCTCGGTCCGAGTCGAAGCGACCATCGGCGACGTGACCTGGCGAACCTCGGTCTTCCCGCAAAAATCGGGCGGCTATCTGTTGCCGGTTAAAAAGGAAGTGCGCTGTATGGCCGGCATCGCCGCCGGCGACGACGTCACGGTCGAGCTCGAATTGCTGTGATTGAGTGCTGGCGTTGGGCGCAGAGGCCGGCCGCGGTCCGGTCGTATTGCTCGGCCATGGTCTCGAGCACGGACGACGTCTCGCGATTGTACATCGCGCCGGCGAGGCGGCGGCAGCGCCCGGCCTGATCGGCGAGCGCGTGGCTTTGTTCGTCGGTCACGTCGACCAGCATGTTGATCGCGCCGGTCAGCGCGCCGTCGGCATCGAACAGGGGTGTGGGGTAGGGGCGGAAGGCGCGGCGGGTCCCGTCAGGACGCTCGGCAATCGCGACCGCGTCGCGGACCACCCGCTGCTCGCGGATCGCCTCCGCCATCGGGCACTGATCGTGGGGCAGGAATTCGCCGGTCGTCGTGTAGATTTTCCAGGTGACGCACCAGCGGTCCTTGCCGAGCTGAGGCTGGCGCCCGGCCAGTTCGACACAGGCGCGGTTCCAGTAGGTCACGGCGCCGTCCGCATCGGTGGTGTAGATCGGCACCGGCAACTGATCGAGCACCGACCGCCAGGCGGGGATCGAGGCAAGCGCATGCAGCGCGGTGTCGAGACACTCTTGGGGATTTGCGGGGACCGGCATCCAACCTTCACTGAGAACAAGCAAAGGCGAGAACCGGCCCATAGTCGGGTTGTTCCGCTTCGAGACGAAAATGCGCGGGCTGTGTCCGCGACACCACAACGGCGTCAGCGCAGGCGCTTGACCATGATCCGGCCGTCGTCGCCGGCCTTGACCTCGAAGTTCGGCACCGCCTTGATCAGGTCGGACAGGCGGGTGAAGCCGTAATTGCGGGCGGCGAAGCTCGACACCGCCTTGGCCCGCTGGCCGAGTTCCGACAGCGGAGCATAGCCTTCCTCGTCGCGCTTCGAGGCCTTGTAGGCCGAACCGAGGACCTGGAGCAGTTCGGTGTCGACCGGCCGCTGGCCCTTCTCGGCAATCGGCTGATCGAGCGTTTCGTCCTCTGCCAGGGCGAGCGCGCTGACGTCGAAAAAGCGAGAGCAGGCCTGCTGGAACGACAACGGAGTCTTGGCCGTGCCGAAGCCATAGACCTGGAGCCCGTCCTCGCGGATGCGCTGGGCGAGCGGCAGGAAGTCGCTATCCGACGACATGATACCGAACCCGTCGACATTGCCGCGGTAGAGCAGGTCCATGGCGTCGATGGTCATGCGCATATCGGTCGCGCTCTTGCCCTTGACCACGTCGAACTGCTGCATCGGGACGATCGAATGCGGGCCGGTTTGGGCGCCCCAGCCCTTGAGGCTGGCCTTGGCCCAATTGCCGTATGCGCGGCGGATGTTGATCGTGCCGAGTTCGCCAAGGACGAGCAAAACCTCGTCGAGATGTTCGGGCGACGCATTGTCGGCATCGATGAGGAGCGCAACATTGTCGTCCGACTCGCCATTGCGATCGCGCATCAGTTCGAATCCCTTTCGTTCCGATATGCTCTCTACCGCGGCGGAGCGGAATGGCTACAGTGGGCGGGCACAGGCGTCGTACAAGATCGATACGGGAACGAATTGGCGTCTTGAGCACTGAACCCATGAGAGGGGGCGTGTATGGAAGGGAATAGGACGATGAGGAAGCTTGCACTTGGCGCAGCATTTGCCGCGAGCGTCGCCGTAAGCGGCTGCTCAACCTACGGAAGCGGCTATGGCTACGACCCGTATTACAACAATGGCTATTACAACGGTGACAGCCGCTATGGTTATGACAGCCAGGGCCGGCGCATCGCTACCGGCGCGGCGGTCGGGGCAGTCGGCGGCGCAGTTGCCGGTGCGATCCTGCCAGGCGTGAGCCCGGTCGGCGGCGCCGTGGCCGGCGCGATCCTCGGCGGCGTCCTCGGCGCGGTGATCAAGGGCAAGCAATATTACCGCGATACTCGCGGCTATTGCTATTACGTCGACCAGTACGGCCAGCCGCACTACGACTATAACGTACGCTGCTAGGTCGGTTCGCTAATCGAGACTGCTAAACGGGGCGGAACTTACCTTCCGCCTCGTCGAGCATGTACAGACGCCCCTCGGCGATCGAGAAATGCGCGCCGTGAAGCGTCAGGTCGCCAGCCTCCTCGCGTTCGGTAATCCACGGGAAGGTGCGCAGGTTGGCCAGGCTGACCTTGACCGCTTCCCATTCCATGTCCCGAAACGCGTCGCGGTCGAGCGTGGCATGGCGGGCCCGGACGTCGTCGCGGGCATCGTCGAGCATTCGGACCCAGTCGGCGATGAAATGGCCTTCGCCATGGTCGGTGTCCTGAAACTCGCCGGTCAGCCCGGCAGCGCAGCCGCCGCACATCCCGTGGCCCATCACCAGGATCTCGCCGACGCCGAGCTGGGTCACCGCAAACTCGAGCGCGGCGGAGACGCCGTGATAACCGCGGCTCGTCTCGTAGGGCGGAGCGAGGGCGGCGATGTTGCGCACGACGAACATTTCACCCGGCCTGGCGTCGAAAATCTGCGCCGGATCGACCCGGCTGTCGGCGCAGGACAGGATCATGATCCCGGGGCTTTGCCCTTCGGCGAGATCGGACCAGCGCTCGCGCTCGCGCGCCCAATCCTTGTGGCGGAAGCGGTGATAGCCGTCGATGAGCTCGGTGAGGTAAGTCATTCGTCCTGCGGCTAGCGGGGCGAGGGCAGGGGTGGCAAGCGCCAGGGTTGGCAATCAGGGGTGGCAATCGCTATCTGGCCGCCATGAACGCTCCCGCCACCGTTCCCAAGCAACGCAAGCCCGACTGGATCCGGGTCAAGGCCCCGGTCAGCGAAGGATATCATGCGACGCGCCGGCTGATGCGCGAGCTCAACCTCGCCACGGTGTGCGAGGAAGCGGCCTGTCCCAACATCGGCGAGTGCTGGACCAAGAAACACGCGACGGTGATGATCCTCGGCGATACGTGCACGCGGGCTTGCGCCTTCTGCAACGTCAAGACGGGCATGCCGCGCGCGGTCGATCCGCTCGAACCCGAGCACGTTGCGACCGCGGCCGCCGAGCTCGGCCTCGAACATATCGTCGTGACCTCGGTCGACCGCGACGACCTTCCCGACGGCGGGGCGTCGCAGTTCGTCAAGGTGATAGAGGCGCTGCGCAAGCGGACGCCGGCAACGACGATCGAAATCCTGACACCCGATTTCCGCAATAAGAGCGAGAGCGCGGTCGATGCGATCGTCGTCGCGGGGCCCGACGTCTACAACCACAATCTGGAAACCGTGCCGCGGCTGTACCCGACGATCCGCCCCGGCGCGCGGTATTACGCCTCGCTGCGCCTGCTCGAGAGCGTCAAGCGCAAGGCGCCGCACATCTTCACCAAGTCGGGCTTGATGGTCGGGCTCGGCGAGCAGCGCCTCGAGGTCCACCAGGTGATGGACGACATGCGCTCGGCCGGCGTCGATTTCCTGACTATGGGCCAGTATTTGCAGCCGACGCCGCGCCACGCGAAGGTCGAGGAGTTCGTCACGCCCAAGGCGTTCGAGGCTTATGCCGCGATCGCCCGCGCCAAGGGCTTTCTGCTGGTCGCCGCGTCGCCGCTGACCCGGTCGAGCTATCACGCCGGCGACGATTTCAAGGCGATGCAGGCGGCGCGCGCCGCGCAGCTCGCGAAGGCCTAATGCCGCGGCACAGCGAAACGCGGCATTTGCCGTACACGCCCGACCAATTGTTCGACCTCGTCGCCGACGTCGCCAAATATGACGAATTCCTGCCGTGGGTAGTCGCAGTCCGGGTGCGCTCGTCGAGCGAGACCGAAACGGTCGCGGATCTGGTCGTCGGATTCAATGCCTTCAAGGAACGCTTCACCAGCCGCGTCGAGAAGCAGCCGCCGGGACGGATCTGCGTCGATTACATCGAGGGTCCGCTCAAGTTCCTCCACAATGAGTGGCGCTTCGAACCTTCGCCGGACGGCGGGACCGACGTTCATTTCGCGGTCGATTTCGCGTTTAAGTCGCGGTTGTTCGAAACCCTTGCCGGGGCGATGTTCGATCGCGCGCTGCGGCGGATGATCGGTGCGTTCGAGCAGCGCGCGGCGGCGCTTTACGGCATCAGCAGGTCGAGCGCGCAAAGCGCGGCGTGAAGCCGCACGCCGGCGCGGCCTTCGTCCTTGAACACTTGCTGGTCGGCGACGATTTTCGCCGGATCGGCGTCGCGCTCGGCGAGCGCGAATACGACCGTACCAACCGGCTTGGCCGGGGTGCCGCCGCCCGGACCGGCAATTCCTGTGATCGCGACCGCGATATCCGCTTCCGATGCCGCCAGCGCGCCGCGGGCCATTGCCCAGGCGGTGGCGACGCTGACCGCGCCGAACGTGTCGACGACGTCCTCGCTGACCTTGAGCTGACGAATCTTGGCGGCGTTCGAATAGGTGACGTAACCAGCCTCGAACACGTCCGACGAGCCGGCGATTTCAGTCAGCGCCGCGCTGACCAGGCCGCCGGTGCAGCTTTCCGCGACCGCGATCCGCCGGGCGGCCTTGCGATTGGCTTCGATGACCTCGCGCGCCTTGTCGACGAGAACCTTGGGGAGGAGGGTGTCAGGCATTGCGCGCCAACCGGATGCTCGCGACAGCCTGCGCGGCCATGCCCTCGCGGCGGCCAGTGAACCCGAGACCCTCGGTTGTTGTCGCCTTGATGCTCACCTGATCCACGCCAATTTTCAGGATATCGGCGATTCGTGAACGCATCGCGTCACGGTAGGGGCCAATCTTCGGCTCCTCGGCAATGATCGTACAATCGACATGGTCGATGATCCCGCCGCGGGCGGAGACGCGCGCCGCAGCATCTACCAGAAAGAGGTCGGAGCTTGCCCCCTTCCATTGGGGATCGGATGGCGGAAAGTGTTGGCCGATGTCGCCGAGCCCGGCCGCCCCGAGCAGGGCATCGGTGATCGCGTGCAACACGACGTCGGCGTCGCTGTGCCCGGCGAGGCCGCGCGCATGCGGCACCGCAATCCCGCCGAGCATGATGGGGCCGTCACCGGCGAACGCATGGACGTCGAATCCCAGCCCGGTCCGAGAATGCGTGCGAGCGGCGATCCGTTCTTCGGCACGCGCCCAGTCATCCGGTGTGGTCAGCTTGTCGAGTTCGTGCGCGCCCGCCACAGCGGCAACCTCCAGTCCCGCCGCCCGAGCGACAAGCGAATCGTCGCTTGGGAAGGGCCCCTCCCAGCGGGCATAGGCATCTTTTATCTCGGCAAGGCGAAAGGCCTGCGGTGTCTGCACTCGGACCGCGCCTTGACGATCAATAGGTTCGCCTAAGAGCTCAGTCCATCTGGCGAGCGTATCGTTAATCGGGAGGACCGGCACTGCGCCTTCGAAGAATTCGAGCTGAGCGGCCAACCGGTCGATCACCTCCGGCGGGCAGAACGGACGGGCGGCGTCGTGAATCAGCACGACATCCCCGTCGATAACAGCCAAGCCGTTACGCACCGACTCACCGCGAGTAGCGCCGCCGATGATCGGCTCCACGTTTCCAAAGCCCCCGCCAACAGCGCGGTAGGCATCTTCGATTTGTCCATCGGCAACCACCACGCGGACGCGGTTGACAGCCGGGTGGTCGGCGAAGGCCATGACTGCGCGGCGAAGCACCGGCATTCCGCCGAGACTGCGAAATTGCTTTGGCTCGTCACCGCCGAGGCGTTCGCCCTTGCCGGCAGCAACAATGAGAGCAGTGACCGTCACAAAAACCCGTTCGCCCTAAGCTTGTCGAAGGGCTGCCTTTAGCTTCTGAGGCTGCAAAAGGAAGGACAGTCCCTCGACTGGCTCGGGACGAACGGTTGTGGGAAATGGCGCGGGCCACTATCTCCCGCCTCCGCATGAATGAGTTGAAGCCCATCAGGATCGGCCCGGTCGAGGTCGCCTCGCCGGTGATTCTGGCGCCGATGACGGCTGTCACCGACCTGCCGTTCCGCCGCGCGGTAAAGCGCTACGGCGCCGGGCTGACGGTGACCGAGATGATCGCCAGCCAGGCGATGGTCCGCGAAACTCGCCAATCGCTTCAGAAATCTTTGTGGGACCTGGCGGAAGAGCCGGTGTCGATGCAGCTCGCCGGTTGCGAGCCGCAAGTGATGGCCGAAGCCGCCCGGCTCAACGAGCAGCGCGGGGCGGCGATCATCGACATCAACATGGGCTGTCCGGTCAAGAAAGTGGTCAACGGCGAGGCCGGATCGGCGCTGATGCGCGACCTCAAGCTGGCCGCGGCGATCGTCGACGCGACGGTGAAGGCCGTGAGCGTGCCGGTAACGCTCAAGATGCGCATGGGCTGGAACCACGACAGCCTCAACGCGCCGGAGCTGGCGCGCATCGCCGAGGACCTGGGCGTAAAGATGATCACCGTCCACGGCCGCACGCGGTGCCAGATGTACAAGGGCGAGGCCGACTGGGCGTTCGTTCGCCAGGTCAAGGACGCGGTGTCGGTGCCGGTGATCGTCAACGGCGACATCTGCTCGATCGCCGATGCGCGCGAAGCGCTCGGTCAGTCGGGCGCCGACGGGGTGATGATTGGACGCGGCGCTTATGGGCGGCCGTGGCTGCTCGGCCAGATGATGGCCGAGATGAGCGGAGGAGGGGCCAAGCCCGACCCCAGCCTCGACGAGCAACTCGAGGTCATGCTCGAACAATATGAAGACATGCTTGAGCTCTACGGAACGCACACCGGCGTCAACCTCGCCAGGAAACACTTCGGATGGTATACCAAGGGTTTGCCGGGATCGGCTGAGGTTAGAAATCAGGTCAACCAGGAGCCCGATCCGGTGATCGTGAAGGGAATGCTGCGCGACTTCTACGCGCCCTGGCTGAAGCGGTCCGCCGCCTGAAACAATCTGGAACGACACAAGTGTGTTGTTAATGCAACGGCCATGCTAGGGGCCGGGGCAATGCATGCGCCTGCGGCCGAATCACCCCTGACATCGCGAGCGGAAAGCTGGCTCGAACGCGAGCGGGCGAGTGGGCGGCTGTACCGCCGAGTTGCCGTCGTAATTGCCGCATTCCTGGCCGCGATGCTGGTTTTGAGTTTCTGGCTGCTTCGCTATGGCGGCAACGAAGAGACGCTTCTGTCCCCGCCAGTCATTGCCCTGCTACTGGTGGCCAATCTCATCCCGGCTATCGCGCTGATGGTGCTGTTATCGCGTCGCATCGCCTTGCGGCGCGCGGAGCAAGGCGGACTCGGCAGCGGGCGGCTGCATACTCGCCTCGTTGCGCTTTTCTCCGTGATCGCCGCCGTCCCGACCGTCGTCGTCGCAATCTTCGCCTCGGTCCTACTCCAAAGCGGGCTCGAATTCTGGTCTTCGCATCGTGCTCGTACGATGATTGAAAATACAGTCGAGGTTGCTCGTGGTGCATATGGGCACGAACTCGCCCGCGTTGGAGACGAGGCGACAACGATGGCGGGCGACTTGGCCAATGCGCTTAAGCAGGTGCAGATCGATGACCCTCGGTTCAAAACTGCGCTCGCCTACCAGACCTATCGGCGTTCACTGAACGAAGCGGCCATCTTGAAACTCGGACCCGGCGGTGAGGTGCAGACTCTTGGTGTCGCGGTTGGGAGTTATGGAATTGATATCAACGAACGCCGCATCAAATCTGCAATCGCGAAGCTCGAGAGGCTTCCCGACAATGCCAGTGTCGACGCCGAGACTCCCAACCGCATTTCCGTACTGACGCGGCTGAATCTTGGCGCGGGGTCGTATCTTTACGTTGGCAGAGCCGACCCAGCAATCGCAGCTCAGATCAATCGCGCCAACGACGTACTCAAGGATTATCAAACGCTTCTTGAACGGTCGCGCGTCAATCAGCTCCGCTTTAACGCTGCGCTTCTGCTCGGCGCGCTCGTGATTGTCGGATTGGCAATTCTGGCTGCACTCAAGATCGCGGATTCGCTGGTCCGCCCAGTTGGGCAGCTGGTGGCCGCCGCAGGGCGCATCGAAGAAGGAGACTTTTCGACCCGCGTTCCGGTCGCCGACACCGAGGACGAGATTCATACGCTGGCGACCGCCTTCAACCGAATGACCGGGCGGCTTGAGGAACAGACCAATGCGCTCAAGGCCGCAAATGCTCAGCTCGAGACCCGCCGCGCGTTCATTGAAGCGGTCGTGTCGAGTGTCACCGCGGGTGTGATCGCGCTCGATTCGCGCAACCGGATTTTGCTCACCAACCGGTCCGCCGAGACCCTGTTGCAAAAGGGCGAGGAAGACCTCGAAGGGAAGGGCCTGGCCGAAGTCTCTCCCGACCTCGACGAGTTTTTGAGCGGCGACCAGGCCGAGGCCAATGTGATCGTCATCGCCGGGGCCGGGCAGCGTACGCTCGCGGTCAAGCGCGTGCGCTACCAGGACGGCAGCGTACTGACCTTCGACGATATCACCGATCAGCTGACCGATCAGCGACGGGCGGCTTGGTCCGACATCGCGCGACGGATCGCCCACGAGATCAAGAACCCGCTGACCCCGATCCAGCTCGCCGCCGAGCGGCTCCAGCGCCGGTTCGGCAAGGAGATCGCGTCCGACAAGGAAACCTTCCAACAGTTGACCGGGACGATCGTGCGTCAGGTCGGAGACCTTCGCCGGATGGTCGACGAATTCTCGAACTTCGCGCGGATGCCCAAGCCGGCCTTCCGCGACGAGAACATCCACGACATCGCCCGCCAGGCATTGTTCCTGCACGAAGTCGCGCATCCGGGGATCATCTTCACGCTCGATCCGGCGCAGGGCGACTTCCGCATGGTGTGCGACCGCCGTCAGCTCGGGCAGGCGCTGACCAACGTCGTCAAGAACGCGGTCGAAGCGATCGAGAGCCGCAAGAGCCGCGGCGAGCATAGCCTCGCCGGCGATCGCGTCGAACTTCGCCTGCATGACGAGGACGGTCACCTGATCGTCGACGTTATGGATACCGGCGTCGGGCTGCCCGAGGAGCGCGAGCGGCTGACCGAACCCTATATGACGACCCGGGTGCGCGGCACCGGCCTTGGCCTCGCGATCGTCAAGAAGATCGTTGAGGAACATATGGGCGAGATCGCGTTTCTCGATCGCCCGGGCGGCGGAACCCATGTCCGGATCGCCTTCGATACCGACAAGCTTGAGGCGCTGCTATCCGAGGATGCGGCGTCATTGACCGATGACGAACGTGATGAGGGTGAGGGTACGGACTGATGGCGCTTGAGGTCCTGGTAGTCGACGATGAGGCGGACATCCGCGACCTGGTGAGCGGGGTGCTGGAAGACGAGGGCTATGCCGTGCGCACCGCGGCCGACAGCACCCAGACGCTCGAAGCATTCGAGGAACGGCGCCCGTCAATGGTCCTGCTCGATGTTTGGCTCCAGGGCTCGCGGCTCGACGGGCTACAATTGCTGCAGGAGATCAAGCGCCGCGACCCGACCGTCCCGGTGCTGATGATCTCGGGCCACGGCAATCTCGACACCGCGGTCGCTGCGGTCCGCGAAGGCGCGATCGACTTCATCGAAAAGCCGTTCGAGGCCGAGCGGCTGATCTATCTGGTTGATCGGGCGACCGACACCGAGCGACTTCGGCGCGAGAACGAGACTCTCCGCCGCCAGGCTGGTCACGAAGAATTCCTCCACGGCAGCTCGATTGCGATCAACACCGTCCGTGCGACGTTGAAGCGGGTCTCGCCCACCGGGAGCCGGGTGTTGATCACCGGGCCCGCCGGGGTAGGCAAGGAAATCGCCGCCCGGATGATCCACAATTGGAGCCCGCGCGCCAAGGCGCCGTTCGTGGTGCTTCCCGCCGCGATGATGAGCCCCGACCGGGTCGAAGAGGAACTGTTCGGTAGCGAGATCGACGGCGCCGTCCGTCCTGGCCTGCTCGAACACGCCCATGGCGGCACCTTGTTCCTCGACGAAATCGCCGACATGCCGCTGACCACACAGGGAAAAATTCTACGCGTCCTGACCGACCAGAGTTATTCCCGGGTCGGCGGGCAGCGTCCCGTCAAGGTCGACGTGCGGGTGCTCTCGGCGACCGCGCGGAACCTGTCGGAGGAGATCGCGGGCGGGCGCTTCCGCGAGGATCTGTACTACCGCCTGAACGTGGTTCCGGTGCGCATTCCACCGCTGCGCGAACGGCGTGAGGATATTCCGGAAATGGTCCATTACTTCCTCGCGCGGTTCGCTGCGGAGCGGCATATGGCGACCCCGGACATGTCCGACGAAGCGATGGCTGCGCTCCAGGCGCACGACTGGCCCGGCAACGTTCGCCAGCTTCGGAATATCATCGAACGGACCATCATTCTTGCGCCGGGTGACCGGATGACGTGCATCGATGTCGACCTGCTTCCGCCCGAGACGCTCGAGAATCAGAATGCGATGGGTGGATCGACCGCCGCGGTGGCGATCATGGGCAGTCCGCTGCGCGAAGCCCGGGAATCGTTCGAGCGCGAGTATTTGAAAATCCAGATCCGCCGTTTTTCCGGCAACATCTCACGCACCGCATCGTTCATCGGGATGGAACGGTCGGCGCTGCACCGGAAGCTCAAGGCTCTCGGCATCGGCGACAAGAAAGAAGGGGAAGAGTAGGAGCCAGTCGCGTCCATGTCCGCTCGAACGCTCACCCTTCAGGACCATTTTCTCAACAGCATTCGGCGCGCCAAGCTGCCGGTGACGATTTTCCTGTTGAAGGGCGTGAAGCTACAGGGCGTGGTCACCTGGTTCGACGCCTTCTCCGTGCTGCTACGGCGCGAGGGCACGTCGCAACTGGTTTACAAGCATTCGATTTCGACCATCATGCCGAGCGACACGGTGCCGGGTTTCGTCGCCAACGCCCCGGGCGAACTCCGGCAGGGCGGCCGCGCGGCGCTCCAGGACTTGTTCCTGGCGGCGGCGGCCCGCGAACAACAGAGCATGACCTTGTTCCTGGTCAATGGCGTCATGCTCCAGGGCTCTATTACCGCGTTCGATCAATTCGCGCTGCTGCTCGAACGTGGCGGGCAGATCCAATTAGTCTACAAGCACGCGATCTCGACCCTGCAGCCGGCGCACCCGCTCAATCTCGACGCGCGCCCGCTCGGGGACGAGGCGGAGGACGACCCTGAATAATTCCAACGGGATCGACGCCAATGAGGTCGCACGCGGCGAGCGGGCGGTGATCGTCGTGCCGGAAATGCCGCGCGAGGCCGCGCGCCGGTCCGCCGATGCGCGTCTCGACGAGGCCAAAGGCCTGGCCGAGGCGATCGGCGTGCGGGTCGTTGGCGAGCGCACAATCCGGTTACGGACGGTCCGGCCGGCAACGCTGATCGGCAAGGGCCAGGCGGAAGAGGTTGCGACACTGGTCAAGGATGGCAGCGCGGGGCTGGTCGTAATCGACGCGCCGCTGGCGCCGATCCAGCAGAAGAACCTCGAAGACGAGATTGGCACCAAGGTCATCGACCGGACCGGGCTCATCCTCGAGATTTTCGGCGAGCGTGCGGTCACCGCCGAAGGGCGGCTGCAGGTCGAACTTGCGCATCTCGATTATCAGGCGGGACGGCTGGTGCGCAGCTGGACCCACCTCGAGCGCCAGCGTGGCGGCTTCGGCTTCCTCGGTGGCCCAGGCGAAACCCAGATCGAAGCCGACCGGCGGTTGATCCGCGACCGCATGGCCAAGATCAGGCGCGAGCTCGACCAGGTGAAGCGGACCCGTTCGCTCCATCGCGATCGGCGCCAGCGCGCGCCATGGCCAGTGATCGCGCTGGTCGGCTACACCAACGCCGGGAAGTCGACGCTTTTCAATCGCTTGACTGGTGAAGCCGTGTTCGCCGAGAATCTGCTGTTCGCCACGCTCGATCCGACCATGCGCGATATCCGCCTGCCCGGGTTCGACAAGGTCATCCTGTCGGACACGGTCGGGTTCGTGTCCGACCTGCCGACCGAGCTGATCGCCGCCTTCCGCGCGACCCTCGAGGAAGTCCGCGAGGCCGATCTTCTCGTGCACGTGCGCGACATGAACCATCCGGATCACGAAGCGCAGCGCGACGATGTCGATGACGTGCTCAAATCGCTCGGTCTGGGCGAGGAGGGGGCCCCGTCGCGAATCGAGGCGTGGAACAAGCTCGATTTGCTGTCTGCGGAAGAGGCCGGACGGCTGGCCGAGGATGCGAGGCGCCGTGACGATGTGATCGCGATCTCGGCATTGACCGGTGAGGGGCTCGACGCCCTGCGAACCCGGATGGCGGAAGCATTAAGAAGCGGCGAGCAGGTCCACGAGATTCGGCTTCCAGCTGGGAAGGGCGAGCGGATCGCCTGGCTCCACGCCCGCGGCGAAGTGCTTAAGCAGAGCATGGACGAGGACGAGGTCAAATTATCGGTGCGGCTGTCACCGGAGAATTGGGCGCGGTTTCAGGCGTTCGAGGCGGCCTGACGCGCCTTCGCCGCAGTCCACAACGCTTCTTTCTCTTCGAGCGGCAGGTCGGTGAAACCGGGCGCTTGCTCAATCTCCCGAAAGCGGCGCTCGAACTTGCGATTGGCTTCGCGCAGCGCGGCTTCGGGTTCACTGTTGAGATGGCGTGCGAGGTTCACGACGGCGAACAGCAAATCGCCAAGCTCTTCGAGTTTGCGATCATGTTCGGTTTCCGCCTCGAGTTCGGCCAGTTCCTCGTCGATCTTGGCGCGCGGGCCCGACACATCCGGCCAATCGAAGCCGGTGCGGGCAGCTCGCCGTTGAAGCTTCGCGGCCCGTTCCAGCGCCGGAAGCGCCAAAGCAACGCCGGCCAAGGCGCTCTTGTCCGGGTTTGCGGCGCGTTCTTCCGCCTTGATGATTTCCCACAGATGGTGGCCACCATGCTCGGCGTCGCCAAAAATGTGCGGATGGCGGCGCTCCATCTTGTCGCAAATCCGGCCGATCACGTCATCGAGCGTGAAATGACCGGCTTCCTCGGCCATTTGCGAATGAAACACGACCTGGAGTTGGAGATCGCCGAGTTCATCAGCGAGTGAGTCCATATCGTCACGCGCGATCGCGTCGGCGACCTCATAGGCTTCCTCGATGGTGTAGGGCGCGATCGTCGCGAAATTCTGCACGCTGTCCCATTCGCATCCGCTGACCGGGTCGCGGAGCCGGCGCATGATCGCGGCGAGACGCGCGATTGGGAGCTCAGGCGGCATGAAGGGGCCCTTTCTCTCTTTCTTAATTAAGTATGATAATATGTATTATGTAAAGTGACCGAAGGATCAGGGGACCAGAACCAGCCAGCGTCCCTCCACTCCCCAGCGGCTCAGCGACGACAGGAAGTTCATCCCCAACACGTTGAGATCGTCATGGTCCGCAATCTGAAGCCCGACGTCGTGGCGCTCAATTCCGCCCACCTCGAGGTCGCGAGCGCGGCCCGTGGCGACGCGAATGATGCCATTGCCGGTGCGGACAAACTGGTCGGCACGCGGCGAAACCGGAACTCCGGCCCTGTTAGCCGTGTCACGGTCGATTGTCGTCATGGTCGCGCCGCTGTCGACAAGGAATTTGACCGGAATGCCGTTGACCTTGGCTTCGACCCAGAAATGGCCATCGATAGCCATCGGAATGCGGGTCTCGCGGCCCTGGACAATCGGTGTGCCGATTGCTTCGGCCTTTAGACGCTGCGCAACCCAGCTGAAATTGTCGCGGAATGTGAACAAGATGAAACCGGCACCGAAGATTGCGACCCAGGCCAACGCCATGGTCAAGAGCTTCGCAATCGGTTCCCGCCGCGACATCAAACTGCCGAGCACGAGCATGATCGCCATCAGGATGTAGACGCCGCCAAGCATCAGATCGTTGGTCATAGGTGGATCTCGAGCCCGTCATGGGCTGGCGCCGCCCAATCGGGCAGTTCGGCGACCAATGTGCGATAGTCGAGCCCGTTCCCCATGTGCGTCAGATAGACTTCCCCAACGCGGAGGTCCCGGGCCCAGCCGAGCACCCCGTCGAGATGGGCATGAGTCGGGTGCGGCGAACGTGTCAGACAATCGGCGATCCACACGTCGACGCCTTCGTACAATTGCGCCATGCCGTCGCTCAACGCGTTGAAATCGATGGCGTAAGCAACCGACTTGCCTCGCTCGTCTAAGCGCATGCCGAGCGAGGTCGGGCCGCCGTGTGGCTGATCGACGAAGCGGACAGTCGCATCGCCAAACACCCACTCTTCGCCCAGTTCATGCGGCTCGACGATCGGCCGGTAAAATTCGGTGCGCGCGAAGGCATAGGCGAAGCGCTGCTCGAGCCTCGTGAGCGTCTCGGCGCGGCCGTACAGCGGGACAGCGTGACCGAGCGCCTGGGCGATCGGGCGGAGGTCATCGATGCCGTGCACGTGGTCGCCATGGTCGTGCGTGACGATCACCGCGTCGACCTGGCCGACATTCGCGGAGAGCAATTGCTGGCGAAGGTCGGGCCCGCAGTCGACGAGAACGCGCTGTCCACTGCTTTCGACCAGGATCGACGAGCGCATGCGGGCGTTGCGCGGCTCATTGGGGTCGCACTGCCCCCAATTGTTGCCGATCTTGGGGACTCCGGTCGACGTCCCGCAGCCGAGAATGCGGACTTTCACGCTTCCGCCCTTTGGGCCTTCTTGAACAGCTTGAAGAAATTGGCGGTCGTCGCCTCGCCAAGCGCCTCAGTCTCCTCGCCCCGCAACTCGGCGACGAAGGCCGCGGTGTCGGCGACGAACGCCGGTTCGCACTTCTGGCCGCGGTGCGGGACGGGGGCGAGGAACGGCGCGTCGGTCTCGACCAGCATCTGGTCGGCCGGCAGCCATTTCGCGATGTCCTGGAGATCCTGGGCGTTCTTGAAGGTCACGATTCCGCTTAGCGAGACGAAGAAACCAAGATCGAGACCCTTG
>DATFUB010000111.1:0-18228 GCA_035261225.1 Sphingomicrobium sp.
ATGTCAGCGCGGCGACCTTGTCGCGGGCGAGCGCTCGCTGGGGATCGCCGGACGCCGCGACCGCCGAAGTCTTGTCGAGCGTGGCCACGAGCTCGAGCAAATTCTTCATCGCGTAGGGCTTCTCCAGAAACTCCACCGCACCGAGTTTCATCGCCTCGACAGCGAGTGGAATGTCGCCGTGGCCCGTCAAAACGACAACCGGGGGCAAGTCGCGGTCTCTCCTCAAAACGCGCAACGTTTCGAGGCCATTGAGTCCGGGCATCATGATATCGAGCAGGATGATATCCGTGCCGGAAGGGATTCCGGCTTCAACCAGCGCCGTGCCGCTTTCAAACGCGGCAACGCGATGACCCGCATGTTCAAGCAAGCTGACCGTGGAATCTCGGACCGCAGGATCATCATCGACAACAAGAACAAAGCGACCTTGCTCTCGTTCTGGATCAGATATTCCGGTTACCACAGGGTTCTCTACACCTCTCCACTAGAGGGAATGCGAGACCGAGCAGCCAAAAGGTTAACGTCGCCGAGCCGACATTGCAAATTACGATCGTTGGGGATGCCAACGATGACGGGCAGCGAGACGCTGTCCGTTACCCCTCGTCGTCCTCGTTGGCGGTCTCAACGCCGAGATCATCGTCGCCGGTATCCAGATCGACTTCCTCGTCGGCGCTGACTTCGGCGTCTTCATCGACCACCAAATCTTCAGCTTCCAGCTCAGCGTCCTTTTCCGGTTCCTTAGCCACCGCCGCCGGCGCTGCTTCGAACGCCATCGGTTGCTTCGACTTCAACACCGGTTCGGGGGCGAAATCGGTCGCGCAATTGATGCAATGGACCGGATCGTCCTTGCCGAGGTCGTAAAATCGGGTCGAGCACTTGGGGCAAGTGCGCTTGGTGCCCCATTCGGGTTTCACCATTTGAGGTTTCTCCAATTCAAGTTCTGACAGCCGCTCCGATGTGCGGGCGGCGTTTGGCGGCGCGCCTTGCCATAGGGATATGGCCCTGTCAAAGCGCGCGGCTTGGCAAAGCATAAGGCATCCCGATCGGCAGCGCGGCACGCCATGGTCATCGCCGTCGATGGCCCCGCCGCGAGCGGCAAGGGGACGATCGCCCGCGGGCTCGCCCAGCGCTTCGGATTGCCGCACATGGACACCGGCCTGCTGTACCGCGCGGTCGCGCTCAACCTGTGGCGGTGGGGCGGCGATCCGAGCAGCGAGTTCGAGGCCCTGCGCGCCTGCGACATGCTGGGCATCGACCCCGTAGACGAAGAGCTGCGCAGCGAGCCCGTGTCGCGGATTGCCTCTTCCATCTCCGCCTATCCGTCGGTGCGAACGGCCTTACTCGAGCGCCAGCGACAGTTCGCGGGGCAGCCGGGCGGCGCGGTACTCGACGGACGCGACATCGGGACGGTGATTGCGCCGGGTGCCGACGCCAAGCTGTTCGTCACCGCCACCGCTGAAATTCGTGCGCAACGCCGGGTGCGCGAATTGCTCGAGCGCGGAATGCCGGCCCACTATGAAGATGTACTGCTGGATATTCGCGCGCGCGACGAGCGCGATGCCCATCGCGCGGTCGCGCCGTTGCATCAGGCAGCGGACGCGATCTTGCTCGATACCAGCGATTTGACGGCCGATGAGGCGATCGCCGAAGCTATCCGCCTGGTCGAGGAGCGCCTAAAAGTGCGCTAAAGCTAATGTAGGTAAATATTCATTTTTTTGTGCGACTTAATGGTCCCGTGGGCAATCTGGAAAAGTGGACCAACCGAGTGGGGCGCGCAAAAAGCAAGGCTGTAAGCATCGCGAGCAGCCACCTGATCACGACCTGTGCGACGATGGCGGCAATTTTGCTGTTCGTCGGCCTGGGCAGCCAAATCCTGCCGGTCGCCATCTGGGGCGGCTACCTTCCCGACACGGCCGGCGGACTCAAGGTCGCGTTCCTCCTCAATATCGCGATCATTCTGTTCGGATGGCGCCGTTCGAAGGATTTGCGCCAGGCGCTCGATGCCTATGAGGAGGCCGAGCGCAGCGCCCGCCGCAACGCCAATACCGACCCGACGACCGGCCTGTCCAACCGCCGTGAGCTGATGCGCTCGCTGTCTGATGCGCTCGCCGATAAGGCGACTGGCGTCCTGCTGCTGCTCGACCTCGACCATTTCAAGCGCGTCAACGATCTTCACGGCCATCTCGCCGGCGACCAGATCCTGCGCCACGTCGCGGAATCGATGACCAAGGCTGCGCCCGACGCCAGCTGCTGCGCGCGCATCGGCGGCGACGAGTTCGCCATCGTCCTTGAAGGCGCCGGCAACGCCGCAGGCGAAGAGGTCGCCCGCTCGATTCTGACCCGCCTTGGCACCCCGGTGATCGTCGGCGGCGCCCAAATCCAGGTTTCGGCCTCCATCGGCCTGTCGATGATCGGACGCGGGCAGACCGAAGAAGATCTGCTGCGCCAGAGCGATGTCGCGCTGTATGCCGCCAAGGATGCCGGCCGCGACGGCCTTGCGTGGTTCGACAAGGAACTCGAACGCGAACTGTCCGAGCGGCTGCAACTCGAAGAGGATATCCGCAGCGGCGTTCACAACGGCGAGTTTGTTCCGTTCTTCCAGCCTTTGATCGACCTCAATTCGCGCGAACTCGTCGGGTTCGAGGCGCTGGCCCGGTGGCGTTCGCCGACCCGTGGCTTCCTCGAAGCCGAAGCCTTCATCGAGGCCGCCGAGCGGACCGGGCTGATTGGCCCCCTGACCTTCAGTGTAATGGAGCAGGCGCTCAAGGAATCGCGTTCGTGGCCGGCTCACCTGAAGATCGCGGTCAACGTTTCCCCGGTCCAGTTCCGCGACCGCGCGCTGGCCGAGCAAATCATGAAGCTGTTGGCCAAGACCGGCTTCCCGGCGCATCGGCTCGAAGTCGAGATCACCGAAGGATCGCTGCTCGAGGATCGCGAACAGGTGCTGACCATCATCACCAGCCTGAAGAATGTCGGCGTCAGCATTTCGCTCGACGACTTCGGGACGGGCTACGCGTCGCTGGCGCAGGTCAACAGCCTGCCGATCGACCGCATCAAGATCGACAAGAGCTTCATCGCGACGATGGTGAAGAGCGAACAGACCGCGGCGATCGTCGCCACCATCGCCAATCTCGGTCACACGCTCAGCGTCCCGATCACCGCCGAAGGCGTCGAGTCGGAGCAGATCCGGAGCGAGCTCAAGAAATACGGCTGTTCGGAGGCCCAGGGCTGGCTGTTCGGCCGCGCGGTTTCGGCCGACACCGTGCGGACGTTCCTGGAAATGAAGGAAAAGGGCGACACGCCTGGCGAAACCCCGGTCAGCCCCGACGAAGCGGCTCGCCACACGCCGCGCACTCTCCGCCGCTACTAGTTCCCGCCGTGTCCAGACGCTTGCGCCAGCTGCACCGGCGCGGACGCGAACACCGGCTTGCCGTCGATGTTTCCGGGCGGTGAGTAGCGGCAGATCAAATAATCCCAATCCGCCGAGAAGATCGCGCAGCCGACGCGGGTTGTCGTTGGCCACACCATCTGCGTGTAATGCGCGACATCTTCCCAGCGGCCGGTGTTGCTGACCGCGGGAAATACGCCCGGCTGAAGCATTCGCTTCTCACGCGACCACATGTCGACCAGTTGCTCCGGAGAAAGCGTGCCGTGCCGCGCCATTGCGAGATTTTCGCGCTGGCCAGGCCGCGTTTCGCGCGGTGAATGGATCAGGTGACGTAGGCTGGCGAGCGCGGGTCCATAGGACGCCGCCGACGCGGCGAGATCCGCATCCCACACCAGCGCCGGATGACCGACCGCGGCGCGCTCGCGATTATGCGCCGCGAGTAGACGGAACGCCAACGCGCCGGTCGCGCCAGGAAATTGGTGACGCAGCGCGCTCAACTCGGCTTCGCTGTGTTGGACGGGCGGCAAGGGCGCCAGCCGATCGCCCGCAAAAGCGGGTCCCGCGAGCATCAGCCCGAGCGCCGAGGCGAGAAGTCTGACCCTGGCCATAACCCCGAACCTACGTCCAAAAGTGCTAAGATCGGTTCATCGCAAATGGTTAAGAACCTCTGGCGGCGGGTGGCTTGCAACCCCAAGGGGTGCGAGGAACGCGGACAATTCCACTTCGCTGTCCGCCCCTAGAAGCAGGGATAAGGATGCCTCCCGCAGTGCCATAGTGGACTAAGCTATGACTTTTCAGCTGCTTGACAGCATCGTCAATGCGGCAGAGCCTGTCCCGGATGCGGCTCATGGGGAGAGCCGCACAGAGGGAAACTGGGGGACGTCCAATGAAAGTATCGACTCGAGTCGCACTGGCCGCGTGCGTCGCGCTGGGCGCGATGGTTCCGGCATCAGCCACGAACAGCTGGGGCGGATATCATTGGGCCGGCAACGGCTCCAACGTCACGATCAAGGTCAACAAGGCGATCACCTCGCAATGGACGACTTCCGTGAACAACTCGATTTCGGACTGGAACGCGTCGAACGAGTTGACCTTGACCAACCAGAACGCCCCGGCCGGGACGAGCGCCAAGAAGTGCAGCCCGATTGCCGGACAGATTCTGGTCTGCAACTCGGCCTACGGGCGGCGCGGCTGGCTCGGTATCGCCAGCATCTGGCTCCAGAGCGGAACCCTGCACATTACGCAGGCGACGACCAAGCTCAACGACAGCTACCATGACAGTGCGCCTTACAATTCGCCAGAGTGGCGCGCATTGGTCGCCTGTCAGGAGATTGGGCACGACTTCGGGCTGGACCACCAGGACGAGACATTTGACAACCCGAACCTCGGCACCTGCATGGACTATACGAACAATCCGCTCGGACCGCCGGCGAACACCTCTCCGAACAACCACGACTATCAAGAGCTGAACATCATCTACAATCACGATGACGGATACACGACCGTCACCGCGTCGACCAACTTCGGCATCCGCCAGGTTGGAAAGGCCGTTCCGCAAAGCTCAAGCGACGCGGGCATTGGCGATACTATGGCCGCTTGGGGGCGGGCCATTCATCGCGACGCCAAGGGCCGCCCGGACGTTTTCGTCAAAGACTTGGGCGGCGGACGTAAGGTGCTGAGCCACGTGTTCTGGGCCTTGGAGGCTAAGGGTAACGAAGCGCGGTAGAACGGCGCGGAAGGTTCCGGGAAATCTGGCGAGCGCACAAAAAAGCGGCGGCGCGTTTCCGCACCGCCGCCTGTTTTGCCGTGATCGAGCTTAGAGCGCGTTCGCGACGTTATTGAAGGTCGTGCCCAGCTTGGTGCCAATGCTCGTCATGGCGCCAATAGCGGCAACGGCGATGAGCGCGGCGATCAGACCATATTCGATGGCGGTCGCGCCCTTCTCGTTCTTCAGCATCTTCTTCAAAAACTTGGCCATCTCTGGTCCCCTTGAGAAACATCAACCGGGAAGCGTTACGTCAACCTGCGCGGACTTTCCCCGAGCAGGGTGCGGTGCAAATTAGGGCTGCAGTGGTTGAGAAAGGTTTAAAATGGGAGGTTCCCAAACATTAACTTTTCGGGCCGTTTTGACCGATTAATGGCCCCCGTGGATCAACTTCCCGATCTCGTTGGCGATGTCGCGCAGCGCTTTGGTGCCGTCGCTCCAATTCTCGGGCAACGGGCTTTTCTTAACCGGCTCGGGCTCGCGGTCGGGGATGCGGAATTCGGGCGGGATCGGCGGGCCGCGGCGATGGTCGATGCTGACCGCGCTGGCCATGAAATTGCGCCAGATCTGCGCCGGAACGGTGCCGCCGCTGACCTTGCCTAGCGATTTGTTGTCGTCACGGCCGACCCACACGCCGACGACCAGATCGCCGGCAAAGCCGATGAACAGAGCGTCGCGGTTCTCCTGGGTCGTGCCGGTCTTGCCGAAGGTCGGGACCCACAAAGCGGCGCGGCGGCCGGTGCCGTTGTTGGCGGCGGCGTAGAGCAGGTCGAGCATCGGCGCCTGGTCGCGGCGGCGATCGAGCGCGGAAGCGCCGCGGAAAAAGGCCGCGATGCCGCCCTCCTCCGGCTGGTCAGGCAGACCGCGCGCGACGATCGGATAGCGGCCGCTGGCGATCGTGGCGTAAGCCGAAGTCAGTTCGAGCAGGCTGACGCCCGACGCGCCGAGCGCGATGCTGGGATTGTTGGGCAGCGGCGAGCGGATGCCGAGATCGCGCGCGGCGCGGATCACATTGCCGCGCCCGACCTGTTCCGACAGGCGCACCGTCGCCGCATTGGCCGAGCGCGCAAACGCCTCGCGCAGCGTGATCTTGCCGCGGTAGACGCCGTCGTTGTTGACCGGAGTCCAGTCTGCAATCGTGATCGGCTCGTCCTCGATGATGCTGTCAGGGGTCCAGCCCGCGCGGAGCGCGGCAAGGTAGACGAACAGCTTGAATGCCGAGCCGGGCTGACGCCGCGCCTGGGTCGCGCGGTTGAACGGCGAATCCTGGTAGTTTTTGCCGCCGACCATCGCGACCACCTCGCCGTCGGGGCGCATCGCCACCAGCGCGGCTTGCGCATCGCCGATCGGGGCGCGGGCGACGGCGCGCACGGCAAGCCGCTGGAGATCGCGGTCGAGCGTGGTCCGGACCCTGACCTCGCCGAAGTCGGCGTCGAACGCCTGGCTTGCCGCGGGCGCAACCCAATCGGCGAAATAGGTTCCGGTCGGCACGTGCGACTGCTCGCCGACCGGCCGCGCCAGGCTGACGTTGCGCGCGCGTTTGGCGCTGATCGCCCCGGTGCTGGCCATGGCGCTCAAGACCAGCTCCGACCGCGCCTGCGCGAGCTTGAGATTGTGGGTCGGCGCAAGCCGCGACGGCGCCTGCACGACCCCGGCGAGCATGGCCGATTGGGCCAGCGTCAGATTCTCCGGATCGCGGTTGAAATAATGGTGAGAGGCGGCGCGCAGGCCATAGACGCCGTCGCCAAAATAGACGCTCGACAGATAGCGCGAGAGGATTTCCTGCTTGGTCAGCCACGCCTCGAGCCAGAAGGCGATGATCACCTCCTGCGCCTTGCGCTTGTAACTGCGGTCGGATGACAGGAAGTTGGTCTTGGCGAGTTGCTGGGTGATCGTGCTCCCGCCCTGGCGCACGCCCCCGGCGCGCATATTGGCGACCATCGCCCGCCCGATGCCGCGCGGATCGACGCCCCAATGCGAATAAAAGCGACGATCCTCGATCGCGACGAAGGCCGCCGGCGTGACCGAATTCAATTTGGTGACGTCGACCGGCGCTTCCTTGATCGCGCCGCGGCGGGCAATCGCGTGGCCATCGTCGGACAGCAGGAGCAGGGCCGGATCGTCGAGCGGCTCAAGCGCGCGCGATAGCGGCGCGGTGACGATCAGCCACAGCAAGGTGACGAAGACCAGCGCCGACACGACGTAGAACCAGGCGACCCAGCGGCGGCGTGGGCGTGGCGGCGGCGGCTCGAGCTCGACCTCGCCGTCGGACGGCAGTTCGGGGGTGAGCGGATCGGGAAGCTCCTCGACCGGAGTTCCCCCGCGACTCCAAATTCCGTCCCGTTCGGACACCCTCATCTTCCGCAAATCTCGCCTAGCTGCTTTAGTCCAGTAAAACAGCTAGGCCGATTTATCCAGACGCTTGCTGAATGGGGACTTGCGGCTAAACACGCCGCCATGCCCGTGCTTGTCAGGCGCGCTCTGGCGCTCGCTGCGATTGCCGCGATGGCGATCGCGCCATCGGCTTGCCGCAACCAGCCTGAAGGCGCGGTCAAGGTCGTCGTGATCGGCGGCGAGCCCAAACTGCGCGACCCGGCGCTCGGTCCGCTGTCGCCGCCTGACGCCGTACTGTTGGCCAACATCGGACAAGGGCTGGTGCAGTTCGACGCCAATGGCAACATCGTCGCCGGCCTAGCCGAACGCTGGAACGTCAGCGACGATGGCCTGTCGTACATTTTCCGCCTCTCGAGCGTCGACTTGCCCAACCGGCGCAAGCTCACCGCCCAGCAAGTCGCGCGAATTCTCAAGCGATCGCTCGCGAACGCCAGCACCAATCCGCTCAAGGATTCGCTCGGGGCAGTCGACGACATCGTGGCGATGACCGACCGGGTGATCGAGATCCGGCTGAAGGCGCCGCGACCCAATCTCCTGGCGCAGTTGGCCCAGCCGGAATTCGGCATCATTCGCAACGGCTACGGAACCGGACCCTTCCAGGTTGCGCCTGGTGCGGGCGGCGGCCTTCGCCTGGCACGCGAAATCGATTCCCCCGATGGCGACGAAAGCCGGCGCGAGGAGATCCTGCTGGGCGGCACAACGGCGGAACTAGCTGTCCGAACTTTCGCCGCCGGCGAAACCGACCTGGTCCTCGGCGGCACATTTGCTGACCTGCCATTCGCGCTCGGCGTCAGACTGCCGCGCGGAGCACTGCGCTTTGATCCGGCGTCGGGCCTGTTCGGGCTGGTGCCGACGCGAAGCGGCGGGATTCTCGACGACGCGGATGTCCGGCGCCTGCTCAGCCAGGCGATCGACCGCGATGCGCTGACCGATGCGTTACGGGTTCCCGGCCTGGTGGCGCGCGCAACGGTGCTCGAGCCCGGCCTCGAAGGCGTGCCTGACCCGGTTCAGCCAAGCTGGACGGCGACGCCGATCGCGGCGCGGCGGGGCGCGTTGACCGCGGAAGCAACGCGCCTGTTCGGCAGCGAAAAGCCGACCGTTCGGGTGTATTTGCCGGAAGGTGCCGGCGCGGACGTTTTGTTCGATCGTCTGGCTGCCGACTGGGGTGCGATCGGGCTCACCGCGGAACGCGCCAGGTCCGTGGCGGGCGCAGACCTGAAGCTGGTTGACGCAGTGGCGCCGTCGACTTCACCGGCCTGGTTCCTGCGGCAATTCCGCTGCCAGTTCACGTCCGTGTGCGATGCGGAAACTGACCAGCTGCTCGACGCCGCGCGCGATACGCTGATCGCGGCCCAGCGAGGGGCGCTGATGGAGCAAGCCGCGGGGCGGATTGACGATGCACAATTGTTCATGCCCCTCGCCGCGCCGGTCCGCTGGTCGCTGGTTTCGGGCCGAATCCAGGGCTTCGTCGGGAACCGCTTCGCCCGCCACACGCTGACCGACCTGGACCAGAAGCCGGTTGGAGGTTGAGGCATTCCAAACCCTGAACGCCCGTCCCTTCCCGGCCTTGGCCGCGATCCCGCATCGGTGCGCCAGCGGGTCGAGGCGATGGAGCATCTGCTCGAACGGCTGGTGGTCATTCCGGGCATCAACCGGCCGGTCGGCCTCGACGTCATCCTCGACCTCGTACCGGTCATCGGCGACATCGCCGCCGCGGCGCTCGGCACCTATATCGTCTGGGAAGCCAGAAACCTTGGCATGTCGAAATGGCAGATCAGCCGGATGGCTGGGAATGTCGGGATCGACTGGCTGTTGGGTCTGATCCCGTTCGTCGGCGCAATACCCGATTTCTTCTTCCGCTCGAACACCCGCAACCTCCGGATCATCAAGCGCCATCTCGACAAGCATCACGCCGGCACCGCGACGATCGAAGCCAACGTAACCAAGGTTCAGTAGCGGGCCGCGGTCAATCCCAGGTCCACTCGATCTCCACTTCGTCAGGCACAGGCCTTCCGTAACGATCCGTTGCCGGCCGATAGATGAAGCGCTGCTCAATCAACCGGCAAGTGAGCACATCGAGCTCCAGGACGCCGCTGGAGCGAATAACGATGCAGTGCGTCACTCTGCCGTTCACACCCACCGTGCCCCGCGTCCCGACGGTGCCGCCGATGCCTGCCTTCGCGAGATGCCGGGGATAGTCATTCGGGGCGATGTCGCCGGCTATCAGCTCGAGATCACCGCCCCCCTCGCCATAGCCCTGGCCACCCGCGCCCCCACCTGAGCCGCTGCCAAGCGCCGGCCCGGTTCCGCTGCCGCCGCCGGACGGCGCGGCCGACGGGTGGACGGCGACGAGCGGAGCAACTGATGGAGACGCATATGCTGGCCGCGGGCCCGGCGAACCGCCCGGTGGTTCGGGCTCGGCTTTGGGCGCCGAAGAGGCATCGCGCCGGGATTTTAGCTCGACGGTTATCGGAGGCGGCGGGACTGGAGGTGGCGGAATTGCCACCTCGATCAGTCGCTGGACGACATCCGCCGGCCGGCTGATCCGCACGCGCAGTCCACCAACCAGGATCAACCACAGCGCCAGTTGCACCAACACGACCGCGGCGAGCGCATAAGCGCGCTCGCGCGGCCGCATGCTTCGCCCTCGTTCAGCGTAGGCGGGCACAGCGCGCCCGCTCAGGCTTTAGCGCCAATAGCAGCGACGGTGCGCGGTCATCGACCGGTCGATGGCCCGACCCGCAACGGCGCCGCCGACCGCTCCGCCGACCGTCCCGAGGACGCCGTGCCCGAGTACGCCGCGCCCGACCAATGCTCCGCCGACGCCGCCAGCGACCAGCCCGGTCGTTCCGTTGGAACGGCGGCAATAGCGACGAGCGTAGTGCGTTCTCCCGTGGTAACGGTGCGTGTGGTAGCGGGTGCTCGTGTGTGCTTCGGCCGGCGCCGAGATCGGTAAATAGCTGGTTACCGCAAGCGCAAAAGCAGTTGTGATGGTTGCAATGGTTCGCATGGTTCGTCCCTCTGTTTCGGTTCAATAACGAGCGAGCCTTGATGTTGTTTCGGCGCGCAAGCCGATAACGGCCAGCCGTTGCTCGCCAGAGATGCGGCGCGTGCGGGGCGCGGTCTCGGGGTCAACGCCCGCTTCGACGAGCCTGTTAACAGGAATGTGCTCGCGAATCTCCTATGCTATGGCCCCTCCGAATGCGTCGGAGGGGGAGTGCGCATGAAACAGGATCAGAAAATCGTCGCCATCGGTGCGGCCGGCGGCGTTGTCGGAATGATCGTTATGGTCTGGCTGCTGGCGAGGGTCATCCCCGCGCCGGCGATCCCCGATACGGCGGCGGATCGGATCGCCTATGCGCTGCGCTGGGCAACCCCCGCGGCGCTACTGTTCTTCTTCATGGTCGCGGCGGTCGGCAACGCTCGCTTCAAATCCGAAGCCATCGACCCGACGGCGGGCAAGGAAAGCCAACGGATGATCGTCGATGGCCGCGTCGCCGACAACACGCTGCAGCAACTCGTGCTGTTCCTGGTCGGCCTGCTCGGGCTCGCGGTCACCCTGCCGCCGGACCGGCTGAGCGTCATCGCCGCGGTCGCCATCACCTTCGTCGTCGCGCGGTCGATCTTCTGGTTCGGCTATCGCATCCACCCGCTCTATCGGGCGCCCGGTTTTTCATCGACCGCGTACCTCAATCTCGGGATGCTGCTGGCGACGCTGTGGCTGTGGCTTCGCTGAAAGTCGTCAGTCGCCGCTGATCGCCGGGTCGATCTTCGCCGGATCGTCGATGATCGGCGTGCCGACATCGCCCTGCCCCACGGTTCGCCCGGCCATCTCCAGCATCCGCTCCAGCGGTACGCGAGCCTTGGCCATCACATCCGACGACAATTCGATCCGCGGCTGGAGGTCGCGCAGCGCCACGTAGAGCTTCTCGAGCGTATTGAGGGCCATGTACGGGCACATGTTGCAATTGCACGCGCCGTCGCCGCCCGGCACGCCGATAAAGGTCTTGTCGGGCGCGGCCTTCTCCATCTGGTGGATGATGTGCGGCTCGGTCGCGACCAGGATCGTCTGGGCGGGCGAAGTCAGCGCAAAATCGAGTATCGACTTGGTCGACCCGACATGGTCCGCATGGTCGACGATGTGCGGCGGGCATTCGGGGTGCGCCGCGACCGGAGCGCCGGGATGCTCGGCCTTGAGCTTCAACAGCTCCGTCTCCGAAAACGCTTGGTGGACGATGCAAATGCCCGGCCACAGCAACATCTCCCGCCCGGTCTTGCGCGCGAGATAGCCGCCGAGGTGCCGGTCGGGTCCGAAGATGATCTTCTGGTCCCTGGGGATCTGCTTGAGGATGATGTCCGCGCTGCTGCTGGTGACGATGATGTCGCTGAGTGCCTTCACCGCGGCCGAGCAGTTGATGTAGGTCAGCGCGATATGGTCGGGATGGGCCGCGCGGAACGCCGCGAACTGATCGGGCGGGCAGCTGTCCTCGAGGCTGCAGCCGGCGTCCATGTCGGGCAGGATCACGGTCTTTTCAGGGCTTAGGATCTTGGCCGTCTCGGCCATGAAGCGAACGCCGCAAAAGGCGATCACGTCGGCGTCGGTCGCGGCCGCCTTGCGCGAAAGGTCGAGGCTGTCGCCGACGAAATCGGCAAGGTCCTGGATCGCCGGCTTCTGGTAATAATGGGCGAGGATGACCGCATTGCGCTCGCGCTTCAGCCGCTGGATCTCGGCAAGCAGGTCGACGCCCTTCAAGCTTTGGGGTTGTGCGGTCATTTTTGTGCCTGTGCCGCGCGGCGGCGCTCCGCTTCGTTGATCGCCTGCTCATATGGGGTCGAAAGGTCGAGGTAGCTAGTCTCGTCGCTGCCCTCGGTGGGGAAGCGCGCGACCACCTTCGCGTCCTTGAAGCCAGCCGCAACCAGCGGCATCGCGAAGCTTCGCTCGACCGCCGCCCGTGCCGCCTGACGCGCGAGCCGCATCTGCATCCGTCCCTGGGCTTGTTTGCGGAGGTCGGCGACGGCCTTGGCGCGGTTCGCCGCATCCAAGACTTCGTCCGCGTTGGTCAATGCCGACAGCACGCCGCCCGCGCCATATTCCTGCGCCGCGCTCAAATCGACGTCGGGCCCGGCGATCTCGACCTCGGGCAAGCGTACGTTGAGCGTGTGGGTCGACGCATCCCAGCTGACATCGTCGGGCTTCAACTTCGCCAAATCGAGCTCGTATCGAACGTCGCCGGGCAGGATCAGCGTCCGCTTGGTCGACAGGCCGAATTGACTGGTGGTCGAGGTGGTCACCGACACATAGCGCGCGACGAACGCGATCAGCCGGTTCTGCGCGCGCATCGATTCAAGGCTGGCGCTGGCAATGGTCTTTGGGTTCGGTCCGCCGAATATCCGGTTGGCAATGCCAGTCGTCACGCCGAGCAGCAGCCCTAGCAGTAGCGCGGCGGCAATGAGCGCGACGACGAGGGGTTTGTTCAGACGGCGGTCCATCGGTCTCCGTCGCTTTGAACGAGGCCGCGCCGCTCGAGGTCCAGCAGATGCGCGAACACCGACCCGCCCGCCGCGGTCACCAGCCGCGGGTCGAGCCCCGGATAGGCATTGGCGACGATGTCGGAAATATCGCGCGGATGCTCGCCGACCAGTTTCAGGATTTGCCGCTCGCGCTGCATCCGGTGGCCCATCAGGCCGCGGACATATTGCTGCGGTTTGGTCACCGCCGGGCCGTGCGCGGGATAGTAGATGCGGTCGTCGCGCTGCCGCAGTTTGTCGAGGCTCCTCATGTACGCAGCCATGTCGCCGTCGGGCGGAAAGACGACCGTCGTCGACCAGCCCATCACATGGTCGCCGGTCATCAGGGCGCCTTCATAGGCGAAGCACAAATGGTTCGAGGTGTGACCGGGGGTCGCGACCGCCACCAGCTCGCGCCCATCGACGGTGATCGCCTCGCCGTCGTCGAGCACCCGTTCGGGCGAATAATCGCCATCGAACGCGGCATCCGCGCGCGGGCCGGCGGTCTCGAGCGAGAGCGGCGCGCAGCCGATGATCGGCCCACCGATCCTCTCGGCCAGGGGCGATGCCGCGGGGCTATGGTCGCGGTGGGTATGAGTGCACATGATCGCGGCGACCGGCCGCCCATCGATCGCTTTTTCGATCGCCTCGATATGCTCGGGCAAATCGGGCCCGGGATCGACGACCGCGATCTCGCGCTGCCCGATCAAATAGGTCTGTGTGCCGAAATAGGTGAACGCCGAGGGATTGTGCGCGAGCAAGCGGCCAATCCCTGGCTCCAGCTGTTCCAATTTCGCGTAAGGCGCGTCCACACCGCCGCCTCTGCCACGCTGTGCCGAAGGTTGCTAGCAGCGCAGGTCGTATGGCCCGCGCGTGTCCACGACCTGTGTTGACGAGCCGGCCGCACGAATCACCTGAATTTCAACCCGGCTTCCGGCGACGCCCTTGCAAACATTCGCCGGCAAAGCGAAGCGTTGCGTCTGGCCTCGCCTGAGCTGAAGGAGCGCGACTTCCGCGCGATTATCGCCGCGCCGCAAGAAGCGCAGGCTCGTTCCCCGCGCGACATCCTCATCGGCCCTAACCGTCAGCACCATGTTCTGTTCGAGCGGGTCGCACGGACCCTCGGCGCTGACGGTATTCGTGGCGAGGCAGCGCAACGTCAGTCGCGGCGCCGGCAGTGGCGGCGGCGCGGACGCCGCGATCATGACTGAGCTGGCAGCTGGCAGCGGCGCTGGCAGCGGCGGCAGCGCCGAATATTCCACCGGACCCCCGACCGGCGCGCTAACGAATGGCGGCGGCGGTGGCGGGACCGTCGAGGCCGGCGGCAGCGCGACGACCGTGGCCGGCGGGGGGCTGGTGTCGGCGGCCGGCGTCAGTCGCGCTAGCTCGACATTCAGCGCGGCGATGACCTGATCCTTGGCTTCAGCAGACATGCTTTCGCTCGCTCGGACCTTCTCGATCGCATCCTTGAGGGTGTGCAGCCATTCGGCGTCGGTCTGCCCGGTTTTGCCGCACAATTTGACCTTCGAACTTCGCGGTTTCCCGGCAACCGTCACGTGAACGATGGTTTGGAATTGGTGCGCTTCGCAATCGGCGATCAGCGGCTCGGGGCTCGCCGCGGCGGGCTCGGCGGCCAACAGCAACGCAAACAGAAGAATCATCGAAAACTTTCCCCACCGCAATCGAGAGGGCCTTGTCCCCTCTTCGTCGTGAACTTCCGCTGACCCGTTCAGGCGCGGACGAGCGACGGCGCCGCAATCGTTGCGCCCGCTTGCAGCGCGGCGCGCCGGGCGAACGCGGCCGGATAGACCCGCCCGAACAATGCTTCCATGCTGCGATCCCAGCTGAACTGCAATGCGTGGGCGCGCGCCTGCTCGGACATCGCCCGGCGGTCTGCGTTCCAGACTTGGAGGATGTTGCGGGCCATGGCGGCGGCATCGCCGACCGGGCCAAGGCGGCCGGTCGCATCCGTGACGCGATCGATCATTGCCCCGGCGGCAACCCCGACCACCGGTAGGCCTGACGCCTGGGCCTCAACGATCGAAATGCCAAACGTCTCGTCCGCCATCGCCGAAACATAAACATCCGCGCTGGCGAGCCACCGCGCGAGTTCGGGCCGGCTGCGGACATAGCCGGGCATGATGATGCGCTCGTCGCCCAGGGCCGCGATGCTTTCCTTCAGCGGGCCTTCGCCAAGCAGCGCCAGTTTCGCGCCGAGCCCGCCCGACAATTTGCGGAATGCATCGACCACGACGTCGGGCTTCTTCTCGCCGTCGAGACGCCCGACGTAGATCAACAACGGCTGGCCATCCGCGAGCCCGAGGCGCTGGCGAAGCGCCGGATCGCGCTTGGGCGGCGCGAACTCGCCGACTTCGACTCCCAGCGGAACCACATCGACATCTTCGATGCCGAGCGACCGGAGCTTTGACGTGCCGCCGTTCTCGCTGAGCGAATAGACCGCGTCGAACCGGCGGTAGAGTGCGCCGCAATAGGAATAGCAGATGCGTCCGCATAGGTTCGCTAGCGGCCGGCCCATGAATCTCGCAAACGGCCGCTCGGCATAGACCGTCGGAAAATCGGTCATGTACGCGGCGACGAGGGCCGTTTCCGGGGCGCGCTTGCGGTAGCCGATCGCAGCCCACGGCAAATTATAGGCGTCCTGGCATTCGATCAGGTCGGGCCGAAACCGCCTGAGGGCCGCGCTGACCGCGCCATTGCGCAGCATCAGACGGTAATTCGGGCTGCCCGGAACGCGCGGCGACGCGACCGTAACGGTGATCGCCCGGCCCGCGTCAATCACCTCGTCACGCGACCCTGGAATGATCACCAAATGGCGGTGCGGAGTGGATTCGAGGATGTGCCGCCGTTTGTGCAGCAAGTAAGTCCGCACCCCCCCGCCAACCTCGGACCAGCTCTGCGTAAGGTCGCAGAACAATTTCGGCCCGGTCGGGCGATGGGGATCGGGGTCTTCGCGGCTCATGCGCAGTCCCAACACCGATGGGCGATCAAAGTGCCATCAACCGTAGAGAGGGGGCGAGAGTGTCGGAAATTTTTACGCATTCCCCACCAGCCTGACACTCCTTCAATCAAGAAATGGCTAAAATCAGCCGTTTCTTCTATTTGGCACGCGGGTTGCTACAATAAGCGGGTCCACTTGGTTCCACGCCAAAATCAAAGGGGCGGCTCAAGCGGCTCTCTGGTCCCGCGAACAGCCGCCCCTTTCTTTATGCGGTCGCCGAAAGCAGCTGCTGAAGCTCGCCGCTCTCAAACATTTCCATCATGATATCCGATCCGCCGACGAACTCGCCGCGGACGTACAGCTGCGGCACGGTCGGCCAGTCGCTATATTCCTTGATCCCCTGGCGGATTTCCGGGTCCTGCAGCACGTCGACCGTCTCGTAGGTCGCGCCGAGCCGATCGAGGATCGCGATCGCGCGGCTCGAAAAACCGCACTGCGGGAACAAAGCGGTGCCCTTCATGAACAGGACGATGTCGTGGCCTTTGACGATCTCGCCGATCCGGGCCGGGGAACTGGGGGTCGATGCGTCACTCACTTGTGTTCTCCATGTCGGGCACTGCGGTTTGCAGCTGCAGTGCGTGAAGTTCGCCCCCGACTCGTCCCCCCAATGCGGCATAGACCAGTTGATGCTGCGCGATCCGGCTCAGCCCGGCGAAGCGGCTGCTGATTACCTTGGCGGCATAGTGGTCGCCGTCGCCGGCAAGATCGGTAATATCGACCTCAGCATCCGGAATGGCTTGCTTGATCATCGCCAGGATCTCGGTCGCGGCCATCGGCATTACAAGTTGCTGCTCTCAATGATCTGGCGCCGCGCCTCGATTTCCTTGTTCCGGAGCGCCTCCTGGACGCTCGGCTCGTCGGTATCGATGCCGGCCGCGGTGAGGTCGCCCAGCACTTTGCGCACGACGTCGTGGTCGCCGGCTTCCTCGAAGTCCGAGTGAACCACGTCCTTGGCGTAGGATGCGCTCTCCGCTTCGCTCAGGCCCATTTGCCGCGCGGCCCACTCGCCGAGCAGCCGGTTGCGCCGCGCGGTGATGCGGAATTTCATTTCTTCGTCATGCGCGAACTTGGATTCAAACGCGCGTTCGCGGTCGTTGAAGCTGGTCATGCGATCCCCATGGCTGTTCGGGCCGCGAGATAGGCGCAGCGCTGCTGCGACGCAACGCTAGCGCGGGCCAGCGGACCTTCCGCGGACCCAGGCGACGAACAACGCCACCAGTCCCGCGGCGATCGTGTCGGCAAACCAATCGACGACATCGCTATCGCGGTGCAAAACGGGAATCGCCTGGACCAGTTCAATCAGGCCGCCGAAAAGCGACAGCCGGATGATCAACTTAGCGACTGGCGTGGCGGAATATGCCCAGACACTCAGCAGACCGAGCGTGGCGAAAGCAATGATGTGCTGCACCTTGTCGGACGGCGACAGTGGGACCTGCGGCGGATGCGGCAGGACTGCCATGGCGAAGGCGAACGTCGCCGCGGCCCAGAATACGATCCGTACCGCCCTGCTGTCCCGCCAGTGGTGGAATATCAAAGCGTCACCACCAATTTGCCGATTGCCTTGCGGTCGCGCAGCGCGGCGATGGCCTCGCCGCCGCGCTCGAGCGAATAGGTTTCGCTGATCTTCGGCGCGATCTTGCGCTCCGCCCACCAGCGGAACAATTGCTCGACATGCGCCGCGTTGCGCTTCGGGTCGCGGGCAACGAACGCGCCCCAGAAAACCCCGCACACGTCGCAGCTCTTAAGCAAGGTGAGGTTGAGCGGGAGCTTCGGAATTCCGGCTGGGAAGCCGACGACGAGGAAGCGTCCCTCCCAGCCGATCGCGCGCAGCGCCGCCTCGGCATAATCGCCGCCGACCGGATCGAGGATCACGTCGGCGCCGTCGGATCCGACCGCATCCTTGAACAATTGCGTCAGCGCCTTCGGATCGAGGCCGGAGGCCGGATAGACGATCGCCGCGTCCGCCCCGGCCTCACGCGCCGCTTGCGCCTTTGCCTCGGACGAAACAGCGGCAATCACCCGCGCGCCGAGCGCCTTGCCGATCTCGACCGCGGCGATACCCACGCCGCCCGCAGCGCCGAGCACCAGCAGCGTTTGCCCGGCGTCGAGCCGCCCGCGATCGACCAACGCGTGGATCGCGGTCGCATAAGTCAGGAG
>DATFUB010000112.1:0-6365 GCA_035261225.1 Sphingomicrobium sp.
ATCCCGTCGGCGATACGTCCGGCAATCGACACGTCGCTCTGCTTCTCGCCCGGGCCCGCCTGCGGAACGCTGGCGAGCGCCCACAGCACGACCGTAGTGCCGAGGATGATCGTGCCGGCGCGCTTGAGGAAGATCTCGACGCGGGTGAGGAGTCCGATGAGGACGTCCTTCAGAAGCGGCCATTGGTATTTCGGCAGCTCCATCATGAACCCGCCGCCGCCGCCCTTGAGCACGCCTTTGCGAAGCGCGAGCGCTGCGAGCAGCGCGCCGGCGATGCCCAGAATGTAGAGCCCAAACATGACGAGGCCCTGCAGCCCGACACCCAAACCAACGTTGGTGTTGGGAATGAACGCGGCGATGATCAAAGTGTAGACCGGGAGCCGCGCCGAACAGGTCATCAGCGGCGCGACCAGGATGGTCGTCAGGCGGTCCTTGGGATCGTCGATGGTGCGCGTCGCCATGATCCCGGGGACGGCACAGGCGAAGCTCGACAGCAACGGGATGAAAGCGCGACCGGACAGGCCCGTCCCATGCATCAATTTGTCCATCAGGAAAGCGGCCCGGACCATGTAGCCGGTGCCTTCGAGCAGCAGGATGAAGAAAAACAGGATCAGGATCTGCGGCAGAAAGGTGATCACCGCGCCGACTCCGGCGATCGCGCCGTCGACGGCCAAGGATCGCAGCAGGCCTGCGGGAAGGGCATTGGAGGCGGCGGCGGAGAGCCACGCAACTCCGTTCTCAATCCAGCCAACCGGCGTCTGGCTCCACGCGAACACCGCTTGGAACATCACGAACATCAAGGCGGCGAGAATGATCGGCCCGGCGATCGGGTGAAGCAGCACCGAATCGAGGCGATGGGTCCAGCGACGAACCGGCGTCTCGCTGATCACGGCCGCCGTCGCGATCTCGCGGGCGCGCCTTTGTAAGTGGACGATGTCGCTCTTTACGCGCTTGTGCACGCCGCAGCGCGGGTTGGAGAGCATGTCGTCGAGCGCCGCCTGGAGCTCACTTATTCCACGCTTACGGACCGCCACGGTCGGAACCACGGGAATGCCGAGCTCGCCCTCGAGCACATCCGGATCGAGTTCGAGACCGTCGCGCTTGGCCAGGTCGACCATGTTGAGCGCGATGATCGTCGGCAGCCCGAGTTCGATCAGCTGCAGGGCGAAGCGCAAATGATTGTCGAGGTTGGACGCGTCGACCACGATCAACAACGCGTCGGGCTGGCGCTCGCCCTTCTGCTGTCCGAGGAGGACATCGCGGGTAACCGCTTCGTCGGGGCTCGCCGGTTCGAGGCTGTACGCGCCGGGGAGGTCGACCAATTCGGCCGGGCGCCCATCGGCGAGCGTCAATCGCCCCGAATGCCGTTCGACGGTGACCCCAGGGTAATTGCCGACCTTCTGCCGCGCGCCGGTGAGCGCGTTGAACAGGGCGCTTTTGCCGGCATTGGGGCTGCCGGCGACGGCGATGAGAGGCAGCGGGTTCACTGCGTCAGAGGGACGACGTGAATCGCGCCGGCGTGCTTGCGGCGGATGGCGACGGTCATCCGGCCGACGCGGATGGCGATCGGATCACGGCCAAATGGCCCGAGATGGAGCGGCTCGACGGCAACGCCCTCGTCAAACCCGAAATGGCGCAGGCGGGCGGCCTCGCCCGCTTCGAGCATGGTCCAGTCGATGGCGGCCACACGCGCCTTCCTGCCCAGCGCGAGCCGGTCGAGTCTGATCATCTCGGGAACGAAGGGCGCGTTCATTCTTGCGACTGATTATCATTAACGCGTCGCGAGTTCCAGACCTATCTTGGCGGGTAGCGCAGCCGCCCGAAAAATCGCGAAAGGCTGAGCTGGCGGTCCGCCGAGCCACGCCATTGCGCCTTCAATTTCTCGAACTTCATCACCCCGTCGATGCGGCGGTCGAGGAAGGCCGCCGTCTCGCTCCAGCCCTCGCTTTGGTCCTCGAGCCACGCCAGCAACGTCGAGGCATAGACCGCGCCCAGCGTCATGCGCTTGGTGTAATGGTTGAAGTCGGTGCTGGTGTCGCCGGCGATGCGCCACATCAAATCTGCGGTCCGCCACGAGATCCGGAATGCGAGTGGGACGTTCTGCGGCATCGCCAGGATCGCCAGTCCGCGGCGGACGGCTTCGCGCGCCGGGCCCATGATCTCAAGCCGCCGCCACACCAGCGAGCGGATTTTCTCGCGAATCTTCATCCCCGCGAGCCGCTCGGGCGTGAACCAGGCTTCGAGCGAGCGGTCGACTTCCTGGATGTAGAGATCGACCAGCCCGACCTGGGTCTTGGGCATCGCCAGACGCGCCTGGACCGGATCGATCCCGAACTGCGCGGCGGCGCTGTCGACCGCCTGCTTGGTCCAGCGGTCAAACACAGCATTCTCGCCAACCGCGAGCGCGAGCCTTTGGCGCAATTGTTCGAGCGGACTAGGGCCTTCCATGGCACTCAACTGGGCTGCTCGACCGGCGTGTGCAACCCCCGCAGCGGCAAGCGGACGAGGACCAGCGCGGCGGCGATCGCCGCCGCTCCAATCCAGTCGAGCGGCCCGAGCGTCTCGCCATAGACCAGCCAGCCGACCAGGCCCGAGATCGCCGGCTGCGTCAGCAGGACGAGGCCGACGATCAGCGGCGGTACGTAGGCAATGCCGTAAACCAGCAGGCCCTGGCCAATCACCTGGCTGCCGATCGCCAGCAGCGCGACATAGGTCCAATCGGCGGGAATGATCTGCTCGCCGAGCAGCAGCGAAAAGGGCAGCAGCATCGCAGCCCCAAACGCGCTCGACAGGAACAGCAAGGGCAACGGTTTGAGCGCGCCGCGCGCCTTCTGCACGGCGATCAGATAGCCGGTGTAGAGCAGGCCGGCGCCAAGCGCGAGCAGGTCGCCGGTGAAGTGGCGCAGCGACAGTTCCGCGCTGCTTCCCATCAGCAACGCCGCTCCGGCGGCGGCGAGACCCAGCGCGAGCGCCTGAACCGGTGTCGGCCAGCGGCGCGCGAGCCACAGGCCCCAGGCCGCGAAGGCGAAGCTCGAGACGTTGCCGAACAGCGTCGCATTGCCGAGCTTGGTCATGCCGATGCCGACGTGCCAGGCGGCGAGATCGGCGGCGAAGAAGAAGCCGGCGAAGACGGCGAGCAGCGCCAGCCGCCGCGGCGGCCAGTGCACCGGTTGCCCGGTGCGCAAGGCGATGGCGAACAGGAACGGCAAAGCCAGCGCCAATCGCCAGAAGCCGGCCGCCACCGGCCCGACTCCCGACAAGCGCACCAACCATGGCCCGAACGCCAATGCGGTGCTTCCGGCAAGGATGGCGGCGAATGCGAAACGATGATGCACCGATGAAGTCATCGCGCTCCGCTAAGGCGTTCGGCCGGTCTGCGAAAGCCCGCAAGGTGCAGGGTTGCCATAAGTTGTATTTATGACGTCCCGAAAGAATCCCCGCTTGTTTGGTTACGCAACAAAACTATCTCGCCGCGAGCAATGCTGGCGGGAGGCCCGGCGGCGGAAAGGACTTGGATGGACGGACTGTTCGATAAGCTCGAGTTGGGAGCACTCAATCTCCCCAACCGCATTGCGATGGCCCCGCTGACCCGTGCGCGGGCCGGACGCGAGGGCATCCCCAATGCCTTGATGGCCACCTATTACGTCCAACGCGCTAGCGCTGGGCTGATCATCTCGGAAGCGACGGGAATCAGCCGCGAAGGCTTGGGCTGGCCCAATGCTCCCGGCCTGTGGAACCGCTCGCAGGTCCAGGGATGGAAACAGGTCACCGAAGCGGTTCACCACGCCGGTGGCCGCATCGTCGCGCAGTTGTGGCACATGGGGCGCCTGGTCCACCCCGACCTCGGCCGCTGTCAGCCAATCTCGTCCTCGGCGACGACCGCGCCGGATTATGCCCACACCTACGAAGGCAACAAGCCGTACGTTGAAGCCCGCGCCGCGACCCACGGCGATATCCGCCGGATCATCGCCGACTATATCTGGGCCGCCCGCAACGCGATTGCGGCCGGCTTTGACGGCGTCCAGATCCACGGCGCGAACGGCTATCTGGTCGATCAATTCCTGCGCGACGGGGCCAATCTCCGGACCGATGAATATGGCGGATCGATCGACAACCGGCTGCGCTTCGTCAGCCAGCTGCTCGAAGCCGTCGGCGACGCGATTGGAATGGACAAGGTCGGCATCCGATTCTCGCCCAACATCTATTCGCAAGGCGTGGAAGATTCGGACCCGCTTCCCTTGTTCACCGCGCTCGCCGCGCGGCTCGAGGAATTGAAGGTGCCGTGGATCGAGCTGCGCGAGGCGCATCGGCCGACCTCGGCCGGCGCCGTTCCGACGGCTCCCGTCAGCCCGGCAATGCGTCCGCTCTATTCAGGCGCGATCCTGCTCAACAGCGATTACGATGGGCCCAGCGCTCGCGAACGGATGGCGGAAGGCATTGCCGACGGCATCAGCTTCGGCCGGCCGTTCATCGCCAACCCCGATTTGGTCGACCGGATCGCAAGCGACACGCCGCTCAGCCCGGGCGACACGGCGACCTTCTATGCGGGTGGCGCCAAGGGCTACGTCGACTATCCGACGTTCGATGAGGCCAGGGCCGCCTAGGGAGCGTATTGTTCGCGCAGGGCATACAAGGCCAGCGCTGCCCGGGCGGCGCTGCCGCCTTTGTCGCCCTGGGTCGGGTCGGCGCGCACCACCGCCTGATCGTCATTTTCGACGGTAAGGATGCCGTTGCCGATCGCGAATCCCTGGAGCGTCAGGTCCATCAGTCCGCGGGCGCTTTCCTCGGAGACCACTTCAAAATGGTAGGTTTCGCCGCGAATCACGACCCCGAGCGCGACGAACGCGCAAAACCGGCCGCTCCGCGCCGCGAGCGCGATCGCGCCCGGCAGTTCGAGCGCCCCGGGCACCGTCAGGGTCTCGTGGCTATGCCCGGCGGCCTCGATCGCCGCCCGCGCGCCGGCCAGCAGCATGTCGTTGAGGTGAGGGTAAAAGCGCGCCTCGGCGAGCAGGATCGTGGCCATCTCATTCAGCTCCACTGATCGGCCGTTCCTCGACGATCGCCAGGCCGTAGCCCGACAATGCGACCGGGGAATGGTGGGTGTTGGTCAACAGGATCATGTCATGGACCCCGAGCGCCGCCAAAATCTGCGCGCCGGTGCCATAGCCGCGGACCGCGTCGCCGGCCTCGACCGGCTTGCCCGAGCGCAGGTCGATTGAGCGCGACAACGAACCCGGGGCGGCGGCATGGAGCGCGACGAGCACGCCCGAGCCTTGCTCCTCGATCGCGCGCATCGCCCCATTGAGCAGTCCGCTGCGGCCTCCGGCCTCGCCGAGCACGTCGGCGAACAGATCGAGGCTGTGCATTCGCACCAGCACCGGCTGGTCGGTGTCGATGGTGCCGTGGACCAGCGCGAGCTGCTCCTCGCCGCTCGACTTGTCGCGGAACACGTGCGCCTGCCAGTCGGCGCCGCTCGATGCCTTGAACGGCGAGGTGGCGACTCGCTCGACCAGATGGTCCTTCTTCAGCCGGTAGGCGATGAGGTCGCGGATCGTGCCGATCTTGAGGCCGTGGGCGCGCGCGAAATCCATCAGATCGTCGAGCCGCGCCATCGTTCCATCTTCGCGCATGATCTCGCAGATCACCCCGCTTGGATTGAGCCCGGCGAGGCGGGAGACATCGACCGCGGCCTCGGTATGGCCGGCGCGCACCAGCACGCCGCCCGGGCGGGCGACCAGCGGGAAGACATGGCCGGGGGAGACGAGGGCGTTGGTGTCATTGGCCGAATCGATCGCCACCGCGATGGTCCGCGCCCGGTCGGCGGCGCTGATCCCGGTCGAAATCCCTTCCCGAGCCTCGATCGAGACGGTGAAGGCGGTCTCGTTGCGGCTGCGGTTAGTGCGAGCCATCGGTTCGAGGCCGAGCTGGTCGGCGCGGTCCCTGGTCAGCGCCAGGCAGATCAACCCGCGGCCATGGCGCGCCATGAAATTGATCGCATCCGGGGTCGCCATCTGCGCCGGAATGATGAGGTCGCCCTCATTTTCCCGCGATTCGTCGTCGACGAGGATGAACATACGGCCGTTGCGGGCCTCGTCGATGATCGCCTCAGTCCCGACGAGCACGTCGGTGGTGCCGTTCTGGATCAGCTTTTCGAGTCGGCCAAGGGTATCAGCCGTGGGATTCCAGTCCGGCGCGCCCAATTTTCGCAGGCTGTTTGGATGAAGCCCCGCAGCGCGGGCCAGCCCCGATCGGCTGACCTCGCCGGTGGCGATGATGGCTTCGATTCTTTCGATCAGGGTCGTGCTCATGCACGCTTATTTATCACACTCGAATGTGATGAAAAGGAGGAACAATGATGTTCCTAC
>DATFUB010000113.1:0-2269 GCA_035261225.1 Sphingomicrobium sp.
ATGGGGTAGTGGACGGTCATTTCACTCCCGCCTCCCGTAAAATGCGGTTTCCTAACTGACCCGCATCCTTCTTCGTGTGAACGGCGATCCAGACTTCCTTGCCGGTTACCGTATGCCTCAGCAGCAGGTGGCTCCCTTTCCCGGCACGGACTTCGACGAACCCGGCGGCCTTCAGCTTGCGGATCACTTCCGCTCAGTCTGACGGTTGAAGCAAAGTTTTGGAAGGGTGTCCTTCGACCCATGGACGATGCGCAATTCGGCGGTCAGGCGGGGGCGCAGCCGCCGGCTTCGCCTCGCGTTGCTGCGAGTCGAGCAGGCGAGAGCGGAGGCCGAGAGGCTTGCAAATTCTTGCAAAGACACTGCGGAAGACTTCTTAATACTTAGAGGTTGGTGCGGAAGGGGGGACTCGAACCCCCACGGTATTGCTACCGCCAGCCCCTCAAGCTGAAACCAGAGACGGCCGATCAAGGCCGACCCCGTAAAAATCGGGGTCGGCTGTCTCTCGTCGTGCTCGATTGAGGTGTCCCGAAGCCGTCCGCGGCTGTTTGACTTGCAAATTCTTGCAAGGGGTTCTCGTTGCCGTCGGGGGTGTCAGCCCTGGGCGGCCTTCAGAAGAGACGCCCTGACGGCGGCGGGAACCTCTATGGCGACGAACCGGTCGGCGGCAAACAAGTAGTCCTCGCCGCTTTCGTCGATGACCCGCAGGTCGCCGTCGCGCTCGGCGTCTTCATCGGGAAGGATCGTGTAGATCTTGTTTCGCTCGAGCGACGCCTCGTAGCCGTCGTTCCGAACGCACACAGCAACCTGTGCGCCGGGCTCGATTTGCGGCGGCTACCCAAGTTGCGCGTCGTCGCGCTGCAGGGCGGCGTCGGCCGCGCGTCGCCGTCTGACGTCTCGTCGCAGTACTACCCGAACATCCTGGCTGAACGCCTGAGTCTGCTGTTTCGATCGCGACTGGCACCGGCGCCGTTACGCTTCCTGCCTATATTGGCGCGCAGACCGCGGAGAGCGGGCGACGCCATCACGCTAGTCGGATCCGGCGATCCGTCGCCAGACCGAGCCGTCGCGGTACCACACCGTCGAATACTTATCGACGAACGCATCACGAATACCGTCATGGGTCACCGGCGCCCCTTGATTGGACTCCCGGCGCCGCAACAGCCGCACGATGTCTGGCGCTGCTGTCGAGATTTCTCGCGAAAAGACAATCCCATTTTGCCCTGAGCGCTGCAGCGACATGACATCGGGGCGCCGCGCGAGGCTCGCCCGCACGGCACCGGACGATTCGGCCAGTACCAGAATCGACGATATGCGTTTGCGCGAGCACAGGACGGCCCACTCGACACCATTCGGAGCGGTGAACGCTCCGCGTGCAGCGTTATGAGGATTGGTGTTCCACGAGAGTTGCGGAATCGTGCAGCCCCTGCGTTCGAGCGCCTGGCGCACCGGACCGGAGAGGCCAGGCATCGCAGACGGAGCCAGTCGCCGGATCGTGATGTCGGCCTGTGCAAATTCTTCGGGCGATTGCGCAACCGCCACGGTCGAGAGCAGCAAGATGACGCACGCGCCGGTCCATATCTTGATCATCGTCAGCGATTGAATCGATCCAACTTGGTCTGAATGCTGCTCTGCACGCGGGCGATGGCGATGCCGTCGCCGAGGCCGGTCAGCTGCGCGACCGCGCCTGGTTCGCGCGCCAGCACCTCAATTTGCTCGCGCAACGTCTCGTCGCCCGTCGCGAGCGCCAGGCCCGCGGCGATCGGTAGATCCGACAGGCGAACCGCCGACGGCTGAAGCAGATCATGTGCAAGCTGCTGGATCTGCCGGCGCGCGGCTGGCGAGAGCGGAGCCGGGCTAATGTTGTACGGCTTTGCGCGCGACGCCCGCGCCTTGGTGGCGCTCCGACGCGCGCCGATCATCGCCGCCACCCCTACGATCCGGACCTCGAGCTTCGGGCGATCTGAGAACCTGGCGACACGCACTTGTGCGGCCGACCGACGACCTGGATGAGTCTCGAGATACGCAGTCAGGACCTTGCGAATCGCGCGTTCAGCCTTTTTGTGCGTATCCGCGGCCGCATACACCGGCAAGCCTGGAACGTACGCGCTGACGGCGCCACTCTCCTCGGCTTCGAGGACGATGGGGTAGTGGACGGTCATTTCACTCCCGCCTCCCGTAAAATGCGGTTTCCTAACTGACCCGCATCCTTCTTCGTGTGAACGGCGATCCAGACTTCCTTGCCGGTTACCGTATGCCTCAGCAGCAGGTG
>DATFUB010000114.1:0-9434 GCA_035261225.1 Sphingomicrobium sp.
AGCGCATGGATGCCGGTGCTGAGCCTCGGCGCGGGCGCTTCGAAAGGATTTTCGGTCGTCCCCGAACCCGACGACGAAGTGCTCGTCCTGTTCCCCGACGGCGATCCCGCACGCGGGATCGTGCTCGGCGGTTTGTACGGCGCCCGCACGGCGCCTGGCGAGCGTCCGGCGGACGGGGCGCGCGCCTTCGTGCTCCAATCGCCGTCAGGGCCGCGAGTGACGCTCGACGGATGCAAGACGCTGATCCGGCTCGAATCCGGCGGCGGCGACCTGATCGAGATGACGCCCGACGCGACTCTGTTCCGGGCCAAGCAGGACATGACGATCGAGGCGCCTGGCCGAACGATCAAGATCCGCGCCGCGCATGTGGAGTTCGAAAAGGCATGATGCAGTGGCTCACCATCGATGCCCGGCTCGCCTGCGATCACGGCGGCAATGTGACGAACAAGAACAGCCAGGAATGGGTGCGGATCGACCAGCGCGTCGTGCTGGTTTCGACCGACCCCGAAGGCCGCAGCATCAACGGCTGTCCGAACGCCGACGTGATGATGGGCATGCGGCCGTGCAAGACCTGCCTCAAGGTCACGGTCGGCTATTCCGATTTCGTCCGCATCGGCGGCTGCAAGGTGTGCCTATCGACCGTCCAGGGGCTGACCGACGGCACGCCGCCCGGGCTGGTCACCTACAAGGTCCTGACCCCCGGCCAGGCGCTCGTGGTGGCGGGGAACTGAGAGGATGCGCGCGAGCAGCTCCATCCTGTTCTCCGGCGCCGGTTTGGGCGCGCAGCTTGGCGGCATGCAGACCGGCCCGATGCCGTCCGCTGCTGGAGGTCTCCAGCTGGTCCAAGGCGATGCCGCCATCCGCCAGTCGATCATGTTGCTGCTGACGACGATCCCCGGCGAGCGCGTGATGCGCCCCGATTATGGCTGCCCGCTCCACCGGCTGATCTTCTGGCCAAACGACGCGACCACCGCGGGCCTTGCGATCCATTATGTTCGCCAGGCGATCCGCCGGTTTGAACCGCGCGTGCAGATCACCCGCCTCGACGCCGGAGCGCACCGGGACGATCCGGCCGTGTTGCTGATCACTCTCGAATATCGCGTGCGCGAGACCGGGACGGTCGACACGATCGATGCGTCGCTCACGCTCCAGGCCGGGACCGCCTGATGCCGATCATCCTCCCTCGCCTCGACGACCGCCGGTTCGACGATCTGGTGCGCGACGGGATCGCCCATGCCCGCGAGACCTGCCCCGAATGGACCGATTTCACCGCGGGCGATCCGGGCGTCACGCTGATCGAAGTCTTCGCCTTCCTCACCGACGCCTTGCTCTATCGCCTCAACCGGGTTCCCCCGAAGCTTCAGTTGGCACTGCTCAACCTCGTCGGGGTCGACCTCCAACCGCCGTCCGCGGCCAGCGTCGACCTCGTCTTCACCCGGGCCGATGGGGGCGATCCGAAACAGGCGATCACGATCCCCGCCGGCACCACGGTCGCGACCGGCGACGGCAGCGCCGAGTTCGTGCTTCCGATCGCGGTCACGCTGCCGGCGGACACGCCACGGGTCACGGCGCGCGCACTGCAATGTCAGCTGATCGAGGCGGAAGCCCTGGGCAAAAGCAGCGGCGTTCCCGGCCAGTCGTTCACCGTGCAGCGACCGCCGGTCATCGCGCCTTCGCTCGACGGTCTCGACTTCATGCTCGGCGTCGAATCCGAGAAGGAGGGCGCCGGACTGACCATTCGCGAGGTCGAGGGCAGCGCCTACGAATTGTGGACCGAAGTCGCGAATTTCGCCGACAGCCCGGCGGGCGCGAAAATCTACACGCTCGACCGCGCGACCGGCCGCGTTCAATTCTCGCCGTCCGCCAGCCAGGGCGGCGGCGGCGCGGTTCCCGTCGCGGACAAGGTCATTCGCGCCTGGTACCGCCGGGGCGGGGGCAAAGCCGGCAACGTCGCCGCGGGCAGCCTGACCGATCTCAAGCCGAAAATTCAGGGAATCGAAGCCGCCAATCCGGAACGGGCCGCGGGCGGCAGCGATGCCGAGACGCTCGATGGCCTGATCCGCCGCGCTCCGTCGTGCCTCTATTCGCTGCGGATCGCGGTCACCGCGCGCGACTACGAACAAGTCGTCCTGTCGGTCGGCGGCATCGCGCGCAGCTCGGCGGTCGCCGATGCCGAGCTATGGAAACATGCCCGTCCAGGCGTCGTCGCGGTCCGGATCATGCCGGAGATCGACCCCAGCAGCCTCGACCATGGCGCGGTGACCGAGGCGATCGTCCGCGACCACCGCGTCCTCGCGCTCAAGGAACGCGCCGAAGCCGCGCTGGAGGAAAAACGGCCGCTCGGAATCCTCACTCGCGTCGACTGGATCAAGGTCCGTTCGGTGCTGGTCGACGCGCGCGTCGTCGCCGCGCCCGGAGCCGATCTGGTCGAAGTCGAACATGGCATTTTGCGGCGGCTGAATGCTTTGCTGTCGCCGCTCAACGAACGCCCGCTGGGCCAGCAGGTGCGAGCATCGGAAGTCTACGAACAAATCCTCGCCGAGCCCGGCGTGCGCTACGCCGACGGCCTCAAATTCACCATCGACGGAACGCCGAACGAAAACGTCAACGACCTGCTGCGCGATCCGCACCAGGATCGCTGCTGGTTTGCGGTCACGGCCACTGCTTTGCACCGCAGCCTCGACGACGGCGAAAGCTGGTCGATCGAGTTCCAGCGCGACGGTTTCCGCCCCACTTTCATCCGGCGTCATCCGTCGGTCCCGGGCCTGATGGCGCTCGGCGCCGCCAAGGCAGGCAAGGGCAGCGCGATCTTCGTTTCGCCGGACCTCGGCGAGACCTGGGGTGACCCGGTCGCGCAATTCGCGAGCGAGCTTTACGATGCCGCCTGGGTCGACCGCACTGGCAAGCCGACCCTCCTCCTGGCGACCGCCGAGGGCCTTCGCCAGTTCACGCCCGGCGGCGACAGCAGCCCCGCACCGGTGGTCGTCGACAAAGCCGTGGACGCCAAGGGCTATTATTCGGTCGTCAGCAAGGTCTCGCAATCCGGAGTGATCGCGGTCGCGGTGGTCGCGCGCGGCGGTGGCGCCGGCGGCGGCGGAATTTATTTGTCGTCGCTCGGCGGGCTGTCGGACACGTTTCACGTGATTGGCCTCAAGGACAAGGATGTCCGGCACCTGGCGGTCCAGTCGACCGGCGCCCGCGACTTCCTGTGGGCGACCCTGTCGGCCGAGGCCGAAGAGCAAGGCGAAGGAGCGTTCCGGATCGAGCTCCGGGCGACTGGACAGGACGATCCGGGCGGGTTCGTCCCGTTCAATGTCGGCTGGGCCGGCGGATCGTGCGAAGCGCTGGCATTCGCGGATTCAATCGCCTTCGGGGCGTCCAACCGCTCCGGCGTGCTGACGCTCGACGTCAATGAGGCGAAACCGACCTGGCGCGCGGTCAAGCTCGACGCCGGCCTTCCGCTCCGCGGCGATGGCAAGCGCCTGCTCGAAACGGTTGATGCGCTCGCCGCCGCGCCCCGCGCCGGCCAGCCGCCGATCGTCCTCAGCGGCGGCCCGCGCGGCGTCCACCGGAGCACCGACAACGGCGTCACTTACGAGTGTGTTTCGGTCGAGAACTTCACCGATCGCGTGCCGCTCCCGCGCGGCTGGCTCTACGCGCCGGGCGACCATCACCTCGAAATCGTCCGTGAGACCGAGGTAAAAGGCTGATGAAGCAGCAGCGCATCCTCCGTTACTTGCCGGAGAATTATCAGCTGGCGGCCGCTGGCGAGCGCGGCGTGATGCACGCGACGCTGGCGGTGATGGAGGGCATGCTCGACCCGGTCGACGAGCTGATTCGCGCGCTCGATGCCTATTTCGACCCGCACCGCGCCAAAGATGCGTTCGTCCTGCTGCAAGCGACCTGGCTTGGCCTCGACCGCTATTTCGACTGGTCGGGCGGAAGTCCCGGCGTGGGCGAAGCGCGCTACCCCGCGGGGATCGACCGGCTACGCATGCTCATCGCCGAATTCCCCGAACTCGTGCGCAGCCGCGGCACGCACCAATCGTTGATCCGCTTCCTCGAAGTCGCGACGGGCCTTTCGGGTTTCGCCGTCGAAGACGGAAATCAGATGGGCGGAGCCTTCCACATCGTCGTCCACGTTCCCGCCAATGCCGCCCAGCTCGACGATCTCATTTGCAGGATCGTCGCGGGGGAGCGGCCGGCCCATGCAACCTGGGAAATCCAGCCCATCGCGGACGACCCGGGCAAGAAGAAGGAGTGAGCAATGCCAACCTTTGAGATTCCTGACGGCCCGACGACCGTCGAGCTGAAGCGCGCCGCTGACGCGACCGCCACCGGCTCGATCGTGTTCAACGTCACGAACAAGTCGAGCGACAGCTGCGCCGGAAGGCTCAGCGTGGTGCCGTCCGGAAGCTCGAAGGAGGCTTGGTTCACGATCGACGGCGATCGCGAGCGGACGTTTGCCTCGGGCGAAACCCAGACCGCGACGATCAAGGTCACCGCGCCCAAGGACGTCGCCGCGGGCGATTACCCGTTCCGCCTGCGCGCGGTCGCGGTCAACGATCCCGACAACGACCACGTCGAAGGGCCGGTCGCGACCGCCAAGGTCCCGGCTCCGCCAGTCGTCGGACAGAAGAAGTCGCTGTGGTGGCTGTGGCTGATCATCGCTTTGGTGGTGCTGATCGTGCTCGGCGTCGGCGGCTATTTCATCGTCAAAAGCATGGGCGGCGAGAAAGAGACCGAGACCCCGGCCAAGACCGTCGACACGACCAAAACCGGCGCAGTGCCGGACTTCACCACCGGCAAGACGGTCGAACAGGCCAAGGTCGAGGCCGCCGGGTTCGACATCGTCGAGGTCGCCGGAGAACCGACCGGCAAACCGCCGCGCACGATCATTTCCCAAAACCCGAAAGGCGGAACCACCCAGCCCCAGGGTTCGCTGGTCAAGGTCACGTTCGATCCGGGCGTCGACGTCCCGGCCCTGCCCGGAAACGCGACCTTTGCAACCGCGCCGAACGCGCTACGCAGCGCCAAGCTAGAGCCCGGCCAATTCATGTGTGATCGCGCGCTCAGCGGCAGAGCCCCCGACCGGGTCGGCCAGGTCACCGGCTTCAGCCCGGCGTCCGGAACGCGCGTCGCCGCGAACTCGACGGTGAACATGACCGCCGTGCAGGCCACCCCGTGCCTCAGGATCTTCATCCAACCCCGGATCTTCATGCAATTGCCGCAGGCGCAAACTCTGTCGGTCCAGCAGAAGACGGCGATCATGAGGCTCCAACCGCGGTGAAAGCGCTGATCATCATCCTGGCCTTGGTCGGGGTCAGCTTCCTTGGGCTGATGATCTACGGGGAAACCCGGAGCGATCAGCCCAAGAAGGCGTGCGAAAAGCTTCCGACCTTTAGCGAGGACAGCGAGCCGTCCGAGGATGCGTTCAAGAAATGGTGCCCGCCGGGGATCGCCACGGCGACGGAGGGGCTGCAGGCGCGCTTCGCGCCCGACCTCAAGCTCAAGCACGAAGAAACGTTGAGCAGTACCGGCCAGACTTCATTGCCGATCGGCAGCTCGGACAAGAAAGTGCGGGCGGCCCATATCACCCTGAGCGAGGGGAATGCTGCGATCCTGTCCGACGGTGACAAGGGCAAATTATGCCTGTGCCGATTCGGTGTTCCGATGGACGATCGCCTGTTCGACAGCCAGTGCCCCGACAGCTGGAAGAGCAAGCACGCGCAACGGCAATGCAAAAAAGGCGACGACGCCGGCATCCTGCCGTTCGGCGAGGACGGCGGGAGCGTCGTCCTGATGGCCCAGCCCCCGGCCACGGTGACGATCCACTGATGTTGCGGTCAGGCGAGCTTGCGCAGGCTGAGGATCGCCTTGATCGAGGCGATGATCGCCCCGATCAGCAGCAGCGCCAGCCAGATCGCCGCGATAATGCAGATCACCAGCGCCATCAGCTGATCGCCGATGCTGACCAGGAAGATCGGCAGCAAGGCGTGGACGAAGCCGATCAGCCAGGTGAGGCCGAGCGACAGGCCGACCAGCACCAACAGCCCCTTGTTCTGGAGGAAGCGCTGGTGGGCGATGACCAGCAGGATCAGGAAGGCGATCTTGAGCAGCATCGCCAACGCCAGCGTCGTGGTCGCGGCGCCGCGCGCGAAATGCCCCCAGGCGACCAGATAGGCGATCGTGCCGAACGGCACCGCCACGAGCAGCGCCAGCATCAGCATCAACAGGACGAACGCCGCGACGATCAACGCGATCGTCCCGAGACAGCCGAAGAAGGACACGAACAAGGTCACGCAACCCTGGGCGCGGCCGGTGACCGAGCGCGGGGCGACCACCGACAACAGCATCCATATCAGGCTGTAGAGCAGGATCCCGTCGATCAGCGCGAGCGCGTTGATCGCATGGCCGGGCGTGTCTTTGTCATTGAAGAAGAGGCCGGTGAAGGCCTGCGCCGCCGCCGCCTCGACGAGCAAGGCGAGCAGCAGGCAGACGCCGGCAGCGATGAAGAATGGAAGGCGAAGCTCCATTCGATCGGGTCAGGCAAACGCAGACGGCGATGCCGCAGCCGCCGCGGCGGCCTCCGCCTTGGAATCCGGATCGGACGCGACGAAGAAGGCGCGAACGATCGCATAGACGAAGATCACGATGAGGCCGATCCACCACGGGATGATGGTCAGGCCGATCGCCGCCGGAAGCGCGCCAACGCCGGGGATTGGAGCGAACAGCACGGCGACGCCAAAGGCGTTGATCAGCGCCATGCCAAGCCACAGGATCGTCGGCCCAACCTCGACCGACGTCTGGTCCGCCTTGTCGCCGGGCGCGGAATTGTAGGCCCAATCCTCCATGACTACCCGGCCGTACGCCTGCCAATGCAGACGATGGAAACGGATCGTGACCGCGCGCACGAGCAGGGCGGTAAAATAGCTCAACAGATAGACCGGCCAGTAGAGCGGACCGAAAATTCGCGCCTGCTGCACGTGAACGGCCTCGTGCAGCATCCAGCTTCCGCCCATGACCGTCCCGAGGGTCGTCGCATCCGCGCCCGGCAGCGCGGCGTCTTTGCCCAGGAACAGAACCACGCCACGCTTTTTGGCTTCGGCCGTGGTGTTGTCGAAGATTCCCCGGATCGCGCACCAAATCATCCAGATCAGCCCGACTGTGGTATTGATCGACGACCAGCTGACATCGAGAATGAACGCCCAGATCGTCCGCGGCGCGAAGTCATAGGCCTCCTTCCAGCCGACGAAAAAACCATACAGGCCGAACACGACCGCGCCGGCGATGCCAAGCCCCGCCGCCGCGCCCCACGACATGTCGATCAGTGGACGAATCAGAAGCAGCTCCATGAGCAGCTGCAGGACGACCGCGATCCCTGCCAGGATCAAACCCTTCGCTATTGGCGGCATGGTGTTTCCCCCTTGATGAGCGGGTTAAGTTTCCCGCTGCGTCGTGAAGCGCGAACCAATATCACGAACAATAGTGGAGGTTAAGCCCGAATAGATATCAAGAAGTGATGAGAAATAGAGCGTTGAGGACTTGCCTTCAACGCCTGGTATTGCTTTGTCAGCGGGGAGGATAGGTCGTGTTTATTACGCATGTTTATCGAATTACTGGAGCGATCGTCACGATCGCGTCGCCGCGATGACGAGCCCCATCTATCGGCCGTGGATCATTTACGTCGTCGCGACGGTCCTGTTGCTCGGCGAGATCATCTTCATCGGCTACGGAACCGGCTGGCCGGCGACGGCGGACAGCTGTCTCAACGGCGGCGATTGCTATTGCGAATTCTTCCGCCGCCAGGATGTTCTGAACGGCGCCAGGGGTTTTCGTCAGCCCATCAACACCTGGTCCAATCTTTACGCGCTGTTCACGGCCGCGGCGGTCGCCTGGCGACTGATGCTCGACCGCAAGGAAGGCGCGGCGATCAACGCCATGCGGTCCAACTCGCCGATAGCCGATGGCTGCGTGTTCGCCGTCCTGTTCCTCGGCCTCGGCAGCATGTGGTTTCACGCGTCCATGTCGAGCGCCGCATCGTGGATGGACGGCTTCTCGATGTACGTCTTCGCCGGCTATCTGGTGTTCTACACCATCGATCGCTTGCTGGTGATGAAGGGTGTTTCGAACGCCACTCGCAACCTCGTGTTCTGGGTCGGCTGGCCGATCAACGCCGTGCTCTACACCGACATTGGAGCGATGGGGGTCCCGTCGACTGCTCTGATTGGCATCCTGGTGGGCGTGTATATTGGCTTGGAGCTGATCATCGGCTGGTGGGGCAAGGACGACTTCAAGGCCGGCTGGATCGGATGGAGAGATGTTCGCGCCCGGGTTTACTGGCTGGTCGGTTTGGGCGCGTTCATCGTCGCGATCATCTTCCGGGCGCTCGCCGGCGACGGCGGCCCGCTCTGCTTCGATAATGGGCACAGCTGGTTCCAGCCGCACGGATTGATCTGGCACACCTTCTCGGGCGCGATGGCGATCCTGCTCTATTTCTACTGGCGGCGGGAAAACGCGACCGACTAACCTCGGCAGGCGGCGGGCCTAGTGTTCGCCGCCGCTCTTGCGCAGCGTGCTCAGCAACGGCTCGAACGCATATTGCAGCGCCGTGCGCTTGCGGACCGGGATGATCGCCTCGACCGGAGCACCGGCCGGCAGGACGAAATTGGGTCCGCGCACGTCCCTGAGCTTTTGCATTTCCGACGGGCCAACTTTGAGCTCGGCGGTGTAAAAGCTGGCGCCGCTCTTCTGGTCGTTCATCGCATCGGCCGAGATACGGGTGATCTTGCCCATCAGGATCGGCAGGTTGCGGTCGTGCATCCCGGGGAACCGCAGCTCGGCACGATCGCCGACCGCGACATCGTCGATGTCGTTGGGGGAAAGCTTCGCCGCGACGACCAGCTCCGCCTTCTCGGGCACGATATCCATCAGCCGCTGGCCGCCGCCAATGACCCCACCAACGGTAAAAATGCTCAGGCCGACCACCGTGCCCGTCGCCGGCGACCGGATCTGGAGCCGCTCAAGCTGATCGCGCGCCGCGCGATATTTCGGCGTCAGCGCGTCCAGCGTCGCCGAAACCTCCTTGAGTTCCGTGGTCGCCCGTTCGCGGTACGCCCGATCGGCCTCAATCTGGCGTAGGCGGTTGGCGTTGGCGGCGAGATGCGCTTCGGCCACGCTGGCGCGATACTGGCCGCCCTGACCGGCGAGATCGGCCTTGGCGCGCTCGAGCGCGCGGATCCGCGACTTGGAGACAAAGCCCTTGTCAGCCACGGTCTTGAGACTCTCCAGTTCCTCGGTGATGAGGCGTTCCTGCTCGACCGACGAGCGCATTTGAGCACCATAGCCGCCGGCGGTCTGCGCCGATTCCTGGGCCTGCTTGGTCAGAACGTCTTGCTGGGCAACGAGCAGCGAGCGCCGCGCCCGGAATTCGC
>DATFUB010000115.1:0-7831 GCA_035261225.1 Sphingomicrobium sp.
GCTAATGTTGCCGATCACATCGAACATGTCGTCAAGATCGCTGGCCATGATCATGTCGGATCAGTTCGGCGAATAGATTGGGGTAGTCCTGCACCCCCTTCAAATCCTGCGGCGTGGAATCGATCCCGTCCATGTCACCGCCGATCCCGACATGATCATGGCCAGCGATCTTGACGACATGTTCGATGTGATCGGCAACATTAGCGGCGGTCACAAGCGGGGCAGGATGCGCGGCCTCCCAGGCTTTGAGCCCCGCTTCGACGTCCGCCTTGCTGGCGCGGTGGATCGCCTTCAGCCGCGCCTCCTCGGCGCTCTTGGCCGCGCCCCAGTTCCACACGGCGTCCGACAGGAACGGCGGAACGAAATTGACCATCACCACGCCGCCGTTCGCGGGGAGCAGCTGGAGCACGTCGTCGGGGACGTTGCGCGGGTGCCCGCCGATCGCCCGGGCCGACGAGTGGGAGAAGATCACCGGGGCCGTGCTCGCCGCGATCGCATCCTTCATCGTCGCCGCCGAGACGTGGCTCAGATCGACCAGCATGCCGATCCGGTTCATCTCGTGCACGACGGTGACGCCGAACGGGCTGAGGCCGTCATATTTGGGATCGTCGGTCGCGCTGTCGGCCCATTCGGTCGCCTGGTTGTGGGTCAGCGTCATGTAGCGCGCGCCGAGGTTGTAATATTGGCGCAGCGCGGCGAGCGAGCCGCCGATCTGCCGCCCGCCCTCGACGCCCATCATCGAAGCGACTTTGCCGGTCTTGTGGATGCGCACGACGTCGTCCGCGGTCCGCGCCAGCTCAAGGTCGTTGGGATAAGCGTCGATCATCCGCCGGACGATGTCGATCTGTTCGATGGTCTCGCGGATTGCCGCGTCGCCGGTGATCGTGCCGTCGATGTAGACCGACCAGAACTGGCCGCCGACCCGCCCCCGATGGAGCCGCGCCATGTCGGTCATCAGTGGATGCGGCTGGCGCTGATCGGTGCCGCTTGCGAGCCCGGCGATGTTGCGTTTGTAACTCTCCGCCAGCTGCTCGGCGATGTCATTGTGGCCGTCGATCAGCGGCGTCGCCTTGAGAATGCGGTCGATCCGCGCCTGGACCTTGGGATCGATCGGCTGAGCCGATGCTGGAGCGGCCATGGCGGCGAGTGTAGTCGCGAGCAGGAGGGCTGTCTTCATGGCATCGCGTGTAGGAACAGCCGGTGACCCGCGCAATCGGCGCTTGTTCTTTGTCGTTCAGCCGACAATGAAGGCGGCCATGAACGACCTCGAAGAAACGATGCGGTTCGACCCGGAAGACGGGTTGGCCAATCTGGACGAGCATCTCAACCGGCTGAGCCAGGCCGCCGAGCAACGCGGATTCAAATTCGACCGCCATGCCGCGCGCAATGAGCTCCAGGCCGCGACCTTCGGCAAGCGCCGGCCGGCGGTCGCCCGCCTGCTGCTGTCGCCGACCGGCGCGATGGCGATCGAAGTGACGGCGGCGGACTAGGCCGCGAGCGGGAAGCGCAGCAGTCGATCGGAGAGCGGGACCAGCGCAGCGGCTTCGTCGCCAACGGATTTCATGATCTCCGGATGATGCGCGTCGAGCCCGCCGACCAGCGACCCGAACGCCGGCAGGATCAGTTTGGTCGGCGAGGCGACGAAACAGCGGCGCGAGACGCGGCGGCCACTGAGGCTGATCCGCAGCTTGGGATGGAAATGGCCTGACATTTCGGGCCGCGGCTCGTCGCGCACCGCCTCGTGGCGCAGGATGATCCCGGCAACCTCGACCTCATCGGCGAGCTTGCCGCCGCAATGGTCGGCGAACCCCGGATCGTGGTTGCCGACGATCCACGTCCAGTCGAGGCGGCTGGTAAGGTCGATCAGCAATGCTCGGGCGCTCGCCGGAAGTCGGTCGCAACCAAAGGCGTCGTGAAAACTGTCGCCGAGGCAATAGAGGCGAGTCGCGCCGGTGCGTTCGACCTCGCGGAGCAGCGCGGTCAGCGTCGCGTGCGAATCATACGGCGGCAGGAATTGCCCGAGCCGCGCGAACCAGCTCGCCTTTTCGAGGTGCAGATCGGCAACTAGCAGCGCATTTTGCGCCGGCCAGGACAGCGCGCCATCGGCTGACGCGACGAATGTTTCGTCTGCGAACGAAAAGGGAACCATCGCTGCCGTCATTGCGAGGAGCGGAGCGACGAAGCAATCCATTTTCTTTTCGCTGGATTGCTTCGCTGCGCTCGCAATGACGGGCTATTCGAGTGACAGAACGTGATCGCGCAGGGCGCGCGCATCGTGGAGGGCGTTGTGCGGGACTTTGCTGTTGGCCGCCGTGCTGAAGCCGGAAAGCTCGACGAAACGGAATGTCAGCGGCGGGACTTCGACCATCACTCCCGGCCCGGTCAGCAAAAGCATGTTGAACTGGGCGATATCCTCCGGCCAGTCGGCGACAATCAGCGGTTCGGGATCGCCCGCGAGATAATGCGATAGGGTCCGCGCAGCGTCGGCGCGGCTCATGCGCGGCGACAGCAGGCTGTCGGGGACGCTGTCGAGATAGGGGACGACGTGGCGCTCGACCCAGGGTTCGAGCGCGCCGGTCCAATCAAGCGTCAGGTACAACTCCTCGCCATCCTCCGGCACCAGCGCGAGCGACAGCAAAGCACCGCCCCAGCCGTTGAATTCGGTGTCGAGAAAATAGCGCACGCGCCGCGCTTAGCGCGGCTGGGCCGGCTGGCAAATGTCCGTGGGGAGCTGGCGACCCTTTTGGCAGCGCTCGAGCATTTGGCGCGCGAGGCGGCCGCGCTCCTCTTCCTGCTTGCGAATTTCACGCCCGCGCTTCTCGTCCGCTTCGGACTGGCTGGTGGTCGCGGCGTCGACTCCCGCTGAGACCGCCTTCACGGGCAGGGTGACAACATCGACCGCGGTCTTAGCGACCGTGGCGCAGCCTGAAAGCAAAGCGGCGGCAGATAGGGCGAGCACCGGCTTCATTCGGTCACGATTCGCACGGACAGCGTGGCTCGGCAATGAATGTCACAGCGCCATCGCTTCGGCGGCGAGCGCTTCGGCCTGGGTCAGCAACGTCTCGTCGGCTTCCGCGCCCGGCGGAAGCGATTCGCGGCCGACGATGACCATGAACGGCACGGCCATGGGCGTGATCCGGTCGGTCTCGATATGGAGCATGGTCGCCGAGGCGCGATCGACCAGGCGAATCAGGCGGCCGAGCTCGGTCATCCGCCGCCGTGCGTCGTCCCAAGCGGCGCGCAGCAGGAGGTGCTGCGGTTCGTAACGGCGCAGGACGTCGTAGATGAGATCGGTCGAGAAGCTGACCTGGCGACCGGTCTTCCTGCGGCCTGGGTGCTGGCGCTCGACCAGCCCGCCGATCACCGCGACTTCGCGGAAGGCAGTCTTGAGCAGATAGGAGCTTTCGACCCAGTCGGTGAACTCCTGCTCGAGGATGTCGGCGGAGAACAAAGCCTTGGGGTTGGTGATCGGCTCGAGCCCGTAGCAGGCGAGACCGTAATCGTTGGCGACGAAGCCGAGCGGCTTCAGCCCCGCCGTTTCCATCCGCCGGGTGATCAGCATGCCAAGCGACTGGTGCGCGTTCCAGCCTTCGAAGCTGTAGGCGACCATGTAATGCACGCCCTCGTGGGGGAAGGTCTCGACGAGCAGCTGGTGCGGCTCGGGCAGGACCGAGCGCTCGGACTGGACTTCGAGCCACTCGCTGACGTCGTCGGGGAAACGAGCCCAGTCGTTGCGGTCGGCCAGCACCTGACGGACGCGGTTGGCGAGGTGGGTCGACATCGACATGCGCTGGCCGCCGTAGGTGACGATCCGCGCCCGCTTGGACGATGCGTGGACGATGATGTCGGTGTCCTTCAGCTGTTCGACTTCGAGGCTGAGCCCGGAAAAATAGAAATGATCGCCGGGCGCTAGGGTCGAGGCGAATCCCTCCTCGACGACGCCGAGTCTGCGGCCGTTGCGGAAGCGGACGGTGAGCAGCGGCTGCTCGACGATGACGCCGGCATTGAGGCGGTGCTGCTGGGCGACGCTGGGCTTGGCGATGCGCCATACGCCACCGGGCTCGGGCACCAACCGGCGGAAGCGGTCATAGGCCTTGAGCGCGTAGCCGCCGGTAGCGATGAAATTGAGGATCTCCTCGAAGGTTTCGTCGCTCAGGCCGGCATAGGGCGCGGCGGAGTGGACTTCGGCGAGCAGCTCGTCTCGCTGGAACGGCGCGGCGACCGCCATCGCCAATATGTGTTGGGCGAGCACGTCGAGCGCACCGGGGCGGAACACTTCGGGGTCGAGCTCGCCGTCGTCGACCGCATCGAGCGCCGCGCGGGCTTCGAGATATTCGAAACGATTGCCGGGAACGATGATGCCCTTCGACGGCTCGTCGAGCCGGTGGTTGGCGCGGCCGATGCGCTGGAGCAGGCGCGATGAGCCCTTGGGCGCGCCCATCTGGATCACGAGGTCGACGTCGCCCCAATCGATGCCGAGATCGAGGCTCGCGGTCGCGACCAGCCCGCGCAGCTTTCCCGCGGCCATCGCCGCCTCGACCTTGCGCCGCGCCTCGACTGACAGACTGCCGTGATGGATGCCGATCGGCAGGCCGTGGTCGTTCTCGTCCCACAATTTCTGGAAGATCAGCTCGGCGAGCCCGCGGGTGTTGCTGAAGACGAGCGTCGTCCGGTGCTGCTCGATCAGCCGCATCACCTCGGGCACCGCGTGGTAGCCTGAATGGCCGCCCCACGGGATCCGGTTCTCGGGGATCAGGATCGACAAATCGGGTGCGGCGCCGGGATCGCCGATGACCAGGTCGACGAGGTCCATGTCGGCATCGGGGGCGAGCCATGAGCGATAGGCGTCGGGATCGCTGATCGTCGCCGACAGGCCGACCCGGCGGAGGCCCGGCGCAAGGGTTTGGAGCCGCGACATGGAAAGCGACAGCAAATCGCCGCGTTTCTCCTTGGCGAACCCGTGCAGCTCGTCGACAATGATCGTCCGCAAATTCTCGAACATCAGCGCGGCGCCGGGGTAGCTCAGCAGCAGGCTCAGCGACTCGGGCGTGGTCAGCAGCATATGCGGCGGTTTCACCCGCTGCCGCGCCTTGCGGTCGGACGGCGTGTCGCCGGTGCGGGTCTCGACCCGGATCGGCAGCCCCATCTCCTCGACCGGGCCGATGAGGTTGCGCTGGACGTCGACCGCAAGCGCCTTGAGCGGCGAAACGTAGAGCGTGTGGAGGCCCTCGCCCGAATCCTCGGCGAGTTCGCAAATGGAGGGCAGGAACCCGGCGAGCGTCTTGCCGGCGCCGGTCGCCGCGACCAGCAAGGCGCTGCGCCCGGCCCGTGCGCGGTCGAGCATTTCGAGCTGGTGGCGGCGCGGCGCCCAGCCTTTGGATTTAAACCAGTCCGCGACGACTGGCGGAAGCGAATCAATCGTCAGCGGCTTTGGTCCCTGCGCCGCGGCGCATCACCAGCCAGACCAACATGATCAGCAACAGGACCGGGCCGAGGATTTCCACCGTGCCCAGCAATGATTCGTCCATGCGCACTCTCCGTCCAGTTGCTTATATAGTGCGGGATGGCCCGGCTAGGCTCCTGGATCGAATCCCACCCCGAAGGGATCTACGTGCGGCCCGCCGATGCGTGGATCGACCCGTCGCGGCCCAAGGCGCGGGCGTGGGTGACGCATGGGCACGCCGACCATGCGCGGGGCGGGCACATGGCGGTGCTGGCGACGCCCGAAACGCTGGCGATCATGGAAACGCGCTACGGACCGCAGCCGGGACAGCCGATCGCCTATGACGAGACCATCCGCGTCGGCGAAGTCGAGGTGCGCTTCGTTCCGGCCGGGCACGTGCTTGGGAGTGCGCAGATCGTGATGGAGCACAAAGGAGAGCGGGTGGTCGTGTCTGGTGACTACAAGCGCCGCGCCGACCCGACTTGCCCAGCCTTCGTCCCCGTGCCGTGCGACATTTTCATCACCGAGGCGACGTTCGGCCTGCCGGTGTTCCGCCATCCCGACACGGGCAGCGAGATCGACCGCCTGCCCCACCGGCTGCATTCGGACCCGAGCCGCTGCGTGCTGGTCGGCGCCTATGCGCTGGGCAAGGCGCAACGGATCATCACCGAGCTGCGCGCCCGTGGTCATCACGACCCGATCTATGTTCACGGCGCGATCGAGCGGCTGAACCAGCTCTACGAAACCTTCGGGGTCGAATTGGGCGAACTGCGCCCGGCCACTGGCGCGACCAAGGCGGAGATGGCCGGCCACATCGTGATCGCCCCGCCCGGCGCGCTCAACGACCGCTGGTCGCGGCGGTTGCCCGATCCGGTGACGGCGATTGCCTCGGGCTGGATGCGCATCCGCCAGCGCGCGCGGCAGCGCAACGTCGAGCTGCCTTTGATCATCTCCGACCACGCCGACTGGGACGAACTGACCACGACGATCCGCGAGCTCGAACCAACCGAAGTGTGGATCACCCACGGCCGCGAGGAAGCGCTCAAGCATTGGTGCATGACCCACCAGATCAAGGCCTGCGAGCTAAACCTCGTCGGCTACGAAGATGAGGATGATTAGGCCGCGCGGGCCAAGGCTTCCTGGGCCTGCTTGCGGTCGATGACCAGCGCCGCCGTGTGAGTGACGAGATCCACCAGCACCAGATCGCGCACCGTCGCTTCGCGCGGCTCGCGGTGGTACATGGCAAAGGTCCCCAGCACCTTGGACCCGCCGGTGATGATCGGCGTCGACCAGCAAGCCCGCAGCCCGTGGGGCAGCGCGACGGCCTTGAATTCCGCCCACAAAGGATCGGTCGCGATGTCGGAGACGAAGACCGGTTTTCCACGAAACGCCGCTGTCCCGCACGATCCGGCGACCGGGCCGATCTCGGCGCCGTCGATCGCTTCGCTATAGGGTCGCGGCAGGCTCGGCGCCGCGCCGTGGCGGAGGTGGCGGCCGTCGAGCAGCAGGATCGAGCCGAGCACGCCGGTGCGCGAGGTGGTTTCGACGATCCGGATCAGTTCGCTGAGGGTTTCCTCCAGCGGGCTGTCGGCGATCGCCAGCTCGAGCACTCGGCAAAGCCGCTCAGTCGGCACGCCGATCGCGCTGTCGGCGGCGTCCATGGCCCTCACTTCCATGAGGTCCGTCATACCGAATTCGTCGGGTTTCGTCACCGTCGCAACGACGGTCAGTTCGCGGGCTTTTCGAAGGCCTTCCCCAAATTGGTCATGTCGGCCCCTCGCTTGGCGAATTGCGCGTCGCAGGCCGCACCGATCGCTTCGGTTTTGGGGTTGTGCTCCAAATCCGCGATCTCCGCGCGCATTGCCTGACCCAGATCGAGACCCGGCGCAGCCGCGTCGATCCGCCCGATGAAGTACCAGGTTCCCGCGACTGCGCTGGCCAGCCTTTTCTCGTCCTTCTCGGTGCCGGCGGCGATCGTGTAGAGGACGAAACACTGCAAATCCTGCTTGACCGCGGGCGGGGTCGAAGCGGCGGGCGCCGCATTTGCGCACGTCGCCGCGCTCGCAGCCATCAGGCCGGCAATCAAAAGTTGAAGACGCATTCGCTGTAAACCCCTCCCGTTTGTGTGCAGCGCAAGCTGCTTGGTTCGGCAAGCGCCGTCTAGAGGGTACGTGTCAGTGCACCACCTCGGCGCGCTCGACTCCCGACTTCGTCAACTGCTCGTCGATCTGTGCCACAAGGCGCTCGACGCCGGCCTGATCCTTCGCTTCCGCCCGTGCAACCAGCACGTCCTGGGTATTCGAGGCGCGTAAGAGCCACCATCCGTCGGGGGTGCTGACGCGAACCCCGTCGGTCGCGTCGACTCTGGCGCCTCCGGCGGACAGGCGG
>DATFUB010000116.1:0-13286 GCA_035261225.1 Sphingomicrobium sp.
CCATAAAAAAGGGCCCCGCCGCGAACGGCGGAGCCCCCAATCAGAACTTGGTCGCTACGCGTGTGCGGGTTTGGCGGCCGCGGCGCCAGTAAGCCCCGTCACGCCATCCATCACAAGCTTATACAGAACGAGTGCGAGAGCGCTGGCCAGAGCACCGGCCACACCCATCTGGAGATTCGTCGCAACCGCGGTGAGCTGTCCGCCAATTGTCGGAATATGGCCCAGCGCCGCGCCAATGATCGGCAACGCAATGGCCGTCGCTGCGGCCGGAACATAATTCTCCTTCGCCATTGCAATGCCGGCGATCAGGCCGAGTACGACTAACGCCAACGCCACATCCACCGTGCCCAGGGCAACAAACCCTGCAATAATTGCGAGCACGATGTAGAGAGCGCGGGCGAGCCCGCTGATCTTATTCAACATATGTACCCCCTCCTTTGGTTCCACCCCAGCATCTTGTGGTGCTGTGTCCGGAACGGGGGGAGATTAACCCTAATCGGCCTCATGCACAGCGACTATGAATCCTTTCAAATCAACCCGCTGTCCATCGCGTTAAATTTTCACACACCCGCGAAAGGCCGACTCGGTTGATTTCCTCTAAGCGCCTGAGTCTGTGGATAACTCGCACGGCCGCGCTTGCGGCGCGCCGATTCGCGCATAGGGTTGAATGGTGACTCTCTCGCCCGCCTGGCTCGACGAACTGCGCGCCCGTACGGTGCTGTCGGCCGTCATCGCGCCATCGGTCAAGCTGATCCGCGCCGGGCGCGAGTGGAAGGCGTGCTGCCCGTTCCACAATGAAAAGACACCGAGCTTCACCGTCAACGACGACAAGGGCTTCTACCATTGCTTCGGCTGCGGCGCGCATGGCGATGCGATCCGTTTCCTCACCGACCAGCGCGGCATGCCGTTCATGGATGCGGTCAAGGAACTCGCCGCCAAGGCCGGGCTCGACGTCCCCGCCCCCGACCCCCAGGCGAAAGAGCGCGCCGACCGCGTGTCGAGCCTGACCGACGTCATGGGCGAGGTCGCCAAATGGTACGCCGAGCAGCTCAACGGCATCGCGGGCGCTGACGCCCGCGACTATTTGAAGCACCGCGGAATCGACCCATCAACCGCTGAGCGGTTTGGTCTCGGCCTCGCGCCCGACAGCCGCAACGCGCTCAAGCGCGCGTTGGCAAAACTCGGCGAGGATAAGCTCGTCGAAACCGGCATGCTGATCCAGCCGGACGAAGGCGACAAAGCATCCTACGACCGGTTCCGCGGCCGGCTGATGTTCCCTGTGCGCGACGCCCGCGGCCGGGTGATCGCGTTCGGCGGCCGCATCCTCGGCGACGGCGAGCCCAAATATCTGAACTCCCCCGACACGCCCCTCTTCGACAAGGGCCGCACACTTTACAACATCGACCGCGCCTCCCCCGCCAGCCGCACCGCCAAGCGGCTGATCGTGGTCGAAGGCTATATGGATGTGATCGGGCTCGACCGCGCCGGCATTTCCGAAGTCGTCGCGCCCAACGGGACTGCGGTGACCGAAGCCCAGTTCGAACGCATGTGGCGGCTCGATCCGTCGCCGATCCTGTGCTTCGACGGCGACAGCGCGGGCCGCAAGGCTGCGATCCGCGCCGCCTTGCGCGCCCTGCCCCACATTGGACCTGAACGGACGCTGCGCCTCGTCGAGCTGCCCGCCGGCCAGGACCCTGACGACGTCGTGCGGGCGGGCGGCCGAGAGGCGTTCGAAACGTTGCTCGCCAACCCCGAGCCGCTCGATGCGCGGCTGTGGCGGCACGAGGTCGAAGCCGCGCCTTTGACCACCCCCGAAGCCCGCGCCGGCCTGCGCCAGCGGCTGGTCGACCATGCGCGGACGATTCCCGACCCGGCGCTCCGCCAGCTCTACCGCGACCAATGGTTGCAGCGCTTCGAGACCGAGATTGCTCCGCGCCGAGCCAGCTCTGGCACGGGTAGCCCAGCCCGCTTCGCCCGCGGGTCGTTCAAAAACGGCCGCTGGACCCCACCCGAAGCGCCGGTCGGCGCCAGGGCGCGAGCGATCGCCGCCAGCGGGATCGACGGCCCCACCGCCCGCGCGCTCATCCTCGGTTTCGCCAATTTTCCCGAGGAATTGCCGGCCCATTGCGAGCAACTCGCGTCGCTTCCGATCGCCGACCGCGGCACCTCAAAAATGCGCGACGAGTTGGTCAACGCCGCCTTCGCCGGCACAACGCTTGATCGTGACGCCCTAGGCACTATCTTGGGCACGAACGAAGCGGCGGGCGGAAACGCCCCTCGCGCGATGGGCTTTTCCTTCACCCGACGCGACAGCGACCCGGACCGCGCTCGTAGCGATCTGGCCGCGGCGGTGGAGATTATCGCGGCGACCGAGGAGGTGGAGAAAGCCTTGGTCGACGCAACCGAACGGCTGATGCGGGATTTGACCGACGAGGCCTTGGATGAGCAGCAGCGCCTCGTTGAGGCGCAGCAGGGATTGAGACAGAGGCTGGCGTCCCTCGCCGGCACCGATTAAGCGACACGGAAATATGGCAAAAAACGAACCACAGGAACTCGACACGGCCGACGAGGGCGACGCCCCGCTGCTCGACCTCAACGACGCGTCGGTCAAGAAGATGATGGCGCGCGCCGAAAAGCGCGGCACCGTCACCATCGATGAAATCAACGCGGCGATCCCGGCCGACCAGAACGAGATGATCGAAGACATCATGTCGCGCTTGTCCGAGCGCGGCGTGACCGTCGTCGAGTCCGAAGAGGGCGGCGACGACGACGAAGAGGAAAAGGAAGCCGAGCCCGAGGATGAGGTCGATCCGCTCGACGACGGCGGCCCGCGACCCGCGGCGGCGGTCAAGAAGGAAGCAGTCGACCGCACCGACGACCCCGTCCGCATGTACCTGCGCGAGATGGGCGCGGTCGAGCTGCTCAGCCGCGAGGGCGAGATCGCCATCGCCAAGCGCATCGAGGCCGGCCGCGACATCATGATCTGGGGCCTGTGCGAAAGCCCGATCACCTTCAACGCGATCATCGGCTGGTCCAACGCCCTCAACGAGGGCCGCATGCAGCTGCGCGAAATCCTCGATCTCGAGGCGATGCTCAGCAAGGGCCCGACCGCCGAACAGATCGCGGCCAGCGAGGAAGGCGCCGAAGGCGCCGAGCCCGAAATCAGCGAAAAAACCGCCGGTCCCTCGATCAAGGAAGAGGAAGAGGTTCCCGACCAACCCTCGGCCGACGCCGCCAACGAAGACGAAGACGAGGACATGGTCGAGCGCCGCGCCGCGCCCGTCGCCGAGGAGGAGGACGAGGACAACACGCTGTCGCTCGCCCAGATGGAAGAGACCCTCAAGCCCCAGGCGCTCGAGAAATTCGCGACCATGACGTCGCTGTTCAAGAAATTCTCCAAGGTCCAGTCGACGCGGATGGAGGCGTTCGCCGCCGGCAGCGACTTCCCCCCGGCCGAGGAAAAGAAATATCAGAAGCTGCGCGAGCACCTCACCGCCGAGGTCGAAAGCGTCCAGTTCCACGGCTCGAAGATCGAGTTCCTGGTCGACCAGCTGTACAGCCACAACCGCCGCCTGACCGCGCTCGGCGGCCAGATGCTGCGCCTCGCCGAACGCCACAAGGTCCCGCGCCGCGCCTTCCTCGAAAGCTACATGGGCCACGAGCTCGACGAGACCTGGCTCGAGGCCGCCGCGAAGACCGACAAGAAATGGACCGCCTTCGCCATTGCGGAGCGCGAGAGCGTCGACCGCATCCGCAACGAGATCGGCGACATCGCCCACTCGACCGGCACCTCGCTCGGCGAGTTCCGGCGGATCGTCAACATGGTCCAGAAGGGCGAGCGCGAGGCCCGCATCGCCAAGAAGGAAATGGTCGAGGCCAACCTTCGCCTGGTGATCTCGATCGCCAAGAAATACACCAACCGCGGCCTCCAGTTCCTCGACCTCATCCAGGAGGGGAACATCGGGCTGATGAAGGCGGTCGATAAGTTCGAATACCGCCGCGGCTACAAGTTCAGCACCTACGCGACATGGTGGATCCGCCAGGCGATCACCCGCAGCATAGCCGATCAGGCGCGCACCATCCGCATCCCGGTGCACATGATCGAAACCATCAACAAGCTGGTCCGCACCGGCCGCCAGTTCCTCCACGAGACCGGCCGCGAAGCGACCCCGGAGGAGCTCGCCGAGCGCCTCTCGATGCCGCTCGAGAAGGTCCGCAAGGTGATGAAGATCGCCAAGGAGCCGATCAGCCTCGAAACCCCGATCGGCGACGAGGAAGACTCGCACCTCGGCGATTTCATCGAAGACAAGAATGCGGTCATCCCGGTCGACGCCGCGATCCAGTCCAACCTCAAGGAAACCGTCACCCGCGTCCTCGCCAGCCTGACCCCGCGCGAAGAACGCGTCCTGCGCATGCGCTTCGGCATCGGCATGAACACCGATCACACGCTCGAAGAGGTCGGTCAGCAGTTCTCGGTGACCCGCGAACGCATCCGCCAGATCGAAGCGAAGGCGCTGAGGAAGCTGAAGCACCCGAGCCGCAGCCGCAAGATGCGGAGCTTCCTCGACCAATAGATAAGGTCCTCTCCCCGGCGGGGAGAGGATTTAGGTGAGGGGGATCCACGGCTTCGGATGATCTCCAACGAAGACGCTCGCTGAACGCTCGCTCCCCTCACTCTACCCTCTCCCCGACGGGGAGAGGAAATTCCTACCCCCGCGCGCTCCGCCGGAAACACGCCGCCGCGATTAGCCACAGTGCGACGAACACGCCCGTCACCAGCAGCACACTGCCCGCCCCTCGCGGCGCGGCCGCGGTCGACGGCGCGGTGGCGATCATCAGGCCGAGGAACGCCTGGATGCCCGCCATGCCGAGCATCGCGCGCGCCATGCCCGCGGCGCGCCCGCGGACGGCGAAGGCGCCCGCCGCTGCCGCCAGCGCCAGCACCAAAAAGCCAATGCCATTGCCATCGTCGCGAACCAGCGTGGTCCACACCAGCATGAAGCATGTGGCTAGGGCGAGCGCCGCGCCCAGCCCGTAGGCGGTCGACCCGGCCCGCCGCGCCGCCACTTCGTACAGCAGCACCGGGCCGCCGAGCACGATCCCGGCGAGGACGAAGCCGCCGGGCCCCCAGTGCCAGTCGGTAACGACCTGCATCATCGCCAGGGGCAAGAGCAGCAGCACCGCCACCGCCGACCAGCGGGCGATGCGCCAGCCATTCCATGTGGTGTTCGATCCTGCGGTCATGTGCGGTGTCATAAGCTCGCCTCCTAATAATCCCCTCTCCCCGGCGGGGGGAGGCTAGGGTGAGGGGGTACAGGTTGAGGCGTCACCCTGGCAGGAACGGCGGTGAAGGGCATGAGCAAGATGTGAGGGTTGCGTGAAAAGTGCCAAGCGGTCGAGCGCAGCGACGCCGGCGCGTAGCGCCGCCGGAGCAGCGCGTAGAATTCGCGCAGTGCCCGGCCGACGGGTCGCAAAGCGAACCCGATCGACGTCACGAATTTACTTCGTGGCGGAGCCATCTTACCGAACGTCGCTCAGAACCCGCGTATCTGCTTCACAAGTGTAGCCCGGCTTGGCTGCATTACACCAAATGCCGCCGCGATTTCTCCCCAGGCATGTTCGAGGGCGGTAAGTCGCTCTTCTTCGCCTGTGCCAGAGAGACTGAAGTTCGTTTCTGCGATAGATTCGAGCGCTTGCGGCTTGCCACCCCAATGTGTCTCAGAGACCCACTGCAGTCCATCCAGATCAGTAACTCCCAGCCGCACCCGGAACGGACCACGAGCCTGTTGTCCGAGCAAGTAGCTCAGGTTTGCCTCAACAAAGTCATTAAAGCTCTTGATCACATAGTCAGCGAAGAACCACCCGTCGTTGGTGTCTGCAATGCGCGATTCGACTCCCCAGAGTTCGCCGGTTTGACGAAACTGCATTGTCATGTTGGCGAGATCAGACTGCTCGGAGGCTCGAAGGCTTCCAGAATAAGTAAGAAACCATCCCCTCGTAGTTCCCCAGCTGAAACCACGCGTGTCACCTAGTATGTGGGAGTGATTGCCCGCTCCAAAATCTGCAGGTCGCGTCCATTTCGAAGGTAGAACTCGCACGTAGGCGTAGGGTCCGGGTCTCATCGCCTTTGTCCCTGGCGCCCCATCCTCGTTGATCGGAAGCGGCTTTTTCGGATCGAACCAAAGTGCGCTGCACTCAGGCGAGCTTGGCTCCCAGTCGACAGTGGGAGTTATCGCTCTCGACCCTGGTACAGCTAGGCTCGCGGAGAGTGCATCTTTGAGGACTCCACGAAGACTCTCCCGAACCGTAGCGAGTTCTGCCTTGCTCGCGCGCGGCGCCAGCTGGAAGCCAATGGGTGCTCGTCGCGTTCGCATGTCGAACGGCAGCCGCTCTGGCGTTGTCCCTTCGAAAGCCGTGTTCCACAAGAGCACAATTCGGTTCAGCCCGAGTGATTTCTTTGCGTAGCCCAACTCAATTAACACGTTTGGATTGGCGACCGCTTTTCCAGTGTGAGAAATGGCTATCGGAGTCACGTCAGCAACGAAGACGGCACATGCATCAATCTTTTCAAGAATGGTGGCAACGATGTCCGGCGACCCAGCAACTCCTTTGGTGTCCGAGGTAAGCTCGACCCTTTCTTCCAGATCAGCTTGCAACTCATCAATTGCATCTGCGAGCGCGTCTCTGATCACATTTCGAGTTACCCACGGATCGAGGTCGCTCTGCCAAGACCAAAAAACGGTGCTCACGCGAGGCCATTACGCGGAGGACCGCCAGCCGGCTCCTCCGTTGCCATACGAAGCTTCTCGCGAAGTGGATGCTGTTGAACGTACTCCTCGGCCCTTCCCTCTCCCAGTTTGAAGAATTCGACATAATCAACGGGACATTTGTCGCGGAGATAAGCTTCAAGACTTTGGAAATGTTCGAACCATTCAAAACATTCAAACGTTGCTAGCTGGACGCCTTCTTCCGAACGTAGGCCTGACAAGATTCCGTCGAGAAATCCGTGCGCGAGATAGTTCCGACTGGAAACCGCGTTATCGATGGACTCGCAAAATTTCTCATCATTCGCGAAGTCTGAGAAGGCCCCTTTGAGGCTTGCACCGTTCGGCCAAACGTCATCCCTTGAATCTTAGTAAGAGCCTTGTCGCGCCTCTCTTGATCAAATGACTTTTCTTCTATCATCTTCTTCGCCGCAGCGTTGATGAGGGCGATACGCATAAGCAGTTCCAAGCCAATGGCAGCACCCATGGCATGGCCATACGCATCCCATAATCGGCGTTGATCCGGGAGTTCCGCCATTGATGCGAGCCTCGTTGCTCAACTTACCGAGAAATCAAAGATGCGCGCCACCATGCCGGTACTCGCTCCAATCGAATAGACGAAACCATACTCGCCGGGCGGCAGCTCTGTGGACGGAGTAACCCGGAATACCCCAGGAGCAACGTCATCGTAGGTGAACGCCACCCTCGCCTTGTCACTTACGCCCGATTTCGCACCGCCCAGGCCGACGGACGCGACGACAGCTTCCCGGTGGTCCTGTTTCTGCTCAAACCGAACGAGGCTAAACTCATTGGGCGAAGTTGCCGTTGCGGTGAAACCGGTGCTGAACTCCGCGATCGAGGCAAGCGCGCTCGACTGGTTAAAATAAAAATAGAATGTGGACGGCGATTTGCCGCTTGGGCCCGCGCCGACACGTTAGGAATCACAGTCTTCATTTTCAGGCTCGAGAGCCCATAGCTGAACGCATATCCCCAAAGATTGGACGTCTTCGTTTGGTTCGCGACCGTCGCGTCGATGCGCCCCATCCGGCCCGAGCCACGCGGGTCGAGCAGATAAATGCCGGGTGCGTGCATCGCGAGCGGATCAGGACTGCTGTTGTCCGCAACGGCGTTGACCAAGACCGGAGATTTGGAACGGGTCAGCATCGCCGCGATGACTTGGTCTGGAACGCCGGCCTGCTTGAGCTGGATCAAAGCATTGGTCGACGTGTCATAGGAGCCGCTTGACGCATTGATCTTTGCGACCACGGTCTCTGGCCCAAGGCCGGCTTTCACCAGTGTGATGACAGATTCGTTAGTAAGCCTCTCAACCGCCTGCGAAGTCGCGCTAGTTTGCGATGGTGCGGCTTGTTTCGATGGATGCGAATCCATCCGAAGCGCACTCGGATCGGAGACTGACCGCACCTGGGCGCCGGCAGTCGAAGCGGCGCATAACAGCGCGCACAAGGCTGCTATTTTCATGATCCCCTCTGACCCGAGCAACTGCAACTTAGCGACTTGAACGACGAAGGAAAGACAGCCGTCACGAAGTAAATTCGTGACGTCGAACGGGCTCGCTCCCCCGGACCTGATCCGGGGTCGCGCCCCGCCGGTCGACTCTCGCGCTCTCTTCGCGCTGCTTCCTGATCTGCGCTCAATCAGCGCCCCGCGCTGCTCGTACTCGATCATGCTTCGCAGAGCGCTCACCTGCGCTCGGGCGCTCAGTTGTAATCTCCCCTCCATTTCCCGGTCGGATCGCGTCCGCTATATCCGGAAGCTCCCCAGTGCCAGGGAGGACACAATGAAAAAGCTGATGCTCGCAGTGGGCGCGTTGAGCCTCGTTGCCGGCGCCGCGCCGGCGCTCGCCGCGCCGTGCAAGGACACGCATGGCAAGTTCGTGAAGTGCCCGGCGAAGCCGAAAGTCTGCCGCAACGCCAAGGGCCATTTCATGAAGTGCCCGACGGCGAAGAAGTAGGGGCCATCATCATCATGCTCGCATGCCCCCCGGACATGCTGCGCGTGATAATCGAGGGTGTTCCAGTCGCCCTCGCCGCATCGCCTTCGAGCCGCCGAGCGCAGGTGAGCGATTGCTCAGCAATCGGGAGGCAGCGCGTAGAGCTGGCGAGAGGCGGCCGACGGGTCGCGAAGCGAACCCGATCGACGTCACGTCGGATTTACTCCGCGTGACGCTCTTCCCTCTCCCTCCTCTCGTTATCGCCTCCCGGGATGAACCCCGGCCCCTCGCTCGTTAGCGGGTCGAAGGGGAATGTTCTCAATGGCGTATTACCGGCTCTATTTCTTCGACCAGCTCGGGCACATCGATCAGTTCCGCGAATTCGAGGCGCCGGACGATCCAGCGGCCGTCGCGCAAGGCGCCGACTGGCGCGATCTCGATGCGATGGAGCTGTGGTGCGGCCACCGCAGGGTCAAGCGCTGGGAAGCCTATGCGCTCGCCCCCGAAACGCGCGCGCGGTCCGCGGTCCGCGCACTTCGCGCGGCGTCCTGCGCGGACGCCTAAGCCACGAGAGTCCTCCGCGTCGCCGAGCGAGGCCCTCACTTGATCGAAGTTTCATCTCCTCTACCATCGCGGCGTGTTCGCGTTGGTCTGGAGGGAATCATGAAGCAACTGTTCGGCCCGGTTGTGGCGGCCTGCCTCGCCGTATCCCTGCCGGCGGCGGCCGGGGCGGAGGTTCAAACCGCGCCATCGGCCCAGCCGGACGAAGCGGTCAAACTCGCCGAGGCGAATGCCATCATCAGCATCATGTTTCCTCCGGCCGAGCGCCAGAAAACGTTCGACAAAATGATGAACGATTTTACGACGCCGTTCCGGCAGACCATGCCGAAGGCCCTCTCATCCGACCCGGGACTGAAAGCAATCTTCGACGAGTTCCTCGAGAAGGCCATGGCTCGGCAGAAGCCGATGCTCCAGAAGCATTTGCCCGAGATGTTCGCAGCCATAGCTGTGGCCTACACGCATGAGTTCTCGCTCCTGGAGTTGAAGGACGTCCACGCGTTCGCGCAGACCCCGGCTGGCCGCCATTACCTCTCGCGCTCGGCAGCGCTCATCGGTGACCCCGCGGTGATGAAGGCGAATGCGGCGTTGATCGGCGACTCGCAGCAGGTGAACGCCGTGATGCTGACCGAGTTCAAGACGAAGCTAATGGCGTATCTGGAAGCGCATCCCGACATCGCCGCCAAGCTCGCAGAGGAAGGGAAGGCCAAATAGCCTTTCGCGCATTTCGCGTCTCCGCGTGAAATCCTATTCGCTTTCCTACAGCGCCCCGTTTGTGCCTTAAGCTGACCGATGCCCGTTCAGCGCCATGTCGAAGCCAGGCCAATCTCACTTCGCGCCTTCGCGTGAAAAACCCCTCACCTGCGTCCAGCCCACGCGTAGGCTTGCTGGGTTTCGACGCCCGTTTCGATGCCCCGTTTCGACGCCGGACTCGCGCGCGCGCGTCAACGCGCGCGCGTTGAGGAGCAAACTTCGCCAACTTCCGCGCCCGATTTCGCGCCCGCGTATAGGGTATCAACTTTGTCAACTTTCGCCGCGACACCGCCCCTATTCGTCCGGGCAATTCCCCGCGCGCTTCACCATCCGGCCGCGCGGCAAATACCAGGTCGCGCTGCCGTCGGGCCGGTCGTCGTCGCGATAGTAACAGACCTCGGCGCTCGACCCGTCGGGGGTGATCGACACGGCCCAATTGTGGAAGCTGCAATCTTGCGCCGCGCAGCCCCAAGCGAGGATCCGCCCGGCTTTGGTCTTGGCGATCGGCGCGTCGGGCCCGTCGTAATGGAAGATGAAATTGCGCACCCCGGCATCGCGCACGCTGGCGGCGATCGCCTGGCGCACGGACGGCTCGCCGAGGAAGCTGCGCCCGTCCTCGACCTCGCGCGGGCGCATGTCGACATAGCGCGACAGCGTACCCCGCGCCGCGACCCGGACCGGGGCGCCCGGGCTTCTCACCGGGCCGATGCGCACGACGCCGCCCTTGTGTGCCGCGACCAGATTCTTGACCGGCGTGGTGTCGTTTTCCGCGGCTTCCTCGGTTGCGGGCGCGGCTTCGGTGTTGCCTTCGACTTCGGGCGCCGCTTCGTTGGCGGTCCCGGCATTCCCCTCGGCCGTTTGCGTCGCGTTCGCGGTGTTGCCGGGGACTTTCTTGCCCCCGCAGCCCGCGGTCACCAGCAGCGCGGCGAATGCGATCGTGCTCAGCATCGTCCGGTTCGTCATGGCGATTGTCTCCCCCCAACCGAGCGCGCCGAGGATGCGCTTTGGGCGACGGAGAATCAATTGGCCGTCTGGCGCGCCGAATCTCCGGGCATCTCGCGCCGGCCCGTGCTAGAGCCGTACGATCATCGGCATTCGCTGGTTTCGCAGGCGCCGATGGCTGAGAGTCGTTCGTGCTCCCGCTTGCCGCCCAGGAGCATCTTCAATGAGCCGTGCCTTCAACCTTTCCATGACCGAGGCCGACGTGATCAAGCATTGCGCCGACAAGAGCATCGCCATCTCGGTGATCGAGGCGCTGCCCGGCGGTGGCACCCGGCTGGTCACCATGAACGGCCATGGCGCGGCGCAGATCCAGGCCAAGCTCAAGACCCGCATCATCCAGGGCGAAGTCCGGCGCGAGCAGTTCGTCCGGCGGCGGCCGCAATGGTAGGCTAGATCAGCCTATCCTTGATGGCCGCGACCACGCTTTGCGGCAATTCGTCCTCGGCGACGTCGATCGACCGGGTCTTCCCGCCCTCCTCCCAGCTCAGCCGGTAGACGAACTGGCTGAGGCTCGAGGGATGGTCCTGCTCGTCCCGGGCGAGGAGTTTGGCGACCTTGTCGCGATCGGGCTCGGGCAGCTTTTCGAGTTCGACCTCGCCTTCGCTGCGCAAATGCGCGCTCGATCCGAAGCCGGCGAAACCGCCGAGCTTTTCGATCCTGATGCGTTTGTCGTCGAGTCGGCGCGCCACGAGGGCTACAGTCCGACCGCGACCCATGCTTTGTCAATGGCTTGGGCGACCGCCGGCTGCGCCGCGAACAATTGCGTCGCGACCGTCCGCGTCCGGTCGGCGAACTGTTTCATGGTCAGCTGCGGTGCCGGGCCGTAGCCGGTCAACGCCTGGAACCAGACCTTGCCCGCCTTCTGCCAGCTCTTGCCGCCGATCGCCGTCGCCGCCCGGTAGAAAGCGTTGTTGGGAATGCCGCTGCTGACGTGCGGATCCATGCCCGGCATATATTTGGAAAAATGCGGCGGCTGCGGCGCTAGCGCATGTTTCGCGCCCGGATTGGCCATGTCGCGCAGGCAGGTGAAGCCCTTGGCCGTCGCTGCCGGACCCATGATGTCGCTGCCGATCAGCCAGTCGGCCTTGTCCGCCGTCTGGTTGGCCTGCCACTGGCGGAACATCGATCCGAACACGTCGGACATGCTCTCGTTGAGCCCGCCCGGCTCGTTGGCGTAAGCGAGCTGGCTGGTGAATTGGGTCAGCCCATGGGTCAGTTCGTGGGCGACGACGTCATTGCCCTTGGTGAAGTCGATGAAGATGTTGTTGTCGCCGTCGCCGTAGGTCATCTGCTGACCGTTCCAGAAGGCGTTGTTGTAATTCTGGCCGTAATGGACCGACGAAATCAGGTCCATGCCCTGCCCGTCGAGCGAATTGCGGCCGAATTCCTTCTTGTAGAATTTGGCGACGTCGGTGGTGTTCTTGAACGTCCGTTTGACCGTGCCGTCGGAAGACGATTGCGGGCTCGCGATCTTGGCTCCTGGCAGGATTCCGCCGTGCTTGCAGTCGTAGACCTTGATCAACGGCTTCTTGTTCGCCGGGACGAGGCTCATCGAAATCATCGCCGACGATGCGATCAGCGACGCGGTCGCCTCGCGCACCCGGCGCATTTCCTGGTCGACGGCCAGCGTGCGCTGCAGCGCGTCGCGGTCAAAATCCTTGATCGACGCATCGTTGGCGAGGCGCGCCAGCACCTCGTCGGGAATGAATTTGCAAAGGCAGGTCATGCCGCGTCCTCCCGCTCAACAGGACGATTCGGCCGGAACCAGCCATAGCCCGAATCGCCGATAGTTGCGAGCGGTACTCGCATGTTTGGCTAACCTACGTTATAAGCCCAGCTGCCGGATCCTCATCGAAGGGGGCAATGTCATGCGAGGGGGCATTTTCTATCACGGCATGATCGCCGCGGTCCTGCTCAGCGTCGCGGCCTGCGGCGGCAAGGATAAAGAAAAAAAAGCGGCCGACAACGCCGCCGCCAACGAAGCGACCACTGAAGCCACGCCCGAAACCGCGGAAGACAAAGCGGCCAAGCTCGCCGCCAAGGTCAAGGACTTCAACGACGGCAACGGCGGCTGCGAGGAGTGCCAGGCAACCGAAGCCCGGGTCCGCGCCGAGGTGCTGGTCCAGGCGGGCCTGCGCACGTACACCGATAACCCGTCGTGCATGAACGAAGCGCGTGAAACCGCGCAAATCCGCGACGTCAGCGACGATGCCGCGGGGCTGAAGGGCGGCCAGTTCGCCGGCGCGGTCGGGGATTTG
>DATFUB010000117.1:0-5751 GCA_035261225.1 Sphingomicrobium sp.
CGGGGACTTGCCACATCGGCGAAACTGTAGGACAGTAGAAAAACCCAATTGGTTCATTTTTTTGGAGCTCGCCGGCTATGATCACGCGGATCAGAGAAGTGCGCAGGGCGCGTGGCATGACGCTCGACGATGTGGCGAAACAATGCGACCCGCCGACCACGCCCCAGACTATCGGACGGCTTGAAACCGGCACGCGGACGGTCTCGGTCGGCTGGCTCAACCGCATCGCTAAGGCGCTCGGGGTCGAAGCCCAGGATCTGGTCGAAGGTGGTGAAACGTCCGACCTCAAGGTCGCGGCATTGCTCGGACAGAATGGCGCTGCGGCGCCCCGCCGCACCGCTATCGTCGTCCCGCCCAAGATCGGCGAAGGGCAGATCGCGGTGGTCGTTACGGGGAGCATCGGCGACTATCGCTCAGGCGACGAGTTGTGGTGCGACACGCTGGCGGTCGACAATTATGCCCACGCGCTGAACCGCGACGTACTCGTCCCTCGCCCCGCCGGCCGCTTCCTGTTCGGCCGCCTGATCAACCGCGACGAAGAGAAGTTGCAAATCCTGCCGCTCGAGGCGGGCGGACGGCAGCAAATTGTCGCCAATCCGCCGTGGCTGGCTGTCGCGACGAGATTGGTGCGAAGTTTATAATCTGAGCGATGATTTCGATGCTGCCCCCGAGCATCGAACTGTGTCGTTGGTGGGCGGTGACGGGCTCGAACCGCCGACCCTCTCGGTGTAAACGAGATGCTCTACCAGCTGAGCTAACCGCCCACGATGTCGCCGTGCCACGGGCCATCTGCTCGGGCAAGCGGCGCTAAACGACGGCGACCTTGCCGACCTCGGCAAAATAGCGGCGCAAGGACTGGCTGCTGTGCGGCGCCAGTTCGACAAACACGCGTCGGCCGTCGTGCGGATCGGCCTGACGGAGAAAGATCCCCTGTGAACCATCGTCTTGAGCCAGCGCAGCCCGGTCGTTGCCGGCACCGCTGCTGCGATGCACAGGCTCGAGACAGGCACGCGGAGGTTCGAAATCTCCGCGTAGAGCAGATCGAGCAACATGTCCCACGCCGGATCGGCGAACAGTTCCTCGTCGAAATAGCGGCTGCGCAGGCGCCGGGCGCGAATGATAGCGCGGATCGTTTCGATGGAAACCTCGGGAACGTCGCCCAGATGCTCGGCCTCAAGCGCCCGGGTCGTGGTCGCGGGGCCGGTCGACAGGCGCGCGAGCGTGGAAGCGATGCGACTGACTTCGTCGCTCAATTGCCGGAGGCGGACGGCGTTCTTGTCCGCAGTGACGTCGGAGATACCCTGCCCATTGAGCGCCCCGAATACGGCGACGGCGAGCGCCGCCGTGCGCTCGCTTTCGTCAGCATCGATGATGAGGTCCATGTTCAAATCGAAAGCATGCGTTGCGAGCCGATCGACCATCGAAGCCGGCGCCGCGATGACTGCCGGGTAGCGACCATGCGAGACGTCCGCAGCGACATGATCGAGAAGCTTGTCCGCTGGCCCGCCCGCGTCTGCATCGAGTTCAATCCACAAGGCGGACGCCGAGCCCTGCCCGTCGATCGCTTGGCACGCGTATTCAATGCCGAACGACCCAGCGACCCGGAGGCCGGCCATCGTGACCGTTGCGCGTGCGCGCGCTTTTCCAGATTCGCTGCTTGCCGCGATCAGGATCGGCGGCAGGTCAAAGAAATTGTCACTGTTTCGGTTGTTGCTCAGATACTCGTTCATCGTGCCACACCATGTGCGAGAACCGAGCGAGCGGGTGATAGCGCGCATTCTGGACACAAGTCAGGCCATTTTCGCGTCCATCCCGGACGAACTGACAACGCGACTTTAATCGCCGCGTACATAGTGCGCCCGCCTCAGGAGTCCGAGTTTGCAGGGTGCCCCCGATCAGCTTGTCGCACTGGAACGCTTGCGTTGGCTCGATGAGCTCATTTGCGCCATTTCCGAAGCGCAAAAACTCGCTTGGCGGCTCGGTGTCGCCGAGGGCGACTGCGATGAAGCGCGCGAGCTATATGGCCGCCTTGAAGTCGTGCGCGATGAACTTCAATCGCTTCGGCTGGGTGATTGGGTAGCTGTTCGAAAGGAAATTGATCCAATTTGGCTGGAAAATCTATTCCAGGGATTGCCCGCGCCGAATAGCTCAAACGCCCTGCGGTAGCTCCCCACCACCGGCGAAATCCTCAAGAAACGGCCCGATCGGCGGCGCCTCCCACCCCGCGGTGGCGAGGAAGCCGCGATTGAGAAAGGCGCGCTTGCCGTAACTTAGCGGCTGGCCGTCGGGCCCGTCGATTCGCCCGCCCGCCGCGAGCAGTACGGCATGACCGGCGGCAGTATCCCACTCGCTGGTCGGCGACAAACGCGGATAAATATCCGCCTGCCCCTCGGCGACAATGCAGAATTTGAGGCTCGAGCCGATGCTGACACGCTCGCACGCGCCGATCGCGGCTTCGAGATAGTCTGCGGTGTTCTGGGTGAAATGCGACTTGGACGCCACGGCGACGAGCTTCTCACCTCGCTCGCGCGTGCGGATCGCGCGACGGCCGTCGGCATCCTCCACCCATGCACCCTCGCCAACCAGGCCGGCATGGAGACTGCCTCGCGCCGGCGAGAATACCACGCCCAGCCGCGGCGCTCCGTTCCGGATCAGGCCGATGTTGACCGTGTAATCATCGCCGCCCCGGACAAACTCCTTGGTCCCGTCGAGCGGATCGACCAGGAAATAGGTCTCGCCATGTGCCGGGATACGACCGGCCGCGACCTCTTCCTCGGCGATGACCGGAATGCCGGGGGCGGCACGAGCCAGCGCCGCCAGGATGATCAGCTCGGCGGCGCGGTCAGCTTCGGTGACCGGGGAAGAATCCTGCTTGTGCTCGACGTCGAAGCCGACGCGCACGATCTCGAGAATCGCCTCGCCGGCCGCGTGCGCCGCCTCGGCGATTTCCTGAAGAAGTCGATGTTCGTCCAACTTATCGCGGCGCCATCCGAATGCCGCCATCGAGCCGGATGGCTTCGGCGTTGAGATACGGCGTTTCGACGATGAAGGCGGCGAGATGCGCATATTCCTCGGGTTTGCCGAGCCGCTTGGGGAATGGCACCTGAGCTCCTAGCGCGTCCTGCACATTTTCGGGCATCATCGCCACCATCGGCGTCTTGAACACGCCGGGCAGAATGGTGTTCACGCGAATGCCGTCGTTCATCAGGTCGCGCGCGATCGGTAGCGCCATCGCCAACACCCCGCCTTTCGAAGCCGAATAGGCCGCCTGCCCGATCTGACCGTCCTCGGCCGCGACACTTGCGGTGTTGATGATGCAGCCACGCTCGCCGTCCTCCAGCGGGTCGAGCCCGACCATCCCGAACGCCGAATGGGCGATGCAGCGGAAGCTGCCGATGAGGTTGATCTGAATGGCCAGCTCGAACTGGCCGATCGGATAGAATTTTGGTTCCTTGGTCTCTTTGTCCCGGCCCACCGTCTTCGCGGCATTGGCGACACCAGCACAATTGACCAGCACCCGCTCCTGCCCATGAGCTTCGCGGGCCTTGGCGAAGGCCGCCGCGACCTTTTCGTCCGAGGTGACGTCGACCTCGCAATAGATCCCGCCTATCTCTGCCGCGACCTTCTCGCCCCTGGTGGCATCGCGGTCGAATATCGCGACCTTTGCCCCGCGCCGTGCCAGCTCGCGGGCCGTCGCCTCGCCGAGCCCCGACGCCGCTCCGGTCACCACAGCGGCAATTCCATTAATTTGCATTTCGTCCCCTTCGGCTCATTTCATCTAAGGTCGGCGCCGTGTCGCGGCATTGCCACAGTCTTGGCCCAAGTAAAGGAGTTCATCCTGAATCCAGCTTGGATCGGTGATAAGCCACGCTACATTATGGCGGCGAGTGCGCCGTTCAGTGCAGGGGTATGGTAGTGAAGAGCAGCAAGGCACGGATTCTGGCCATCGGCGTCAGCGCGTTGGGGTTGGTCACGGCCGCCCCGGCTTCGGCTCAGATCGCCGCCGGAACGCCTGCCGCCACGAGCGTCAGCGCTTTCTACACCAACTGGACTGCGCCGCCGATCTGGTTCCGCAACGGCGCGCCCGACGCGGCCATCCCGCAGCTCGTGAGCATTCTCAAACGCGCGCCGTTTGACGGTCTTGCGACAGGCCCGCAACTTGCGGTGCAGGTCGAGGCCGCGGTGGCTCAGGCTCAAAGTGGCCAGGCAACCGACATAGCGGCGGCTGAACGCGTCCTTTCGACCGCCTGGGTGGAATACGCCCAAACCATGAAACGCCCGACCAAGGGCATGATTTATGCCTATGACGTGTTGAAGCCGCAGGGCGCGCGCACCGACCAGATCCTGCTGACCGCCGCGGCCGCGCCTTCGCTGACTCAGTATCTGACCTCGGTCGCAACCGTGAACCCGATCTATGCACAGCTACGCGACACCGCTTGGGCGCAGGCCCAGGCGACCGGCAATATGACGCCGGACCCACGGTTGCTCGCGAACCTCGACCGTGTCCGCTCGCTTCCCGCGAGCGGGCGGTTCCTGCTGGTCGATGCCGGCGCTTCAATCGCCACGCTCTATCAGAACGGCCAACCGGTCGATTCGATGAAGATCATCACCGGGACCGAGGAGCTACCCACGCCCCTGATCGCCAGCGTGATGTACTACATCACCTACAATCCGTACTGGCACGCGCCCGACCATCTGGTGCGCAAGACGATTGCGCCGAACGTGCTGAAGCTCGGCCTCGGCTACTTCAAGTCGCACGGCTACGACGTGATCAACGAGTGGAGCGAACAGGCCACGGTGATTGATCCCAAGACCATCGACTGGAAAGCGGCCGCGGCGGGCACGCTTCATCTCAAGATTCGCCAGGATCCGGGACCGCTCAATTCAATGGGAATTTTGAAATTCCCGTTCCCGAACCCGCAAGACATCTATCTTCACGACACGCCGGACCACGCCAAGTTCGCGTTGGCCAACCGCAACCTCAGCAATGGCTGTGTCCGTGTCGAGGACGCCCGGCGGCTCGGCCGCTGGCTGCTGGGTTCCGAACCCCTCTCGCCGGGCAAGGAACCCGAGACCCGCGTGCAATTGCCGCGGGGCACGCCGGTCTACCTGACCTACATCACGGCACAGGTGAAAGACGGCAAGCTCGCCTATCGGCCCGACATCTACGGTTGGGACCGCGCGGCGCCGCAATTCGCTTCAAACTAAGCCGTTATTCTTCGACCGATTCTGCGCTCGTTCGCCGGGCGTTTTTCGCGCGGACAACAGACAAAAGAAAACCGGCCCGAGCGTGAAGCTCGGGCCGGTCATCTTTTCTAGCGCTGCTTAGCCGCGCTCTGGCGCCGGTGGCGGCGGCGGAGGCGGAGGCGGCGGAACCGGACATGCGTCCGTCGCCAGGATCACCGATCCGTCCGGGCACGTCTGCGTCGCCGGAGGTGGCGGCGGAGGCGGCGGGGGAGGCGGCGGTGGTGGCGGAGGCGGCGGTGCTTCGATCTCCGCGAAATTGTAGATCAGGCTCGCCAAGATGCTGTGCGACCGGAAGCGGCTGTTGGCCGAAATGGCATCGAGGTCGGAGAAGTTTTCTTTGACCTTGCCGGCATCGAAATAGCGATACTTGAGCCCGACATCGAAGTGCCGAAACACCGGCGCGCGGACGCCCGCGATCAACTGCCAGGCAAGGCCGTTGTCCTTGAGCGTGAAGCTACCCGAACCCCCGCTAACGGCAAATCGCTGGCGGACCCATGCGATGCC
>DATFUB010000118.1:0-51027 GCA_035261225.1 Sphingomicrobium sp.
CTATTGCCAAGGACGCGGAAGCCGATGTCGTCTTCGCTTCAGAGGCTGCTGCCGCGTCGGGCAAGACTGCTCGCGTTCCATCGCCCGGGCCCGGGCTCGAGACCAGCCTGGTGGCCGAAGCGCGTGGCGCTGCGGACGCGCTGGCGCTCCGCCTCCGCTTCCACGACGCGAAGGTGCACGCCCGGGTCGCTCCCGCCGACCCCGACGCGCGCGGCGTGTTCGACGCGCTCGAAACGGCGCGGGTGGAGGCGCTCGGCGCGCGTGCGATGGGCGGCGTGCGCGATAATCTCAATCATCTGACCGACGCCCGCGTGCGGTCCGATGCGATTGTTCGCGCGCGCACTGCAGAGGAGGTTCCACTGGCGACCGCGATCGGCCTGCTCGCCCGCGAGCGGCTGACCGGCGAGGCCCCGCCCAAAGCGGCGCTGGCCGGGCTTAAGCTGATCACCCCGTGGATCGAGGATAAGGCCGGGGCCGAGCTCGATTCGCTCGCCCTGACGCTCGACGACCAGGCCGCCTTCGCCAAACTCTCGCGCCGGCTGCTCGAGGATCTCGAGCTCGCGACGGCCGAAGACTTCGACGAGGACCAACCGGAAGAAGGCGGCGACGAAGCCGAGGGCGAGGAAGGCGGGGGCGAGGACGCGACCGAACAGGGCGACGATTCCAATCCGGCCGGCGGCGATATGGAGATGCGCGGCGAGGAAGCCGAGGACGGCTCGGCCGAGGAACGCGGCTCGGACCAGATGGAGATGGACGAGGCCGACGGCGTTGCCAACGAAGACATCAACGACAGCGCCTTCGCATCCCCCGGCCGCCGCAACTGGGAGCTCGCCCCGGAAAGCGACTACAAGGTTTTCACCAGCCGCTTTGACGAGACCGTCGAAGCCAATGAGCTATGCGACGAGGAGGAGCTGGGCCGGCTCCGCGCTTATCTCGACCAGCAGATGAGCGGCCTCCAGAATGTCGTCGCCAGGCTCGCCAACCGGCTCCAGCGGCGGCTGCTCGCGCAGCAGGCGCGGAGCTGGGACTTCGACCAGGAGGAAGGCATGCTCGACGCCGCGCGCCTGGCGCGGGTGGTCGTCAATCCCGCCCACGCTCTGTCGTTCAAGATCGAGCGCGATACCGAATTCCGCGACACCGTCGTCTCGCTCCTGATCGACAATAGTGGCTCGATGCGTGGCCGCCCGATCGCCATCGCCGCGATCTGCGCCGACATTCTCGCCCGGACGCTCGAACGCTGCGGGGTGGCGACCGAGATTCTCGGCTTCACGACGCGGGGCTGGAAGGGCGGGCAGAGCCGCGAGGCGTGGCTTGCCGCCGGCCGGCCGGCCAATCCCGGCCGCCTCAACGATTTGCGCCACATTCTCTACAAGCGAGCCGAGGAGCCTTATCGCCACGGCCGCCGCAACCTCGGCCTGATGATGCGCGAAGGTTTGCTCAAGGAAAATATCGACGGCGAGGCGTTGCTGTGGGCGCACAATCGCCTGATTGCCCGGCCCGAGGAGCGGCGCATCCTGATGGTCATTTCCGATGGCGCCCCGGTCGACGATTCGACCGCTTCGGCCAATGGCGGCTCATATCTCGAGCGGCATTTGCGGCAGGTCATCGAGTGGATCGAAAAGCGCTCGCCGGTCGAATTGCTGGCGATCGGCATCGGCCACGACGTGACGCGCTATTACGAACGCGCGGTCACGATCATGGACGCCGACCAGCTCGCCGGCGCGATGGTCGAGCAATTGGCGAGACTGTTCGAAACGCCGTAAAGCCAAGGCGCGTTCAGGGGCAGCTTCGGGTATAAAGCGGATGTTAGTTCGAGCCAGGAAACCAGCCCGCAGGGCGTAGCTTAAATTATGCAAGCGCCACCATCGGGAAATGACGACATACAACCCGCAAGGAGGTGGATGGATGAAGGCATCGTTGTGACGGACCGGGCTGCTGGAACGGTCGGGATGAAGCTGGCGGAGCGACCCGAGCCGCAAGCAGCGATCAACGATGTCGTTGTTCAGGTTTGTGCGTCAGGATTCGTCGGAACTGAGTTGGCATGGCCGTCGACCTGGACCGATCGCATCGACCGGGACCGAACACCGTCGATTCCCGGGCACGAGCTGGCCGGAGTGGTTACCGCCCTCGGCTATGGCACGGCTGGGCTGTCAGTGGGACAGCGGGTGTTCGGCCTCACGGATTGGTATCGCGACGGCACGTTGGCCGAGTCCACGGCGGTTGAGGCGCGCTACGTCGCACCGCTGCCGGGCGACGTCGACTTCACGGTTGGCGCAAGCCTGCCGATCTCGGGCCTGACTGCGTGGCAGGGACTGTTCGAGCACGGTCGCCTTCGGGCAGGGCAGAGCGTCATCGCGCATGGTGCGGCCGGCGCAGTCGGGTCGATGGTGACACAACTCGCACGATTGGCGGGCGCGTACGTCATCGGAACCGGACGCGCCGCCGATCGTCAGGCAGCGCTCGACTTCGGCGCGAACGAGTTCGTCGACCTTGAGAACGACGCCTTGGAAGACGTCGGCGGCGTCGATTTGGTGTTCGATCTCATCGGCGGCGACATTGGGAAGCGATCCGCGCGCCTGGTTCGAGCCGGAGGAACGCTGGTGTCCATCGTTGGTCCGATTGAGGCGCGGCCCGTCGACGGCCTAGCGATCGACTTCGTTGTCGAGTCCGATCGTGCCCAACTGAGCGAGATCGTCCAGCGGGTCCGGGACGGACGCCTGAGGACGAACATCGGCACCGTCGTGACCCTCGACGACGCCGTCCCCGCCTTCAACCCGACCGAGCGACGCCAGGGGAAGACGATCATCCGCGTTCATTCGTGAGCGACACGCGCCCATCGCGCGACCCATAGACTGATCGATTGGCGACTCGCGTCAGATCCCAAACCCTGAGCCGGCATGCCGGGGGCGGCCCGAGAACGACCTCCCGATTATGCTCAGTCCGCGGCAACTTCGATGTGGGAGAAAGTCAAAAAATTGGGCCCGGCACGATCGCTCGCACCGGGCCCCCCTCGTTATGCGACGCGAGGGAAGTTGTCTGTTGCCAGACGCGACGGAGAAAAGGGGAAAACCCCGCCGGATGCCGGGGCTTATGCGCGATTCACGGGCAATCGATGCTGAACGGGCCTTGCAGCACGCGTTCAGCAAAAGCCGTGGAAGTCCAGCCGGTTAAACGGCTTGTGGAGCGCCCTTCTTGGCGATCTCGCGCTTGAGCTTGCGGACCTTGGGCGACAGCTTGTCGTCGCTGGTCTTCAGCAGCCAATTGTCGAGGCCGCCGACATGTTCGACCGAGCGCAGGCCGTGGGTCGACACGCGCAGCTTGACGCTCTGGCCGAGCGCATCGGAGAGCAAAGTCACGTTCTGCAAATTGGGCAGAAACGTGCGCTTGGTCTTGTTATTGGCGTGGGAAACATTGTTGCCCACCTGCCGGCCCTTGCCGGTCAGCTCGCATACCCGCGACATGGTTTTGTATCCTGATGTGGTCGAGCACGTGAGCGCGCCCGGAAAGCGCCGCCCGTTAGCCGCTGGCCGCTTACTCGTCAACGTCGGGGGAGAGTTCCGAACCGGCAACTCTCGGCGAACGGTTGCGTTATGGCACGAACAAGGGAGCCAAGACATGCGCGCCGTTCTTTTGATCCCGATCGTGGCTGTGCTCGTGATCCTCGCTGGCGTCGTCACTGGATTCATCGACATCAACCAGATTCGCGGCGCCCGGGCTCCGGAGGTTTCGACGACCCACAACGGCATCGTCGCCAAGGGCGGGCAGACGCCGGCGTTCGATGTCGAGACCGGCTCGGTCGAGGTCGGCTCGCGCAATGCGACGGTCAAGGTGCCGTCGCTCGAGGTCAAGCCGCCAGTCGAGAGCAACACTGCCGCCAATCAGGTCAAATAGCTGACACGGCCGGCCGCCTTGGCTAGGCGGTCGAGCGATGAGCTTCCCGATGCCCGTCCCGATGCGCCGCGCGCTCGACCTTGCCGCCGAAGCCGCGGCGGCCGGCGAAGTGCCGATCGGTGCGGTGGTGACTCGCGGCGAGGAAATTCTCGCCGAGGCCCGCAATGCGATGCGCGGGTCGAACGACCCGACGGCTCACGCCGAGATCGAGGCGATCCGCGCCGCCGCCACCCGCCTCGGCACGCCGCGGCTCGACGAGTGCACTTTGTGGGTGACGCTAGAGCCGTGCGCGATGTGCGCCGGGGCAATCGCGCTCGCGCGGCTCAAGGCGCTGCGCTTCGCCGCAGAGGACCCGAAGGGCGGGGGCGTGATCCACGGGGCCAAGGTCTTCGCCCAGCCCACCTGCCATCATCGGCCGGATGTGCTTGGCGGCATCGGCGACGAAGAATCGGCCGAACTGCTCCGCGGCTTCTTCGCCCAGCGGCGTTAGGCTAGCCGCGGAAGGGAACCAGCCGGATTTCGACCCGGCGGTTCGCCGCTTTTTGCGCCTCGTCGGTCTCCGGATTGTAGAGCGGGGCAGATTCGCCGAGGCCGCGCGCGGCGATCCGCGCCTTGGCCACGCCGTGACCGGCGAGGTACGTGGCCGCAGCGTTGGCCCGCTTCTGCGATAGCGCCAGATTGCCATGCGGCGTGCCCGACGTGTCGGAATGGGCGAGCACGTCGACATAGGTCTGGTTGAAGGTCTTGAGCGTCCGCGACACTTCTTTGAGCGTCGCGTCGATTTGCGGCTTGATCGCCGCACTTCCGGGAGCGAACGTCATCACCGCCGGGACTCGCACCAAAATTCCGTCGGGCAACCGGATCACGTCGATCCCGATGCCCGCCGTCTGGCTTCGCAGCTCCTGCTCGGCGCGGTACATGTAGCCGCCAACCGCGGCCGGGTTGAGCGGACGAATTCCGGCTGCCTTCATTCTCTTGGCGCGGGCCGCACGGTCGCCGATGATGCCGCCGTTCAGATAAGCCGCGGAGAGACCCAACGCGGTGAAGGCCGCGGGTCGCACCGGTGGCGGCCCTGGCTGCCCGAACGGTCCGACGCCGCAGCCCGACAACAGCAAGGCGCCAAGCGCAATCGTGGCGACGCTGCGGGTCCGATTCATGAGTGGATTCTCCAACGGGATGACGCGGTGAAACCGACCCATTGCATAGATGGTTCCGCGCGTGAACCAACCGCAAACTTGTGAACCGCGTCCGCAACACGCTAGACACGCTCCAACGCCGATGAGCGAACAGCTTCTCCCCATACCGTGGCTCGACGTCCTGCTGATCCTGGCGCTGGTCGGGGTCAACGGCGTCCTGTCGATGAGCGAGCTCGCGATCGTCTCGTCGCGCGAGGCCCGGCTAAAGGCAATGGCCCGGTCGGGCAGCGGCGGCGCGCAGTGCGCGCTCGACCTCGCCGCCGACCCGGGGCGCTTCCTGTCGACGGTCCAGACCGGGATCACCCTGATCGCCATTTTCGCCGGCGCATTCTCGGGCGCCAGCCTGGGCGAACCGGTGACGCAGCGGATCGAGTTTCTCGGTCTCGCTCCGAACACCGCGCATGCCGTCGGGTTCGGCCTGGTCATCGTCCTCACGACCTTTGTCTCATTGGTTATCGGCGAGATTGTCCCCAAGCAGATCGCGCTGCGCTCGCCCGAACCGATCGCCGTCGTGATGTCGCGCCCGATGCGCTGGCTGGCCGTGGTGACCGCCCCGTTCGTGTGGCTGCTCGACGGCACCAGTACCCTCATTTTCAAGCTGTTCCGGTTCGACCGCGGGTCGAAGAACCAGGTGACCGCCGAGGAATTGCACCTGGTTGTCGCCGAAGCCCAGAGCGCCGGCGTGCTTGAAGAAAGCGAGCGCGCGATCATCTCGGGGATCGTCCGGCTGGCCGATCGTCCGGTCCGCGAAGTGATGACCCCGCGCACCGACGTCAACTGGATCGACATTCGCGCGACCGAGGAACAGATTCGCCAGGAATTGCTCGAATTTCCGCATAGCCGGATCCCGGTGGCCGACGGTTCGGTCGACAATATTGTCGGCGTAATCCAGTCCCGCGACATTCTTGCCGCCGTGCTGGACGGGCGGCCGCTCGACCTCAACGGACTGTGCCGCTCGGCGCCGGTCATCCCCGACCTGATGGATGCGATGGACGCGCTAATTGTGTTGCGCCGCGCCGAAGTTCCGCTCGCTCTGGTCCATGACGAATACGGACATTTCGACGGGATCGTCACGCCTGGAAGTATTCTCGCCGCGCTCGCCGGGAGCTTCGCGAGCGACCTCGACCAGGGTGACGAGCCGGCGCTGGTCGAACGCGCGGATGGCAGCTGGCTGGTGTCGGGGGCGGCGAGCGCGGATTTGCTCGCGGACCAGCTCGGCGTCCGGCTCCCGGACGATCGCGACTATTCGACCGTCGCCGGATTTGCTCTATCGGTGCTCAAGCATTTGCCCGACACCGGCGAGGTCTTTCGCCACGACGGCTGGTCGTTCGAGATCGTCGACATGGACGGCCGCAAGATCGACAAGCTGATCATCTCGCAGCCCAAACGCCGGCAGTCGGAAGCAGAAGCGTCAGCCGCGACCTAGAGCTTGCCGAACCTTTGCTCGTACCCGTCCACGTCGTTGCGGGCGAGATAAGCCGCTTGCTCGACCACGCGATCGCGCATGATTCGGCCGCTGAACGCGCCGAGCTGGACATCGAGCCGCTCGATTTCGGTCGCGGTCAAATGCGCGAGCTGATCGAACCGGACAAACCCGAGCCGATGAAGCGCGGCCGCGAATTTTGGGCCGACCCCTTTCATCCGGCCGAAGTCGTCCGCGGGTTCCTTGTCGCCCGACAATTCGCGGTGGACTGGCGCTCCGATGAGTTCGCCGGCCACATCGCTGGTCGCTGCGGCCGCCTCGCTGGCAAGCCCGCGGCCCTCGGAGCGTTGCGTTCGTGCCATGTGCGGGCGCACCGGCGCGCTGTCGGTCAGGCGGACGCGCTGCCGCGGTCGAGCCAGCAGGATGACGGCGATCGCGATTGCAATCGCGAGCAGGATTATCGGCCAATAATCGCGAACAGCGTCCATTCGATCACCATTTCCATTGCGCGTTATAACGACGGTGGAGCTCGACCAGATAGGCGAGCAGCATGCCGAAAAGGAAGCCGGCAATGGCGATCAGCGCGGCTTCGGCGATCAATGGGAATCCGCTGCGGTTAGCCGACCAGCTGACGCTGCTGACTCCGGGCAATTGGTCCAGCACGCGAACCAGCTCGCTGTGCTGGAAATCGTCGGCCTTGCCGGTCAGGATCAGCCGGCGCGACAACGGACCGCGCTGCAGCCGAGCCGTGACCTGGGTCATTTCGTAATAATCGAGGGCCTGCCGAGCGCCGCGCTCAACCCGGTCTGTGAATTGGTTGGCGCCGCCGAGAGGCCCGTGCCACAGCGCCGCGGCGGCGATGGCCGCCAACACGCCGCAGCCCAGAACGGCGCTCCGTTTGCTCGGCCGGCGGAAGGCGACGGTTCGCGCGATCGCGCCGATCACCAGCCCGGCGGCGAATATCGGCCAAAAATAGGTCCACAGTGCGCTCATGCTGGAGTCCGTTCGAACTCACGCCAGCCGATGTCGCGGCGGTGGAAGCCGTCGGCGAAGTCGATCTGGTCGACCGCGCGATAGGCCCGTGCCCGCGCATTGGCGAACGTGTCGGCGACGGCGGTCACGGCGAGCACGCGCCCGCCCTTGGCGATCAGCCCGCCATCAATAAGCGACGTACCTGCGTGAAACACGGTGACTCCTTCAACCTGTTCGGCGGCCTCGATCGCGCGGATTGCTCCGCCGCTGGCCGGCGTCCCGGGATAGCCGCGCGCCGCGACGATCACGGTCATCGCATGTTTCGCTGCGAGCTGCGGCGGGTCGATCGCATCGAGCCGACCTTTCGCGACGACGTCCAATAACTCCGCGAAGTCGCCCCCGATCAACGGCATGATCGCTTCGCATTCGGGATCGCCGAAGCGGACATTATATTCGATCAGCTTGGGGCCGGCCGCGGTCAGCATCAATCCGGCGTATAATACTCCGTTGAAGGGCGTTCCGGCTTTAGCCATCGCCCGGGCAGTCGGTCGGATAATTTCGTCCATCGCCCGCGCCTGGAGCTCAGCGGTGAGGACGGGGGCCGGAGCATAAGCGCCCATCCCTCCGGTGTTCGGCCCGGTATCGCCTTCGCCGACGCGCTTATGATCCTGCGCCGACGCGAGCGGGATCGCAGTCTCGCCGTCGACCAGCGCGAACAGACTTGCCTCCTCGCCGTCGAGGAACTCTTCGATGACCAGCGGCGCATCCTCGGCGTCGCGAATCGCCCCTTCCGCCTCCTCGCGGGTCAGCGCCACCGTCACGCCCTTGCCGGCGGCGAGGCCGTCGGCCTTGATCACGACCGGCAATCCGAACCGGTGGAGTTCGGCAAGCGCGTCACCGGCACGATCGACCCGCACATAGTCGGCAGTCGGGATGCCATTCGCGCGGCACAAATCCTTGGTGAAGCCCTTGGAGCCTTCGAGCTGGGCGGCGGCGGCGCTGGGTCCGAACACCGCGAACCCGGCGGCCCGCAGCGCGTCGCCGACCCCGGCGACCAGCGGTGCTTCCGGCCCGATCACCACCAGGTCGATGGCTCCTGTGCTGGCCAGCTCGATAATCGCAGATGCATCGCACGGGTCGATCGCCGCGCATTCCGCCCAGCGGGCGATGCCCGGATTGCCCGGCGCCGCGAGCAACCGGTCGCAGCTTGGCGATTGCCTAAGCCGCCACGCGAGCGCATCTTCGCGGCCGCCCGAACCCAAGAGCAGAATATTCATGGATCTCCCTGACGACACGCGTGCCGGCCTGTTAGCGAAGGTCGCTCCCGGCGACAATTCGCCGCCGCTCAGCGTCACCGAACTGTCGGGTGCACTGCGGCGCACGATCGAGACGGCGTTCGGCGAAGTCCGCGTGCGCGGCGAAATCTCCGGGTTCAAGCGCCACGCTTCCGGCCATTGTTATTTCACGTTGAAGGATGAGAACGCGTGCATCGACGCGGTCATCTGGCGAACCAGCACGACCGCGCTCGCTTTCAAGCCCGAAGACGGCGCCGAAGTCATCGCGACCGGCAAGCTCACCATCTACCCGGGCCGCTCAAAATATCAGATCGTCGTCGAGCGGATGGAGCTGGCGGGCGAGGGGGCGCTGCTCGCGTTACTCGAACGGCGGCGCAAGGCGCTTGCCGCCGAGGGCTTGTTCGATCCGACGCGCAAGCGCCGGCTGCCGTTCCTGCCGCGCGTAATCGGGGTCGTCACTTCGCCGACCGGCGCGGTGATTCGCGACATTCTCCATCGGCTCGAGGACCGCTGCCCGACCCACGTCATCCTGTGGCCGGTCGCGGTCCAGGGCGAGGGCGCGTCGGCGCGGATTGCCGAGGCGATCCGCGGCTTCCCGGCGATTTCTCCGCGGCCCGACTTGCTGATTGTCGCGCGCGGCGGCGGGTCGATCGAAGATCTGTGGGCGTTCAACGAGGAGGAGGTGGTGCGGGCCGCGGCCGAATCGCCCATCCCGCTGATCTCGGCGGTGGGGCATGAGACCGACACCACGCTGATCGATTTTGCCGCCGACCTGCGTGCACCGACGCCGACCGCGGCCGCCGAGCTGGCCGTGCCGGTTCGCGCCGAACTCTTTGGCCAGCTCGCCGAACTCGGCCGCCGCGCCCAGCAATGCCTCGCCCGCCGCGCGGAACGCAGCCGCGAGCGCTTTGACCTGACAGTCGGCCGCTGGCCCGAGCCGGCGGCGTTGTTCGCGCCGCGGGCGGAGCGCCTCGACGAACTCGGCGAGCGACTGCCGCGCTCGCTCGCCGCCCGCGCCGGCAACGCTCGCGCTGATATGAACCTGATCGCCGGCCGCCTCCGCCGCGAGCTGGTCGACCAGCGGATCGAACGCATGTCCGAGCGGCTCGCCGCCGCCTGGAAGATGGCCGAGTTGGCCCATCCCGAACGTCCGCTCGGTCGCGGGTTTGCGCGCGTTACCGATCGTGCCGGCAAGACTCTGATCCACGCGGGCGACGCGCGCGCGTCGCGCGCGCTTCGCCTGCGCTTTGGCGATGGCGAGGTCGACGCGACCGTCGACGGGGTTCCAGCGAAAACATCGCCGGTTGAGCGCAAGCCGCGCCGATCCTATGTGGCTCGGCAGCCCGGACTGTTCGATCCGCCGGAGGAATGAAATCGATGCTGATGACCGGAAGCGGCAAGCTCGCGCGAGTCCATTATCTGCCGGGCACGTTCCGGCTGCTGTCGGATGGCGACCATGTGCTGTGCGCGGTTACTGGGGTCCGCATTCCGCTGCACGAACTGCGTTATTGGAGCATCGAACGGCAGGAAGCTTATTACGACGCGGCGGCGAGCTTCAAGGCGGAAGCTGCCGGCCGCGCAAAAGCCTAGCCGATCCGCTTGACCTTGAACCCGGGCTGCCCGTTCAGTCTCAGGAAGAACGATCCAAGCGCGCCGCGATGGACCACGACCTTTTGGCCCTTTTCCGGCGGAAGGGCGAGTTGTGTGTCGTCGGTTTGCGCCCACTCCGATCCGTCGGCGAGGCGGACGGTCCAGCCGTTGTAGCCGTTGTTGGTGAAAGCCGTCACGGTGCTCGCGATTTCCTTCACCTGATCCTCGTTGCCGCCGAACAGGCCGCCGAAATCGGGCACCGAGAAACCGAATAATGAACGCTTCGCGGCGGTCGCCCGGGCCTTGTCGATCAACACCAGATCCTTCTTGGCAATCGCCTGATCGACGGCGGCGGTTTCGCGGTCGAAGCAAGCGAGGCGCTGGGCATTATCCTGAATCGCGCGGCAACCAAACAATCGCTGGACGCTCGGTGGGGTCCCTGTGACGGCCGGGCCGCGAGCATTTGCCGCGTCCGCGGCAGTGATTGCCAAAGCCGCTGTAATCAGGACAAAATTCCGCATGTTCGCTGACCCCCTAGAGTGCGCTCGAAGCCTAGGCCGACCCTAGCGAAAAGCACAAGCTGCGCTGTTGCAAAATTGATACAACGCTTTGACAACTCGCGCGGAGGGCTCCCTCGGTCATTGCCAGCCTCTCGCGGCATCACCTATCAGCGAGCCGCAGTTCGGCAAAGTTGCGTTTGCCGATCCACGGCAGCCGTGCCCCCGGTGCGGCTAGTGAAGGGGAAGATTAAATGAAGCTCGATTTTCGTCAGCGCCTGCTCGCGACCACGCTCTTGGTTGGTGCCAGCATGGCTGCTTCGCCTGCGTTTGCGCAGACCGCACCCACGCCGCCGGACACGGCGGCTGGAGACCAGCCGACGACGGCCGCTCCGGTGGCAAACGCCGCCCCGCCGGCGACGGCTGCCCCGGCCGACACCGGCCGCAGCCCTGGCGACATCGTCATTACCGGTTCGCGCATTCCGCAGGTCAATCTGACCTCGCCGGCGCCGGTCACGGTGGTCACGAGCCAGGACGTCAAGCTGACCGGCACGACCCGCGTCGAGGATCTCCTCAACCAGCTGCCGTCGGTTGGCGCTTCGCAGGCCTCGGGCGTGTCGAACGGCGCGACCGGCACCGCCGAAGTCGATCTTCGTTACCTCGGTTCGAAGCGCACCTTGTCGCTGATCAACGGTCGCCGGTTGACCCCGGGTGACCCGAACAGCTCGAGCCAGGCGGCCGACCTTAACCTCATCCCCGCCTCGCTGATCAAGCGCGTCGAGGTGCTGACCGGCGGCGCTTCCTCGACTTATGGCGCGGACGCCGTCGCCGGCGTCGTCAACTTCATCATCGACACCAATTTCACCGGTATCCGGTTCGATGGCCAGGCCAGCTTCTACCAGCATGATAACCGCAACCCGAGCGTCAGCGGTGGGCTCACCATGAACGACATCGCCCATCGCAATGGGAGGAACTTCAGTCTCGCTCACGGTAATTCGGCCAACGGCGGGTCCTTCGATGGCACGGTGTCATTCGGCACCGCGTTCGACGACGGACGTGGTCATGCGGTCGCCTATGTCGGCTACCGCAAGGTCGATGCGGTCTTGCAGGCCAGCCGCGACTACAGCGGCTGCGTGATTCAGAATACTGGCGGCGGCGTACCTCGCTGTGGTGGTTCGGCCACGGCTAACCCGGGCACGGCGGTCATCTTCCCGTCAACAACCAACACCTCGACGGTCGCGGCGCTCGGGCCGGGAACGATCACTCCGTTCGCGCAGAACCTCTATAACTTTGCGCCGACTAACTACTTCCAGCGTCCTGACGAACGCTACATCGGTGGCGCCTTCGCCAATTATGAGATCTCGCCGGCGGTCAAGCCGTACCTCGAGTTCATGTTCATGGACGACCACACGGTGGCGCAGATCGCGCCGTCTGGCGACTTCGGCAATACCCTGACGATCAACTGCGACAATCCGCTGATGAGCGCTGCGCAGCTTGCGGTAATTTGCAACCCGAACAACATGATCAACGGTTTCCTCGGCAATTTCCCGCTGGCGGTCGGTGCGCCGTACAACCCGAACGGGGTTGTTCTAAGCCCCGGCAGCGTTGCTCCACCGCTCACCTTCTTCGACGCTCGCGGCAATACCTATAACGAGGCATTCTTTCAGCTGCTGCGCCGGAACACCGAGGGCGGCAACCGCCAGTCGGATCTCGAGCACACCAGCTATCGCGGCGTGCTTGGCGTCAAGGGTGACCTCAACAAAGCCTTCTCGTACGACGCTTACTACCAGTACGGCAAAACCGACTATTCGCAGGTTTACCGCAACGAATTCTCGGCGGCACGCCTAGGGCGTGCCTTGAACGTCGTGAACGTCGATCCGGCAACGGGCGCGGTGGTGCCGGTTGGCACTGCGGGCTCGGTGACCGAGTGCCGCTCGGTACTTGACGGAACCGACCCGGCTTGCGTGCCGTATGACGTGTTCGGCGCCAGCGCGTCGGCTGCGGCGGTCAATTATTTGAACGTGTTCGGTGTGATCCACGGCACGACCACGGAGCAGATTGCGGACGCCAACGTCACCGGCGCGCTCGGCGAATATGGTTTCCAGACCCCATGGTCGGATGAAGGCGTCAGCATCAACTTTGGCGGCGAGTACCGCAAGGAAGCGCTGCACCTCGATCCGGATCAGGAATTCCAGACCGGCGATCTCACCGGCCAGGGTGCCCCGACGCTCCCGGTCGACGGCAACTTCCACGTGCTGGAAGTGTTCGGTGAGACCCAAATCCCGATCGTGCGTCATAGCTTCATCGAAGATTTCACGATCAATGCCGGCTACCGTTACTCGGCTTACAAGATCAGCAGTGGGCGCAAGTACAATACGTCAACGTACAAGCTCGGCGTGGAGCTGGCGCCGGTGAGCGACATCCGGTTCCGTGCGTCCTACAACCGCGCGGTCCGTGCGCCCAACATCCAGGAACTGTTCGCACCGCAGTTTGTCGGCCTCGACGGCTCGGTCGATCCGTGCGCGGGTCTCACCGACGCACTCGGTAATCCGCGGCCTGTAGCTGCGGGCGACTTCGGCTGCCGCGCGCAGAACCTTGCAATCGGTCAGAGCCCCGCGCCGAACCCGGCCGGGCAGTATAACGGCCTGCTCGGCGGCGAGCCGGATCTAAATCCAGAGAAAGCGACCACCAAGACCATAGGTGTTGTACTCCAGCCGCGCTTTATCCCGGGCTTCGCAGCGACGATCGATTATTGGAACATCGATCTCAAGAACGCGATCCAGGGCTTTGGCGCTGACGCGATCATCAACAACTGCATTGCCCATACTACCGGAACGACACCGGATACGATCGCGTCATCTTGCGCGCTCATCCACCGCAATGCGGCGGGCTCGCTGTGGTTGACCCCGGACGGGTTTATCAACGACCTTCCGAGCAACTCGGGTGAAATCAAGACCGACGGCGTCGATGCCACACTGACGTACAGCCACCGCCTGGGTGGTCTCGGCACCTTGTCGACAAACTTCAATGGTACCTACCTGCACAAATATAAGGTCAACAACGGCCTCGAGGGCGGCATTTACGACTGCGCCGGCCTCTATGGCCCAACCTGCAGCGGTGGCGGTGTTGCGAGCTCGGCACCGATGCCGAAGTGGCGGCACAAGATGCGGCTAACCTTGCAGCTTCCGGCCGGGCTCGGGTTCTCCGGCCAGTGGCGCTACATCGGCAAGGTCAAGGCCGAAACGCTCGATCCTTCGGAGACGTTGACCGGCGCGAACAACTTCGACCCGGGCCTACATATCGGGGCGCAGAGCTACTTCGATCTCGCCACGACGTTCACGGTTGGGGACCACCTCAATCTTCGCGTGGGCGCCAACAACATCCTGGATCGGCAGCCGCCGCTGGTCACCAGCGGCAACGCCAACAGGTCTGGATCGAACCTCTGCCCGGCCGGCTCGTGCAACGGCAACACCTATCCCGGCACCTACGATGCGCTCGGTCGCTTCATCTACGCTGGCGCGACCGTCAGTTTCTAAGCCAGTCGGTTCGAATTGGGGCGGCGGACAATGTCCGCCGCCCCTTTTTGTGTCCGCAATCCCGAATGGCCATTTGTCAGAGCCGCAATTGCCCGGCTAGATTGAGACAAATGGCAGAGACCACCACGATCGACGAGATAACTGCCGGCGCCATTCGCCGCGCGCTCGAGTCCGCGGCAGCGGGACGCATCGCGGAAGCCTGCGCGTTGGCCGACGTGGGGCTGGCAGACGGGGGAGATCCTGCGTCCTTGCACGCGCTGCTCGGGATGCTTCGCTGCAGATCGGGCGACATGGATCGGGGCATCGGCCATCTTCGCGCGGCGCATCGCGCAAGGCCGGCGGATCCTGTGATCGCCGGCAACCTTGCGTCGGCATTGGCTGAATTAGGGAAATTCAAAGAGGCGTTGGATGTCGTCAGCGCGGACCTTGCTCGTTCTGACCGGACCTTCAAACTTCTGAAGCTGCGCGGTTTCCTGGCGCAAAGTAGCGAGGAGTTCGCTGTTGCCATTGACGCCTACGAACAAGTCGTCGCGGCGGCCCCCGCGGATTGGGAAAGCTGGAACAATCTCGGGAATTCACGCAACGCGGCTGGTGATCTTGAAGGCAGCATCGAAGCGCTCAGGCGTGCGGCCGATCTCAATCCAGTCTCCGCCCCAATTCGCATCAACCTGGCGACGGCGCTTGCGGCGGCTGCTTCATTCGACGAGGCCGAAGCGCAGCTGCGCAAGATGGCGGAAGACTTCCCGGCCGACGCCAAGCCGATGCGTGAGCTGCATGGCTTTTTGAAACAGCAGGCCCGTGACGAGGAGGCGCTTGACGCAATAGAGGAGGCTGTCGCCCGCGCGCCGGCTGATTTGGAGCTGCGGCTGGCGCTGGCCAGCCATCGACTTTCGTTGCTCCAACATTCGGCCTCTGAGGAGGCTTATTCCGAAGTTGTGCGCCGCGATCCCGGAAACTCGCTTGCGAATATCGGGCTCGCGGTGGTTCTCGAACTCACAAATCGGTCGGAGGATCTGTCGTCGTTGGTTAGTGATGCGGCAGCTAGAGGCGTCGCTGACGATGCGATGAATTTCATCCGCGCCTTCGACCATCGCCGCGCCAAGAGATTTCAGGAAGGCCTCGCATCGCTCTCCCGGGTCCCGGAAGAACTTGAGACGGCGCGCCGGTTTCATCTGCTCGGACAGCTCGAGGACGGTGCCGGCAATTACGATCAGGCGTTCGTGGCATTTGAACGCATGAATGAAATACAGCGAGCCGATCCGTCCCAGCCGGAGGAGCGCGGCGCCAGGTATCGATCGAACATCCAGCAGCAACTCGACCTGATGACCGGGGAATGGGCCGCTCCGTGGATCAAGGTGCCGATCGACGATCGACCCTCGCCCGCATTCCTCGTGGGATTCCCGCGCTCGGGAACGACCTTGCTGGACACGATCCTGATGGGTCATCCGAAGGTCGAGGTTCTCGAGGAAGAGCCGCCACTTCGTCACGCCCAAGCGGCATTGCAGGACTTTGCGAACCTCCCGAGAGCGGAAGAGCAAGACGTCAAAGCCGCGCGGGATCTGTATTTCGAATCCGCAGGCAAGCTGACGCCACTCGCGCCCGGGAACTTGCTCGTCGACAAGAATCCGCTGGCGATGAACGGAGTCCCGTTGATCCAGCGGATGTTTCCCGACGCGCGCATCATTCTTGCTTTGCGTCACCCGTGCGACGTTGTGTTGTCGTGCTTCGTGACAAATTTCAAACTGAACGACGGGATGGTCAACTTCATGCGGCTGGAAACCGCGGCGGAATTGTATGACCTGAGCTTCCGTTATTTTGAGCGCGCCTGTGAACTCCTGCGGCCTGAGGTCTATACCATTCGTTACGAGAATCTTGTCGAGGATCGCGATCGGGAACTGCGACCGTTGTTCAATTTCCTGGACCTCGAATGGGCTGATGACGTCCTCGATCATCAGGCGACGGCGCGGGGTCGCAGTCACATCAAGACGGCGAGCTATGCGCAAGTCGTCCAACCGATCTACAAGCAGTCTGCGGGACGGTGGCAGAATTACCGCAAGCACCTCGAGCCGATCATTCCGCTACTGCGTCCGTGGATCGAAAAGTTTGGGTACGAGGCCTGACCGGTGGATGCCGAGACGCTCATTGGCCAGGCTGAGAGAGCGCTCGGCACCGGGGACATTCGATTAGCCTCGGAGCTGCTGGAACGTGCCGCGGCCGTACGACCTGATGATCCGGATCTATGGCTGCGCGCGGCCGCGCTCCATCGCGGCGCCGGTAAGCCGCGAAAGGCGCTCCAGGCGGTGCATCACGCGCTCAAATCTGTCCCGCTGGACTTCACCGCCCTCCTCATGCGTGCGAGCCTGCTGGAAAAACTCGGAGACTCCGGAGCGCCCGAGGCCTGGGAACAGGCGCTGGCGAACAAGCCCGCCGGTGAGCTCCCACCACAGATTGCGGCCGCGGTTGCGCATGGCGAACAGTGTCAGGCCGAATGGATCGCATCGCGTGAAGCGAAGCTCTTGGCGGCGATGCAGGAAAGCGAAGCCCGGGCAGACGCCTTCGAAAGCAAGCGGATCGAGCGTTTTCGCAGCAACGTCCTGCGTCGAACACGGCCATTCCACAGCACGCCCACGCATTTTCACTTCCCCGAGCTGGCAGAGCGCGAGTTTCATCCGCGACACCTTTTCCCGTGGCTCGAGAAGGTTGAAGCGGCGACGGAGACGCTCTCCGCGGAGCTGCACGCCGTCATGCAGGCCGAGCGTGCCGAGCTAGTGCCTTACATACAATATGCGGAACATCTCCCGCTTGATCAGTGGCGGTCGCTCAACAATAACCTCGATTGGACTGCGATCCACCTTGTGCTTGGGGGCAAGCGGATCGACGCTAATGCCCGCCATTGTCCACAGACCATGGCGCTGGTCGCTGACCTGCCGCAGCCGCAAATCCCCGGCGCGTCGCCCAATGCGATGTTCTCGCTGCTTGCGCCGCACACGCCCATCCCGCCCCATGTCGGCGTCAATAACGCGCGGCTGGTTTGTCATTTGCCACTGATCGTGCCGGAGGGATGCTGGTTCCGAGTCGGGGCGGAAACGCGCTTCTGGAAGCCCGGAGAGGCGTTCGTGTTCGACGATACCATCGAGCACGAGGCGATGAACCCGACCGACGAGCTGCGCATCGTTTTCATCTTCGATCTTTGGCATCCGGATCTGAGTGAAGTAGAGCGTGACGCCGTGAGCGCCCTGCTCAAGGCCGAAGGTGACGCCCGGGGCGGTCTGTGAGCGCGTCAAGCGCGGCTCCAGAACAAGATGTCGAGGCACTCTGCGCCCTCGCAAGCCAGGCTCTTGGGTCCGGCGAAGAAGAAGCAGCAATCCCAGTCATCCGGATGGCCGCCGAGCGGCTCAACCCGCCAATCCTGTGGCACTGGCTTGGATTGCTTCAGCGGTCGCTGGACGAACATGAAGAGGCACTTTTTTCCCTTGGGCGAGCCGCGCAGCTAAATCCCCAGGGGCCGAAGATCGCCCAAGCGCGGGCGCAGACAGCAATGGAGGCGGGGCTGCCGGCGGTCGAGCTGTTCGAAATTGCCCTGGCCCTTGCACCACAGGATGGCTCGGTGATCGTCGGACTCGCCGCGGCCAGGAATGCCGCCGGTGACGGTGAGCGTGGAGCTGCCGAACTTGCCGGCACGCTCGAGCAAGAGCCGATGTGGACCTACGGCCACGAGCAGCTCGCCCAGTTCGAGGCAACCCTCGGAAGGGCGCAGGAGGCGACGGCTTCGCTGGAGCGGGCGTTGCGCCGCTTTCCGCAAGCGCAGCCGCTCTGGGAAAGCCTCCTCAACGTTCAATTGAGACGCCGGGCCTACGACGCACTCTGCCCCACCCTTGACCGCGCGCGCGCCGCTGGCGTCAGCTCGCCCGGGTTTGCCATCTTCGAGGCCGTCCACGCGGCCGAATTTGACGATGCGATCTTCCCGGAGGAGCTTTTCGCCGGCGCCCCGCCAAGCGCCGTCCCGCACATCGGCAATTGGCGAATCCGCCACCTGCTGCGAGTGGGCGAATCGAGAGCGCTGTTGCCAATCATCGACGAAGAACTGGAGCGCAATTCGTCCGCGGAGATATGGGCATATGCGGCCACGGCGTGGCGGCTGGCCGACGATCCCCGCTCGGAATGGCTGGAAAGCGATTCGCGGATGATTGGAGTAACGAACCTCAGTGATGACCTGCCCTCGTCGGGGGATCTTTCCGCGACGCTGCGCTCGCTCCATCACGCGAGGGGCGAATATCTCGACCAGTCGGTGCGCGGCGGCACACAGACCGATGGGCCGCTTTTCTGCCGAATTGACCCGGTCGTCCGAAAGTTGCGGGCTGCCGTTGTGCGAGCAGTTGAAGAATATGTCACGCATCTGCCTGACCCCGACCCTCGGCATCCAATGCTCCGAGGGCGTCGTGATCGCCGGATCCGCTTCTCGGGAAGCTGGTCGGTGCGGCTGCACGCCGGCGGGCATCACTCGAACCACGTGCATCCCCAGGGGTGGATTAGCTCGGCCTTGTATGTCGCTCTTCCGGAGAGAGTGCCTGGTGAGGCGAGCGACGCCGGTTGGCTGACGCTAGGCCAGCCTGACGAAACACTGCGCCTGTCCCTGGCGCCATGGCGCGAGATTGAACCGAAGCTGGCGCAGCTGGTGCTTTTTCCCTCCTGGATGTGGCATGGAACGGTTCCATTTGCCGAAGGAGAGCGGCTGACCGTCGCATTCGATGTGAAACCACCCTCGTAGCGCCGTTTGTCGAAATGGACTTGCTCAGTATCGACCTGCGCAACATTATGGCATGCGTCCTTTGATCGTAGTGATTTTCGGGAGGCTTTTGATGAAGTTGCGGGCTATCGTTGTTGTTGCCGCCGCGTTTGGTGCGACGGGTTCGTTCGCCGCGCCGACGCCGCAAAGCGCAACCCCTTCTTCCACCGTCGCGAAATCTCCCGATCCGAACGAAGTCATTTGCGAGAGGCAGGAGGTGCTCGGAAGCCGGTTGCAGACAAAACGGATTTGCATGACGCGGTCCGAGTGGGCCGACGTAAAGAGCCAGGACCGACAGGCCATAGAGCGAGCGCAGACGCAACGCGGGAACATCGCGCCGAAATAGCCCTGCCGCTGCGCCCGCGACGGAAGAACGGCAGCTTGCCGCTGCCGTCCACGAGAATGCGATTCACTGGGAGGCTGCGATGAATTGTTTTCTGACCTTCGTTCTGCCCACGACCTTCAGTCTGCTTTCAATTGGTACCCCCGCTTCTGCACTGCAGAGTGCATCGCAGCAAAAGCCGACTGTCGATCCAAATGAGCGAATCTGCGAAGATATTGTGCTGACCGGCTCCCGTCTTGCGACCAAGCGTTTCTGCGGCACTCGTGCGGAGTGGGCCGACAGGAAGAAGGAGGATCGGGAAGCGATCGAGAAAGCTCAACTAAGCCCGTGTGTGCTAACCCAAAATGGCGGCAGCGGCAAACCGGCCTGTTGACGGATTCGGCAAGATTGCGCCGGCGTCGGCTACGAATGGCGCCTATTCCGCGGCTTCCTGAACGCGCTCTTTCACGGGACTGAGAACCAGCTGCCCGTCACCCTCATCGACCCGCACGGTCGATCCGTCGGTGATTTCGCCGGCGATGATCTTGTCGGCGAGCGGATCCTGCAGATACTTCTGCACTGCGCGCTTGAGCGGCCGGGCGCCGTAGACCGGGTCGTAGCCGACGCGGCCGAGCCAGGCGCGCGCGGCATCGGTCAAATCAAGCTTGATCTTGCGGTCCTCGAGCAGCTTGCCGAGCCGCGCGATCTGGATATCGACGATCGGGCCCATGTGCCCCGCCGACAAGCGGTGGAACAGGATGATTTCGTCCAGCCGGTTGAGGAATTCGGGCCGGAAGTGGCCGCGCACGACCTCCATCACCTGCGGCTCGACCTTCTCGACCGCATCGTCGTCGCCGAGCGCGGCGAGATATTGCGACCCGAGGTTCGAGGTCAGGATGATGATGGTATTGGTGAAATCGACCGTGCGGCCCTGGCCGTCGGTCAGGCGGCCGTCGTCGAGCACCTGCAACAGGACGTTGAACACGTCGCCGTGGGCCTTCTCGACCTCGTCGAACAGCACGACCTGATAGGGCCGGCGGCGGACGGCCTCGGTCAACACGCCGCCTTCCTCATAGCCGACGTAGCCCGGGGGCGCGCCGATTAGCCGCGCGACCGCATGTTTTTCCATGAATTCCGACATGTCGATGCGGACCAGCGCGGTGGAATCGTCGAACAGGAATTCGGCCAGCGCCTTGGTCAGCTCGGTCTTGCCGACGCCGGTCGGCCCGAGGAACAGGAACGAACCAAGCGGCCGGTTCGGGTCCTGCAGCCCGGCGCGGGCCCGGCGGACGGCGGACGAGACGGCCTTGACCGCATCCTCCTGGCCGATCACCCGGGCGCCGATCAGCTCCTCCATCTGGAGCAATTTCTCGCGTTCGCCTTCCATCATTCGCTCGACCGGGATGCCGGTCCAGCGGCTGACCACCGCGGCGATATCCTGGTCGGTGACTTCCTCGCGCAGCATCGCCCCCTTGGTCACCGCCTCGGCGTCGGCGAGCTGCTTCTCCAACTCGGGAATGCGCCCGTATTGAAGCTCGCCGGCCTTGGCCAAATCGCCGTTGCGCTGCGCCTGCTCCAGTTCCAGCCGGGCGTGATCGAGCTGTTCCTTGATCTTCGCCTCGCCGGCGATCTTGTCCTTCTCGGCCTGCCAGCGTTGGGTCAGTTCGGCCGATTGCTGCTCGAGGTTGGCGAGTTCTTCCTCGAGTTTCGCCAGGCGGTCTTTCGACGGCTTGTCGGGCTCCTTCTTCAGCGCCTCGCGCTCGATCTTGAGCTGGATGATCCGCCGGTCCAGATTCTCGATCTCTTCCGGCTTGGATTCAACTTCCATCCGAATCCGGCTCGCCGCTTCGTCCATCAGGTCGATCGCCTTGTCGGGTAGGAAGCGATCGGTGATGTAGCGGTTGCCGAGCGTCGCCGCGGCGACGATCGCCGAGTCGGTGATGCGGACGCCGTGATGAAGCTCGTATTTCTCCTTGAGGCCGCGGAGGATCGAGATGGTGTCGGGCACGGTCGGCTCGCCGACGAAGACCGGCTGGAAGCGGCGTTCGAGCGCCGCGTCTTTCTCGACATGCTTGCGATATTCGTCGAGCGTGGTCGCGCCGATGCAATGGAGTTCGCCCCGCGCAAGGGCCGGCTTGAGCAGGTTGGACGCGTCCATCGCGCCTTCGGATTTGCCGGCGCCGACCAGCGTGTGCATTTCGTCGATGAACAGGATGATGTCGCCTGCGGCCTGTTTGACCTCGTCGAGCACGCCTTTCAGGCGCTCCTCGAATTCGCCGCGATATTTCGCGCCGGCGATCATCGAGCCGAGGTCGAGCGACAGGAGGCGTTTGTCCTTGATGCCGTCGGGCACGTCGCCGTTGGTGATGCGGAGCGCTAGGCCCTCCGCGATCGCGGTCTTGCCGACGCCCGGCTCGCCGATCAGCACCGGATTGTTCTTCGTCCGCCGCGCGAGCACCTGGATGGTCCGGCGGATTTCCTCGTCGCGGCCGATCACCGGGTCGAGCTTGCCCTCGCGCGCGGCGGCGGTGAGGTCGCGGGCATAGCGCTTCAGCGCGTCGTAGCGGTCCTCCGAGGCTTGCGTGTCGGCGGTACGGCCGCCGCGCAATTTGTCGATCGCGGCGTTGAGGTTTTGCGGGGTCAGTCCGGCTTTCGCGAGCGCGGCCCCGACGTCGGTATTTTTGGCCAGCGCCATCGCCAGCAGGATTCGCTCGACGGTGACATAACTGTCGCCGGCCTTTTTCGCGATCTGCTCTGCCTGATCGAGGATGCGGATCGTGTCGCCGTCGAGCGCCGGCGCCTGGCTCGCGCCGCTGCCGGTCACCGCCGGATTTTTCGCGACCAAGGCGTCCACTTCGCGCCGCGCCGCCTGTGCATCGCCGCCCGCCGCCTGGATCAGGCCAGCGGCCATGCCTTGGTCGTCGTCGAGCAGGGCCTTGAGCAAATGCGCCGGCGCGATACGTTGATGATTCTCCCGGACCGCGATCGTCTGCGCCGCCTGCAGGAAGCCGCGGGCCCGGTCGGTGAGTTTCTCAAAGTCCATCGATCACTACCCCTTTGCCTTGGGCGGATATGGCGTTGCAAATCGGCAACACAAGAGTTTCACAGCGGCTGCGGCGGCGGCTTTGAATCCTCGGCTGGCGGAGTTGCGTTGGGTGCCGGCGGCGGGCTGGTAGCGGCCGGTGGCGGTGCAGAGGTTGCCGGCAGCGGCTGCGCGACTGTCGCCGCGTCCTCGGGATGGACGATCGGCGGGCATTGCGCAGCGACCGCCGGATCCATGTTCCAGCGCCGGAACTTGGTCGTGTCGACGTGGAAGCGGAGGAAGGCGTAAAACCCCAGCCCGACCTGGTAATCGGCGCCGCGCCGCGCCTGATCCGCGCACAAGGCGCGCATCAGCTCCTCGCGCGTGGTCGGCCGGAGCGGGACCATGTCGATCGCCGAATAGTGTTTATGCGCGCTTTCCGGCGCACCTCCCGCGCACTGGTTGAGCGCCGGGTTGCGATAGACCGACACGGCCTCGACCGGCCCGACTGCCGGGACGACGTAATCGTGAACGTATCGCAGCGTTTGCACGATGTTCGGCCACTCGGATGTTGGCGGGATTTCGAACGGCTGGCCGCCGCATTCCTCCCACGAGGTCGCGGTCCGGAACAGCTGCCATGTCGGCAGGATGCCACTGACCTGGTAGGTCGCAAGATAGGCATTGAAGGCTTTCACCTGCACCGCGCGCGACGGCATCGCCAGGTACCAAGAGCGGTAGCCCGGCTCGTCCTGGCCCGCGGTGATGTAATCGGCGGCCGGGTTCCAGACATTGGGCGTGATGAGCGGCACGAGCGGCACCATGGGCGGTTGCGCGGGTGCTTGTGAGGCCGCCTGCACGGCGGCCAGTGCCAGGATCGCGAGCATGGCCAACCATAGCCATCCGCGACGCCTTGAAAAGCATACAACGTCGGCCCACTGTATTATTCCTATGTCACAGCCGATCGAAGTCGACCTCCCCCACAGCCTCGGCAAGGACGAGGCGCGGCGGCGCATCGCCAACAACGTCCACAAGCTCGAACAGTATATCCCCGGCGGGGCGAAAGTGCAGTCCGGCTGGGCCGCCGATCAGCTCAACCTCGACGTCCACGCGCTCGGCGATTCGGTGAGGGCGACGATCGACGTCGAGGAGACCAGGGTCAGGGTGAAAGTGCTGCTGCCGGGCATGCTCGGAATGTTCGCGACGCCAATCCAGGCGATGCTGCAGAAGAAGGGCGACCTCCTGCTCGAGGATCACCACGAGGGCTGAATCCTCCATGCGAGCGAAGCTCGTGGGGAGGGGGACCGCCGCAGGCGGTGGAGGGACCCCTCCGTCAGTGCTTTGCGCTGCCACCTCCCCATTGCTACGCAACGGGGAGGAACAGGGAGGACTCATGCGGCATTTCGCGGTGGTCGGATCGGGGCCGGCGGGTTTCTATACCGCCGAGGCGCTGCAGAAGGCCTATGAAGGCCAGGCCCGCATCGACATCATCGACCGCTACGCCGTGCCTTACGGGCTCATCCGCTTCGGGGTCGCGCCCGATCACCAGTCGCTCAAGGCGGTGTCCAAGCGCTACGACAAGGTCGCCGAGAGCAATGGCGTCGATTTCATCGGCAACGTTACCATCGACAAGGATGTTTCGGTCGCCGAGCTGCTCGACCTGTACGACACCGTGATCCTGGCGATCGGTGCGCCGCACGACCGTACGCTCGGCATCCCTGGTGAGGATTTGCCCGGAGTCGTCGGTTCGGCGGAGTTCGTCGGCTGGTACAACGGCCATCCCGAATTCGCCGACCTCGATCCGCCGCTCGGCGGGACCCACGCGGCGGTGATAGGCAACGGCAATGTTGCGCTCGACTGCGCGCGGATCCTGTCCAAGACGCGCCATGAATTCGAAGGGTCGGATATCGTCGGCCATGCGCTCGACGCGCTCGATCAATCGGCGGTCCGGACCATTACCATCCTCGGCCGGCGCGGGCCGCACCAGATCGCCATGACCCCCAAGGAATTGGGCGAGCTTGGCCATCTCGAAGACGCCCTTCCAGTCGTCGACCTCAATGATTTCCCGCCGCTCGATGCCGATGGCGCACTCGAGCCCGGCCAGCGCAAATCGGTTACGATCCTGCGGGAGTTCGCCAATATCCGCGCCAACAAGCGGAAATCGATGATTTTCGACTTCTTCGCCAAGCCGCTCCGGATCGAAGGCGACGGCAAGGCCGAGCGCATCATCGTCGAACGCACCGAGCTCGACGATAAGGGCGGTGCGCGCGGCACCGGCGAAACCTATGAAGTCCCGGCGTCGCTGATCGTCAGCTGCATCGGCTACTCGACCCCGCCGATTGAGGGCGTCGCCTACGACGAACGCGGCGGCAAGTTCCTCAACGACAGCGGCAAGATCGGCGACCGGCTGTTCGCCGTCGGCTGGGCCAGGCGCGGGCCGACCGGGACGATCGGCACCAATCGTCCCGATGGCTATGAAGTCGCCGACCGCATCGCCGCCGAAATGCCGCCGGGAAGCTCGGAAGACCGCCCCGGCGCGCAAGGATTGAAGACCCTGCTCGAAAGCCGCGGCGTAATGCCGACCGATTACGACGACTGGCGCAAGATCGAGGAAACCGAGACCGCCAACGCCCGCCCGGGCAGTCCGCGCGAGAAGTTCGTCCGGATCGAGCATTGGCTGGGCACGCTCGGCCGCTAGCTGTCATGCTGAACTTGTTTCAGCATCCATGAACACCGGCGTGAGCAATCGAATGCGGACGGAGTTCATGGATCCCGGATCAGGTCCGGGATGACGAAAAATGAAACCTTGCCGCGATTGCATCCCCCATCTATCTAGCCGCGGCCTTGGCTCCCGCCGCGACCGCAATGTCGCATCCACGGGTTCCGGTCGGGGAGTAGCTCAGCCTGGTAGAGCACTGTCTTCGGGAGGCAGGGGCCGGAGGTTCGAATCCTCTCTCCCCGACCAACTATCGATCGATCGCGTCTCGCGTGATCTCGGCGACGTTCGTGCACGCGGTCAGCGCCATCGCCACGCGCATTTCGGCGTCGATCAGCTTGAGCACGTGGGCGATGCCCGCGCCGCCGCACGCCGCCAGCGCGTAAGCCCAGGCGCGGCCGAGCAGCACAAAGTCCGCCCCCAGGGCCAGCATCCGCACCACGTCGAGCCCCGAGCGCACGCCACCATCGGCGAGCACCGCCATGTGCCCGGCAATCGCATGCGCGACACGCGGCAAGGCCCGGGCCGTTGAACTCACGCCATCGAGCTGCCGTCCGCCATGGTTGGAGACGACGATGCCGTCGGCGCCGCTGTCCGCGGCGGCTTTCGCATCGTCGGGATCGAGAATGCCCTTGATGATCAGCGGGCCTTGCCACTGCTCGCGCACCCAGGCGACGTCCTTCCAGTTCACGGAAGGATCGAAATTGGCGTGGATCCACGTCTGGAAATCGCTGAGTGGCGCGCGCTTGCCGACGATGTCTTCGAGGTTGCCGAGGCTGTGCGGTTTGCCGTTCACTCCGACGTCCCATAGCCAGTCCGGCCGCGCGAGCAGTTGCGCCCAGCGGCGCGGCCCGCCGCCGGCCGCGCGCATGTCGCGATAGCGGGATCCGGGCACCGCAAGGTCGACCGTCAGAACCAATGCGCCGCAGCCGGCCGCCTTCGCCCGTTCGATCATCGCCGCGACGAAGCCGCGGTCCTTGACGAAATAGAGCTGATACCAGGGCACGTGGCCTGATGCCGCGACCTCGCGCAGGGAACAGGCGCCGACCGTCGATAGCGTGAACGGGACGTTGGCCGCCGCCGCGGCTTTCGCGGCCTGGACTTCGCCCCGTCGCGCGTAAAGTCCCGACAGCCCGACCGGTCCCAGTCCGACCGGCAGATTCCAGCGCTGACCGAACAGCTCGGCCGACAGGTCGATCGCCGAAACGTCGCGCAGCACGCGCTGGCGGAGCGCAACGCTTTGCAAATCCTCGACGTTCCGCCGCAGCGTCACTTCATCGTACGAACCGCCATCGAGATATTCGAACAGAAAGTGCGGCAGCCGCTTTTTCGCGAGCGCGCGATAGTCGCCGATCGATGCCGCCTGCCCCATTCCAGAGGAATTGCAGCGCCAGCCGATTACCGCAAGCCCGCTGCGATGCGCCGCGTCGGCCCTTTCGCGCGCCGCGCGGAAGAGTCATTAGGCGCGTCCGAGTCCAAACCACGGAGGCCGGCATGGTCGAACAGCAGCGCATGGACGTCACCAAGCTCGCGCCGGAGGCGTACAAACATCTCCTTCAACTCGAGCAGACGATCGCCGGAAAGCTCGATCGCTCGCTCTACCATTTGATCAAATTGCGGGCGTCGCAGATCAACGGCTGTGCCTTTTGTATCGGCATGCACAGCGATGAAGCGCTGCGCGACGGCAATACGCCCGAACGGTTGCTGTTGCTCGACGCGTGGCACGAAAGCTCGGCCTTCAGCGAGAAGGAGCGGGCGGCGCTGGAATGGATCGAAGAGCTGACGCTGATCGCGGAATGTCATGCGAGCAAAGAGGCGTTCGAAGGCTTGAAGCGCTTCTTCTCCGAGGAGGAGGTCGCCTACCTGACGCTCGCCGCCGCGCAGATCAACACCTGGAACCGGATCGCGATTGCCTCACGCGGTCAATATGATCGCGCGCAGTTCCACAAGGTCGCGGGTGTCGAGAAGGTGGCCGAACCGGCCTAGGGCGAAGGCGCCGATTCGGCCAGCGATTGGCGGACCCGGTCGAGCGCCATTCCGACCGGGTCGGGCTCGTTCATCAGCGCAAACGTGCCGTTGAGGTCAAACGTGCAATGGCCGTGGACGGTCGCGATGAGCGATCGGGCGAGGTGCTGAACCCGGTCATGCGGCCGGTCGTCGACCACGGCGGCGATCTCGCGCACGACGATGCCCGTTAGATCGGCCCGGCGCTGGGCGTCTTCGTCGGGCATCTTCATGCCCGGCGGCAGGCGATGGTCGTAAATCGCCATCCACAGGTTTCGGTTCTCGCGCGCGAAGCTGAAATAGGCTTCGACCAATGCGCGGATTCGATCCGGCCCGGCGGCGTCCAGCCGCGCGCGCAAATGATCGGTCCATTGCTCGAAGGTTCGGGTGTTGATTGCCAGCAGGAAGTGGTCGAGGCTGGGGAAAACATTGTAGATCGTCCCGACCGAGTAACCGACGGCCCGCGCGACCTGCCGCGCCGAGAAGCGCGAGAATCCATGCAGGGCCATTTGCCTGTGCCCTTTATCGATGATCAACTCGCGAAGTTCGGCCCTGCTGTGATCTGATCGGCGGCCCATGGACAGACCTTATGCGTTGAATTGAGCACTGTCCAATTTATTTGTTGAACAGTGTTCAATTCCTGCTACAGAACGACGGGGGAGGCCCTTTTCGATGGTCACTTGGCTGGTACTGATCGTCTTCACTGGGTTCGGAATCCACCTGTACACGCGGCTTCAGCGGCTCGAGGAACGACTCGAGGAAATCGAGCACGGTGCGGTCTATGCGCCCGCGTCCGAATGGCAGCCCACCATCCCAGAACCAGAACCGCAATCAGCTCCGGCATCCGTTCCGGAGCCTGCGAAAGCTCCCGAACCTCGCCACCCCGCCGTGGTGCTCCATGCCGAAGCGCGTCCGCACGTGCAGGCCAGCGAACCTATTGAGCCTCCGGAACCGGAAGAGCAGCCCGAGCGCGCGAGTTGGAGGCTCGGCATCGGCTTCGAGGAACTGTTCGGCCGCCGACTGCCGATTTGGGCCGGCGGGATAACGCTCGCCGTCGCGGGCATGCTGATCGTCAAATTGTCGATCGATTCGGGGCTTATCACCCCACCGGTCCACGTCCTTTCGGGTCTGCTGTTCGGGGTTGCGCTGATTGCCGCCGCCGAGCTTGCGCTGCGCTTCGACGAGCGCGTGCGCGACCCGCGGGTCCGTCAGGCGCTGGCCGGCGCGGGGATCGCCAGCCTCTACGCCAGCTTCCTGATCGCAGCGAACCTCTACCATCTGATCACCCCCCTGACGGCGATGCTCGGCATGGCCGGCGTGACCGCACTGGCGATGTTTCTGGCGACCCGCTTCGGCGCCCCGAGCGCGCTGCTCGGACTGGTCGGCGGCCTCGCCGCGCCGGCGCTGATCGGCTCCGATTCACCCAACGTGCCGCTGCTCTCGGTCTATCTTGCGCTCGCCGTGGCCGGCCTGTGCACCTTGTCGCGCAACCAGCGGTGGGCGTGGCTCGGCATCAGCGCGCTCGTCGGCGGTTTCGGCTGGGGGCTGGTGCTCCTGATTGGCGGCGTGCTCGATACGCCGAGCTCGATTTCGCTTGGGTTGTATTTGCTGCTGCTTGGGGTCGGCATTCCCGCGCTCGGCTTTGCCGGCGAGCATAAGAACAAGCTCCAGCTGATCGCCGGGATCGCCGCCGCGGCGCAAATGGCGGCGCTGGTTGCGATGGGCGGATTTGCCCTGCTCAACTGGGGTTTGTTCGGGATGCTGTCGATCGCCTCGATCTGGCTCGCGCGGCGCGACCAGTCCCTGGCCGAGATGCCCGCCGTCGGACTGCTGGTTGCCTTGCTGTTGTTTGGCGCATGGCCATCGCCGGTTGTTCGCGATTTCACCCTGGTGCTGACCGCGCTCGGTCTGATCTTCGCCATCCCGGCGATCCTGCGGTTGTGGAAGGCCGGCGGCCTGATCGAAGCTGCGGAGGTCGGCGCGATGGGTCTCGGCGCGCTGTTGCTGCCGATGTTCCACTTTTACCGAGCGGACGGCACGAACGATGTGCGCTTCGGCTTGCTTGCGCTCGGTCTGTCGGCCGCCGTCGGCGCGTGCACGGCTTTGGGCTGGAAGAACGCCGATCGTGGCAAGGACGCGCGCTTCGCCTTGCTCGCAACCGTGACTGCCGTGCTCCTCGCCGGCGCCGCGCTACTGCTCCTGCCGGTGTGGCTGGCCGGCGTCGCGATCGGCCTGATCGGACTTGCCCTGCTTCGTCTCGGCCAAATCGCGGACGACCGCCGGTTCGAGCCGATGGCGTGGATTTTCGCCGCGGCCGGCGTGCTGACTTATCCTTGCTCGCAGCTCGTCGACGGGACGAATTACCCCGATCCCGTCGATGCCCTCCATTGGACGTTGCAGGCGACCATCGCCGCATTGTTCGCGTGGCGGGCGCGCTTCGAACCCGGCCGTCGAGCCGCGCAGTTCCTCTCGCCGGCCTTTCTCTATTTCGCCTTGGCTTCGGTGATAGCGACGCGGTTTGAGCCGCTGATTGCACCGACTCTGCTGGTCGCGACGGCCTGGATCAGCCGGAGGTTAGAAGAGCGCCTGGTTCCAGCCCTGGCCTCATCCACGTTGATCATCCTGATCTGGGCGACGGGGCCGCTGCTCGACTGGAGCACAGGTGGCACAGCGTCGCTAGTTGGTTTGCCGATGTTCGTGACCGGGGTGCCGCAGGCGGTGGCGGCGATCACGCATCTGCTGGTGCCGGGGCTAGCGGTAGGCGCGGCAGTCCTTATCGCGAAGTCGGATGGCCTTTCGGCCGAACGCATCTCGGGCTGGACGATCGCGACTGTGTTTACCGCCATCGGAGCGCACAGCCTCTACAAGCACGTCTTCGCCATTGCGGACACCAGCGCGTTCGTCAGCCTCGGCCTTGCCGAACGCACGGTCTGGGAAGCGGCGTTGGCCGGCTTGGCGTTGCTCGCCTATCGGCTTGGCCGGCAATGGCTCGCGCTCGCCTTCGCTGGCGCCGCCGTGGCTCACGAGCTTCTCTACACCCTGCTGTTGCACAACCCGTTGTGGTACGACCAAGCCGTCGGCGCATGGCCGGTCTTCAATTTGATCTTGCCGGTCTACGCCTTGGCCATCGGGCTGGTGATGATCGCAAAACGCAAACTTCCGGCGCTTCCTGACGAGGCCCGGCGCGCGCTCGACATCGTCCAGATGGCGCTCCTGGCGCTGTTCGTTTTCTCCGAGCTTCGGCAGATCTTCCACGGCACGATGCTGGTCAGTCCCGGCCTACCGATGGCCGAAGACATCCTGCGCTCGATCCTCGCCATCGCCCTCGCGGTCGGCTTCCTGCTGTGGGGAATCACACGGCAGCAGCGCGATTGGCGGATTGCCTCGCTCGCCCTGATGCTCGCCGCGGTCGCCAAGGTGTTCCTGTTCGACGCCTCCGGGCTCGAGGGAGTGACGCGGATCGCTTCGTTCGTCGCGCTTGGGCTCAGCCTGATCGGGATCGGCTGGCTCTACTCCAGGTATCTCGGGGCCGACCGTATTGCCACCGTCGAGCTAGCCTAGGTCGCGAAGTTTGGGTCGAGCCGGAACGCCTTGCGCTTGAGCGCCGGCCAGGCGAGCAGTTTCGCCGCGAGAGCGACTCCGACCGCGCCCTGCGCCGCGGCGGTTTCGGGCGCGCCCTGCGGCGGGTTGTTGATGTTCTCGCCGGCGGAAAGCGCCATGATCTGCGCCTGACAGGCGCGTTCGAGGAAATAGAGGCGCACGAAGCACTCGCCGATGGTCGGCCCGACGCTAAGCGTGCCATGGTTGCGCAGGATCATCGCATTCTTGTCGCCCAAATCGGTGACGATGCGCTCGCGCTCGTCGAGGTCGACCGCAACCCCCTCATAATCGTGGAAGGCGAGATCGCCGCGTACCAGCATCGCGGTCTGGGTCAGCGGCAACAGTCCATCCTGGTGCGCCGACACCGCCTGGCCGGCGGGCGTGTGCAAATGCATCACCGCCTGCGCGTCGTCCCGCGCCATGTGGATCGCCGAATGGATGGTGAAGCCCGCCGGGTTGGTGATGAACGGCGTCGGCTCGACCGCATTGCCGTGAATGTCGACCTTGATCAGCGAACTTGCGGTCACTTCCTCGAACATCAGATTGTACGGATTGAGCAGGAAATGATGCTCCGGCCCCGGAATCCGCGCCGAAAGGTGCGTGAAAATGAGATCGTCCCAGCCGTAATGCGCGACCATGCGGTAGGCCGCGGCGAGATCGACGCGGATCGCCCATTCCTCGTCGCTGACCTTGCCTTCCAGGCTCGGAATCTCGACCGATTCGGTCGGCCTGTCGCCCATCCCGCGGTTGATCGCGTCCACACGATTCATGCCGGAATCTCCTGCTTGTCGGGGTGCGCCGCGGCAAATGCATCGAGCTGGGTCGCATGCTCGTCGGCGCGCAGCAACGTCGGATAATTATCGAGCGGCACGTTGTTGCGCCGCGCGTTGTAAAGCTGCGGAACGAGGCAGATGTCGGCGATCGTCGGCGTGTCGCCGAACATGAACTCACCGGCGCGCGGTGCCGTCACCACTTCGAGCGCGCTCAAGCCTTCAGTGATCCAGTGCGCGTACCAGCGGTCGACCTCGTCCTGCGAATGGCCGAGTTCGCCCTTCAGATATTTGAGCACGCGCAAATTATCGATCGGGTGGATGTCGCAGGCGATGGCCATCGCCATCGCCCGGACGTGCGCGCCGTCGAACGGGTCGCGTGGCATCAGCACCGGCTCGGGGATGGTCTGGTCGAGATAGACCATGATCGCGAGGCTCTGGGTCAGCCGGTGGCCGTCGATCTCGAGCGTCGGCACTAGTCCTTGCGGATTGACCGCGCGATACTCGTCCGACCGTTGCGCGCTTTCGAGGAGATTCACCGCCCGGCGCTCGTAATCGACGCCCTTCAGGTTGAGCGCGATCCGCACGCGAAAGGCGGCCGACGAGCGGTGATAATCGTAGAGGATCGGGCGGCTCATGCGGCCGTTGTTACTCTTCGCCCATGAACGGCGCCACCACCTCGGCGGGGACGCGGATCGGGCGCCCGGCGGCCTTGTCGATGATCGCCCATTGGGTTCTGGCGCGGACGCGCGGTTTGCCGTCCTCGCCGGCGAATTCCATGAGCCGATCGAAGCGCGCGCCCTGCGGCTTCTCGCCGACCCAAGTGCGGGCAATGATCCGCTCACCTTCGAGCACGGCGCGCAAATAATCGATCTCGTGCCGTACCACGACCCAGAAATAATCGTCCTGATGCCCGGGATCGGCGACGCTGCGCCAATGCGCCACCGCGACCTGCTCCATCCACTGCACCCACACCGCATTGTTGACGTGCCCAAGCTCGTCGATGTGCTCGGGGAGCGCGGTGAAGGTCATTTCGAAGGTCGGGCGGCTCATTTTCCCTCGCCGGTTTCCGCCAAAATGAACGCGTAGGTCTCCGCAACCTCGTGCAAGCCTTCCCAGCGGCCCGATTTGCCGCCGTGCCCCGCGCCCATGTTGATCTTGAGCAGCAGGACATTCTTGTCGGTCTTGGTCGCGCGGAGCCGGGCGGCCCATTTGACCGGCTCCCAATAGGTCACGCGTGGGTCGGTCAGGCCGCCGGTGATCAGCATTGGCGGGTAGGGCTGGGCGCGCACGTTGTCGTACGGCGAATAAGTCCGGACGTAATCGAACACGGCCTTGTCGGTGATCGGATTGCCCCATTCTGGCCATTCGCCGGGAGTCAGCGGCAGCGTGTCGTCGAGCATCGTGTTGAGCACGTCGACGAACGGCACATCGCCGACCACCGCGCCCCATAGGTCGGGGTCGCTGTTGACGACCGCGCCGACCAGCTCGCCGCCCGCCGAGCGGCCGTTGATCGCAATGTTCCCGGCCTTGGTGAAGCGCTTGGCGATCAGGCCCTTCGCCACATCGACGAAGTCGTTGAAGGTGTTGGTGCGCTTGGCGAGCTTGCCGTCGAGGAACCATTGGTGGCCGAGGTCGTCGCCGCCGCGGACGTGGGCGATGGCGCAGGCCCAGCCACGGTCGAGCAGGCTGATGCGGTTCGAATTGAACGCCGGCGGGATCGCCATGCCGTAGGCGCCGTAGCCGTAGAGGAACAGTTTCCCCGTTCCGTCCTTCTCGAAACCCTTTTTGTAGACGATCGACACCGGCACGCTCGCGCCATCGCGCGCGGCGACCATCAGGCGCTCGGTCGCATATTGCGACGCGTCGTAGCCCGACGGGATTTCCTGGACCTTGCGCACCTCGAGCTCGCTGCTGTCCGAATGGTAGTCGAACGTGGTCATCGGCGTGACCATCGAGGAATAGCCGAGGCGATAGGCGTCGGGCGCATACTCGGGATTGCCGTGGAAGAACGCGGTGTAGCTCGCTTCGGTGAAGGGGATGCGCGCTTCTTCACCGGCGTACGTGCGCAGCACCAGCTGATCGAGTCCGTCGACCCGGCTGCTGATCGCGAGATGGTCGCGGTAGGACGTAGCCCCGGTGAGGTACACCCGGTCCGACCCGGCGATGACCGTCCGCCACTCTTCCGGTTTGGCCGGATCGGCCTCCGCGAGGCGGAAGTTCACGTGGGTATCGTTGGTCAGAATCCACAGTTTCCCATGGGCCGCGTCGACGTGATATTCGCGGGTCGGCTTGCGCGGTGAAATCAGCATCAGCGGCTGGCTCGGATCGTCAGCCGAAACGAACCGCACTTCGCTGGTCGCATTGTCGCCGGTCGAAACGAGGATCAGGCTCTTGTCCTGCGTCCTGCCGACACCGACGCTGAACCCGAGTTCCTCGGTTTCCTCGTACAGCGTCACATCCTCGTCGACCGGCCGCCCGAGCCGGTGATAGCGCGCGCGATAGCTGCGCCAATTGTCGTTGACCTCGGTGAACACGATGCCGGCGCTGTCGCTGGTCCACACCGGCTGGCCGATGCCGACCTCGGTGACGGTCTCGATGTCGTTCCCGGTTGCGAGGTCGCGGATACGCAGGTGGAAGCGCTCGGACCCGTCAGCATCGGTCAGCGTCGCGGCCAGTCGCCCGTCGGGGCTGACCTCGAGTGCACCGAGCCGGAAATACTCCTTGCCCTCTGCCTCGGCGGGCTCGTCGAAAGTCACCTGTTCGTCGCCCCCAGCGACGGGCTTCCGATACCAGGTGCGATATTGCGCGCCCGGTTTGAATGCCCACCAATAGAGATATTCGCCGTCGCGGATCGGGACCGACCGGTCGTCTTCCTTGATTCGCGCCTTCATCTCCTCGAACAACTCGCCAATCAGCCCGCGGTGCTGGCCCGCCCAGCTTTCGAAATAGTCATTTTCCGCATTCAGGTAGGCGAGCACGTCGGGGTCATCGACTTCGGGATATTTGGGGTCGCGAATCCAGTGCCACGGGTCCTCGATCGTGACGCCGTGGCGTTCGTAGCTGTAGGGCCGCTGTTCGGCCTGGGGCGGGGCGGGAAGGCTGATCGGCTTGTCCATGCCCGCGCTCTTAGCGCGGTGACCGGCCACGGAAAGAGAAAGCTCGCGAATTGGAGGCTATTCCCGCTCCTTCCGCCACGCCGTGAGGGCTTTCGAGCGTTCGGCCAAAGCGGAAACGTCCCGCGGATCGAGCTCGCTGTCGAAGCAGATACCCAGGACCCCGGCGGTTTGCCATCGGACCATCGCTGCCCGGCCGAGCGTGCCGCAGTCCAATATTACCGCCGTTCCGCTGGGCAGGCCAACCGGGCAATCGAGCTTCGCGCCGCCGGCCGACAGGTCGAGGATGCGGACCGCGTGACGCTCGCCATTGGCCTGAAGGAACGCCGGCAACGCCACCTCGACCCGCGGATAGACGCGGCGGTCCGCATGCGGATCAGGGTTCGGAGGGGTTGGAACGGTGCTCGCCATAGCTTGTCAGTGGCGTAGCACGGGGGTGCTGCCAGAGTGTAAACGGCGAATGTCCGCAATGGGTGAAAGCGGGCGTTATCGGTAAGCGAGTGCTAGAGCGACTAACGTAGCTACAAGCGCTAGGCCGTGCACGACGCTGGCGAGTAGGAAGCGCGGTGAGGTGTCTGGACCAATCTGCATCGCCCTGACAGTGCCGAGCCAAGCAATCGCAAGCGTTCGGCCAACAACTGCCGCAAGCGCTTCAATGCGCGGTATTGGCGGTGGCCATATGGCCGCAAGGATCGCTCCAAATATCGTGAGATACAGCAGCCAAACAACGAGGACATAGGTGCGGAGCGACATGGGGCAGCGGATGGCCGGCCACATCAATGACCGCAATGGGTCGAAAGCGGACATCCGGTGTTCGCGACTTCAGGCCTTTAACCTCGGCCCACCATGGACTAGCTGGGGAAGCGAACGGAGTTAGTCCATGTCCAGTTACGCTGATCGCCTCGCCGCCCTTCGCGAACAACTCAAAGCGAACCAGCTCGACGGGTTCGTCGTGCCGCTGACCGACGAGCATATGAGCGAATATGTCGGGAGCTATGCCCAGCGGCTCGCCTGGCTGACGGGTTTTCAAGGCTCGGCGGGCTCCGCCGTCGTCCTCCCCGAGGAAGCGGCGATCTTTGTCGATGGCCGCTACACGCTCCAGGTCCGCAGCCAGGTCAGCGCCGACCAGTGGAGTTACCAGTCGGTGCCCGAGACCAGCACGACCGACTGGCTCAAGGAGCATGCGCCCGAGGGCGCGCGGATTGGTTACGATCCGTGGCTCCACACCCGCGATTGGGTGACCAAGGCCAGGGAAGCACTCGCCAGCCGCGGCGCCGAGCTCGTCGCGGTCGCGCGCAACCCGATCGACGAAGTGTGGACCGACCGCCCTGAGGCGTCGAAGGCCCATCTCGTCGTCCAGCCCGACCAATATGCCGGCAAGTCCGCGCCCGAAAAGCGCACCGAAATCGCCGACTGGCTGACCCAGCACCACGCCGACGCCGCGGTTCTGTCGGCGCTCGACTCGATCGCCTGGGCGTTCAACATCCGCGGCGCCGACGTGACCCACACGCCGGTCGCACTCGCTTATGCTTTGGTCAATTCCGATGGGACCGCCGATCTGTTCGTCGCCGGCGAGAAGATCGGGCCGGACGTTCGCCAGCATCTCGGCAATGGCGTCCGCCTTCACGAGCGCGCCGCGTTCGAGGGCGCGCTCGGTGACCTCAAGGGCAAGACGGTGGTTGTCGACCCCGAACGCGCGGTCGCCGCCATCTTTGACGCGCTCGAGCGGGCCGGGGCCAAGATCCTGCCGCTGCGCGACCCGACGATCCTCCCCAAGGCGCTCAAGAACGCGGTCGAGGTCGCCGGCCAGAAGGCGGCGCAGGAGCGTGATGGCGCGGTCATCTCGCGTTTCCTGCGCTGGATCGACGAGGAAGCGCCGTCGGGCGAGGTCGACGAATTGAAGGCGTCGGACCACCTCGAATCGCTCCGCCGAGAGAATCCCGAGCTTCGGGACCTGTCGTTCGACAGCATCTCCGGCGCGGGCCCCAACGGCGCGATCGTCCATTACAAATCGAGCGAGAAGACCAACCGCAAGCTCGAACAGGGCACGCTCTATTTGATCGATTCGGGCGGCCAATATGTCGACGGCACGACCGACATCACGCGCACCGTGCCGATCGGCGAACCGACCGACGAGATGCGCGACCGCTTTACGCGAGTCCTTAAGGGCCACATCGCGATCGCCACCGCGGTCTTCCCCAAGGGCACGCGCGGCTCGCAGCTCGACAGCTTCGCCCGCCGTCCGCTGTGGGAGGCGGGGCTCGATTACGCGCACGGCACCGGCCACGGCGTCGGCAGCTTCCTCGCCGTCCACGAAGGCCCGCAGCGCATCTCGCCGGTCGGAAGCTCGCAATCGGGCGGAGACGAGCCGCTTGCAGCGGGCATGATCCTGTCCAACGAGCCCGGCTATTACAAGACCGGTGAATACGGCATCCGCATCGAAAATCTGGTGCTGGTCGTCCCGCGCGAGATCGAGGGTGCGGAAAAGGAGATGCTCGGCTTCGAGACCCTGACCTTCGCGCCGATCGACCGGCGGCTGGTCGATGCCAACATGCTCGACGCCGACGAACTCGGCTGGCTCAATTGCTATCACGCGCACGTGCTGGCGAAGATCGGGCCGAACTTGTCTGGCGCCGACCTCGAATGGCTCCAGGCGGCCTGCGCCGCGATCTGAACTATCGGGAAATGGTGCTGCCGGTGAGGATTGAACTCACGACCTCAGCCTTACCAAGGATGCGCTCTACCACTGAGCTACGGCAGCACTTTGTCCGGAGTGGCGCGCCTATGACGGTGCGGGCCTTGCCCTGTCAACCATGAGCGCGAAAGACAAAGCCCGCGAGGAGCGGCTGGCCGCGGCGCTGAGGGAGAATTTGCGGCGGCGGAAGGCGCAGGCGCGGGAAGTCCGCGAGGATAAGCCGGACGCATCCGATTGACGCTTCGCCCCGCCGTCGCCATGCGGCGGCCCATGCGCTTTTTCTCCGACAATGCCGCCGCCGCGCACCCCAAGGTGATCGAGGCGATCGTCGCCTCGAACCGTGTCGATACTGCCTATGACGGCGACCAATATAGCGCGCGGCTCGACGGTGCTTTCTCCGAGTTGTTCGAGACCCAGGTTCGCGCCTTTTGGGTGACCACCGGCACCGCCGCCAATTGCCTCGCGCTCGCGGCCTTGTGCCCGCCCTATCGCGGGATCCTGTGCCACCGGCACGCGCATATCGAGGTCGATGAAGCGGGCGCACCGGGCTTCTTTACCGGTGGGGCGAAGTTGATTCTGCTCGACGGATCAGGCGCAAAGGTTACGCCCGACGTTGTCGCCGAGGCGTGCGACGGCATCCGCAAGGACGTCCATCAGGTCCAACCGGCCGCACTCTCGGTCACCAATGCGACCGAATATGGCCTGGTTTATCGCGCCGCTGAGGTCGCGGCCCTAGGCCAGCTTGCGAAGCAACGCGGCCTCGCGTTCCACATGGACGGCGCGCGTTTCGCCAATGCGCTGGCGACGACCGGCGAAAGTCCGGCGGACGTCACCTGGCGCGCCGGCGTCGACGCCATGTCATTCGGCCTCGTCAAGAATGGCGGGCTCAATGCCGAGGCTTTGATCCTGTTCAACACCGATCTGGCCGACGAGATTGCAGTGCGGCGCAAACGGGCCGGGCATCTGGCGTCCAAGGGCCGGATGCTGGCCGCGCAGATCCTCGCGCTGCTCGAAAATGGGCTGTGGCTGGACAACGCCCGCGCGGCCAACGCCGCCGCCGCACGGCTGGCCGAGGCTGCGTCAGGTCGGCTGGTCTATCCGGTCGAGGCCAACGAGCTGTTTTTGCACGTCACTAGTGACGAAGCCGCCAGCCTCCTCGCTCAGGGCTTCGACTTCTACGATTGGGGCCCGGGCGAGATCCGCCTGGTCACCAGTTGGGACCAGCGGGCGGAAGACGTCGAGCGGCTCGCCGCCGCGCTCGCCGCTTTGTGAGCGAGGCGCACCGATCGACCTTCCGGTCGGTCACTCTGCCATTCATCATTTTCACCGCCGTCTGGGGCTCGACGTGGATCGTGATCCGCGGCCAGTTGGGCAGCGTTCCGCCGCAATGGTCGGTTACGTACCGCTTCGTGATCGCCGCCGCCGCGATGTTTCTCATCGCCCTCGTCAAGCGCGACAGCCTCAAGATCGGCCGCCGCGGCATCGCCGCCGCCACCTTCCTCGGATTCACCCAATTCTGTTTGAATTTCAATGCGGTGTATCTCGCCGAACGGCACATCACCTCAGGCGTCGTGGCGACCGTGTTCGCATTGCTGCTGATCCCGAGCAGCTTGCTCGGCTGGGCCTTCCTCGGCCACAAGCCGACCCAGCGCTTCTTCTGGAGTTCGACGGTCGCCGTCGCCGGGATCGTTCTGCTGTTCGCCCACGAGCTTAATGATCATCCCGCCGACGCCGGCCAAATCACCGTCGGGATCGGGCTCACCCTCGTCGGCATGCTCGGCGCGTCGATCGCCAACGTCGTCCAGGCGCGCCCCGAAATCCGCCATTACCCTCTGTTCGGCCTGCTTGCCTGGTCGATGGCCGCCGGCGCCTTGATCGACGGGATCATCGCCTTCGCCATGACGGGTCCGCCGACATTCGACCCGCGTCCAGCTTACTGGGCAGGTCTGTTCTACCTGGCACTCGCCGCTTCGGTCCTGACCTTCAGCCTTTATTATCCCGTGGTGCGCCGCATCGGTCCGGCCAAGGCGGCCTATTCAAGCGCTATCGTGCCGATCATCGCGATGGGGTTCTCGACCTGGCTCGAAGGCTATCGCTGGACCCCGACGACGATCGCGGGCGCGGTCCTGGCGCTCGGCGGAATGGTCGGCGCGCTCAGCCGCAGCCGCTCGGTTGTGCCGTCACCCGACGCCGCCTAAACCCCGCCGCTTATGGCTGACCTCCGCACCCTCCCCGACACCCAAACCCCTCCCGAGACCCACGTTGCGATCCGCCGCGAGGATTACCAGCCGCCCGACTGGCTGGTCCCTGACATCTCGCTCGACTTCGATCTCGGCATCGACGCCACGAGGGTGCGCGCGACGATCGCGGTAGTCCGCAACGGTGCGCATGACCGTCCGTTAATCCTAGACGGCGACGAGATCTCTCCGCTTCACGTGGCGATCGACGGGCAGGATGCGGTCTGGCGGATGGATGGGCCGCGGCTGGTAATCGACATCGCGGGGAACAGTGCGACCGTCTCGACCGAGGTTGAGATTAGCCCCGCCGCCAACACCAAGCTGATGGGCCTCTATGCGTCGAGCGGGATGCTGTGCACGCAATGCGAGGCCGAGGGCTTCCGCCGCATCACCTTCGTCCCCGACCGCCCTGACGTCCTGTCGAAATACCGCGTGCGGGTGGAAGGCGACGCCAGGCTGTTCCCGATCCTGTTGTCGAACGGCAATTGCGTGGCGTCCGGCGAAGGCACCGCGGGACGCCATTGGGCCGAGTGGGAGGACCCGTTCCCGAAGCCTTGCTACCTGTTCGCTTTGGTCGCCGGCGACCTTCAGGCGAACCGCGACAGCTTCACCACCATGTCCGGCCGCAGGGTCGTTCTCGCGATCTGGGTGCGCGCGGCGGACTTGCCCAAGACCGCGCACGCGATGGACAGCCTCAAGCTGGCCATGGCGTGGGACGAAAAGGTCTACGGCCGCGAATATGACCTCGACCAGTTCAACATCGTCGCCGTGTCCGATTTCAACATGGGGGCGATGGAGAACAAGAGCCTCAACATCTTCAACTCTGCCTATGTGCTGGCCGATCACGACACCGCGACCGATGCGGATTTCGACAATATCGCGCGGGTCGTCGCCCACGAATATTTCCACAATTGGTCGGGCGACCGGGTCACCTGCCGCGACTGGTTCCAGCTGTCATTGAAGGAAGGTTTCACGGTCTTTCGCGACCAGAGCTTCTCGGCCGACACCGGCAGCCCGGCGGTCAAGCGGATCGAGGATGTGCGCGTGCTTCGCGCCGCGCAATTCCCCGAGGACGCCGGGCCGCTGGCGCATCCGGTACGGCCCGACAGCTATATCGAAATCGGCAATTTCTACACCGCGACCGTCTACAATAAGGGCGCGGAGGTCATCCGGATGATGGCGACGGTGCTCGGCCCGGACAAATTCCGCGCCGGGACCGACCTCTATTTCGACCGGCACGACGGCGAAGCGGCGACGTGCGACGATTTCGTTGCCGCGCTTGAGGATGCGAGCGGCGTCGACCTGACACCGTTCAAGATCTGGTACAGCCAGGCGGGCACACCCCGGGTCTCGGCGCGGCTCGAGCATGATCCGGCGACCAAAACCGCGGCGCTGCATCTTGAACAGCGGCTCGACCCGACGCCCGGCCAACCGGTCAAGCAGCCGATGCCGATCCCGCTCAAGACCGCATTGATCGGCGATGCGAGCGGCGACGAAATCTCCGCCGAGCAACTGATCGTGCTCGACCAGCCACGGCAGACGGTCCACTTCGACAATGTCGCCGAGCCGCCGCTGCTGTCGATCAACCGCAGCTTTTCCGCCCCGATCATCGTGACGGCGACGCGGGGCGCGGGCGAGCTCGAGCGGCTGGCGCAAGCCGATACTGACGCGTTCGCGCGCTACGAGGCGATCCAGGAATTGATGTTGCGCGCGCTGGTCGCCGGCGCGCGCGGCGAGGCGGCCGACCCCGCGCCGGTGATCGAGGCGATCGCCGCAACGCTCAAGTCGAACTCGCTCGATCCGGCTTTCAAGGGTGAGGCGATCCTGATCCCGTCCGATGCTTTGATCGCGGATCGAATGGAGGTCGTCGACCCCGACGCGATCCATCAGTCGCGCGAGACGCTGCGGAGTGCGATCGGCTCCGAGCTTAGCGACGATCTGCTCGCCGCGCATCGCAGCGACGGCGTCTCGGGCGACGACCTCTCGCCGCGGGCCAAGGGCGTCCGGCGCCTGCGCACGGTCGCGCTCAATCTGTTATCCGCCGCCGACGAACGGCAGGGCGCCGCGCTCGCCAAGGCGCAGTTCGATCGTGCCGACAATATGACCGACCGCCAAGGCGCGCTCGGCATCCTGGTCTCGCTGGCCGAACCCGAACGCGAAGCGGCGCTCGACGCGTTCTATGGCCGCTTCCGCACCGATGCGTTGGTGCTCGATAAGTGGTTCGCGCTGCAGGCGGCGGCGCAGCGGCCGGATACGGTCGAACAGGTGCTGAAGCTCGCGAACCACGCGGACTTCGCCCTGACCAATCCGAACCGGCTGCGCGCGCTCGCCGGAACGTTCGGCGGCAATCATTGGGCGTTCCATTCGCCCGACGGGCGCGGCTACGCCTTCCTCGCCGACATGATCGTCGCCGCCGACAAGCTCAATCCGCAGGTCGCGGCGCGGCTGGTTCCGTCATTCGGCCGTTGGCGCCGGTTCGAGCCGAATCGTGCCGAGCTGATGCGGCAGGCGCTCGAACGGATTGTCGGTACGCCCGGCCTGTCCAAGGACGTATTCGAGCAGGTGTCGAAGAGCCTGGCCTGATGCAAACGCCCACATGAGGGTGTAAAAGGGGCGGCCAGTGTGAGGAGGCCGTATATGCCTGTGACGACTGTCAAAGCCGGCGCACGCGCGCCGCTCAACATTCTCGGCATGCCGATGACGATGCTCTGCGAGGCCCGCGAGACCGGCGGTGCTTGGTCGTTGTTCGAGGAGGAAGTCCCGCTTGGAATGGGTCCCCCGCCGCATCGCCACGATTGGGACGAAGCTTATTACATCCTCGAAGGCGAGGTCGACTTCGAGGTCGATGGCGAGCCTGTGAAGTCGGCGAAGGGAGATTTCAATTATCTCCCGCGCAACACCGTTCACGGCTTCAGGGGCGCGTCGGAATCGCCCGCTCGCGTGCTCATCTTTGCCGCGCCCGCGCACGGCTCGGATTTCTTCCTGGAGTTGAGGGACGAAATCCGCAGCCTGCCCGAGGACGGAGCGAAAATCCCGCAGATTGGCGAGCGGCACGGCATCCACTTCATGCCCGCGCCGGCGGCTTAGCCGCCGATCCACTTGGCGACGTCGGCCGCAACCTGGTTGGCGGCCCGGTTGAGCGCGGGGCCGACCGAGGCGGCGGTCCCGTTGGCGGGCGCGGTGGCGACGAACCGGCGGGTGTCGACCCGATTGCCGCCCGCGGTCGACAGCGCGCCATCATATTCGACCACGACCTGGCCGGATTGCGCGTCATAGCCGAACTTCTGCAACTGACCGCTCAGCACCACGCCCGGATCGAGCCCGGTCAAGCCTGAATCGAGCACGACGCGATTGGTCGTCCGCCGCACGGTCTCGGACACCAGCCGCTGAAACAGGCGATCGGGCGTATCGACCCACACCAGGCCGGTCACATATTGGATGTCGGTCGGGCTGACCTGGACCGGCACGCGGACCGTGCGCAACTCCTTTGCAACCGCCGGGACCTCGACGGTCACCGCCTGGCCGGCGGTGGCGGCGCGGGTCATCGGGCCGGGATCGGCGGCTTCGGGCGTCAGCGTTTGGAGCGTCGCCGGCGCCGCCACCCCGCCGCCGCCGAGCAGCCCGCTGACCGAGCAGCCCGGCACCGTCAGCGCCAGCGCGCTCGCTGCGAGAATCCGCGTCGCACGATTCATTGGCGTTTCCCCGGTTTGTAGTCAGGCAGCTTCTGCGGGCCGAGTGCGCCGCCGACCCCGCCTTGCTCGACGCGCTCGGACACGCCCTTGAGCGAGCTCGACAGTTCGCGCAGGTCGCGGACCAGCTTGTTCGCCTCGGGCAGCGTCGATTTGCTGAAATTCTGGACGCCGGGCCGGGCGTCGGTAATCATCGCGTCGAGACTGTCGGCGGCCTTTTGGACCGAGGCGATCGCCTTGCGCAGGTCCTGCGCCGCCGGGCGTCCCTCTTCAACCACCAGCTTGTTGGTGTTGTCGGTCAGCACGCTGACATTCTTCGCGGCAACGCCAGCGTCCCGAACCGCGATGCGCGCGTCGGCGATTGCGTCGGCAAGGTCGGGAGCCCGCTCGGCGAGGACCCTGCTCGTCTTGTCGAGATTTTCGAGAATGTCGGCGATCGAATTCTGGTTCTTGTCGCTGAGCAGTTCGGTCAGCCGCTCGGTCAGGCGCTGGATCCGGTCGATCAGCTCAGGCGCGCTGTTGAGCAGCGCGCCGAGGCCGCCCGAGCTCGATGGGACGACCGGACAGCCTTGGGGACCCGTCAAAGTGATTGGCGGAGCGCCCTTGGCCGCGCCATCGAGCTGGATTTCGCTCACTCCGGTGAATCCGACACCCTTGATCTGTGCGGTCGTTCCCTGGAGCACGGGTGTCTGGGGATCGACGTTGATTCGCACCCAGACGAATTCCGGCCGGTTCGGCAGCAGCGAAATGCGCGCAACCTGCCCGACCGGGACACCGGAGAAGGTGACGCCCGAACCCTTGTTGAGCCCGCTTACCGCCTGCGCGAAATAGATATCGTAGCATTTGTCCTGCTTGTTCGAGAGGCCGGCGAGCCAGACAATGAACAGCAGCGTCCCCGCGAGCAGAGCCAGGGTCACGGCACCGACCATCACATAATTCGACCGGGTTTCCATCAGGCTTTGACGTGCTCCTCCGCAGTGTCGGCGGCAGCGCGTCCGCGCGGCCCGTTAAAATATTCTTGTATCCAAGGATGGTCCAAAGCCAATAGTTCCGGAATCGTTCCGACCGCAATCACTCTGTGGTCGGCCAGCACCGCCACCCGGTCGCAGATCGCGTAGAGCGAATCGAGATCGTGCGTAATCAGAAAAACGGTCAGGTCGAGACGTTGTTGGAGCGAGCGGATGAGCTCGTCGAAGCCGGCCGCGGCGATCGGGTCGAGGCCCGACGTCGGTTCGTCGAGGAACACGAGCTCCGGGTCGAGCGCCAGCGCCCGGGCAAGCCCGGCGCGCTTGGTCATTCCGCCCGACAGCTCGGACGGATATTTGGGCCCGGCGTCGGCGGGCAACCCGGTCATGGCGATTTTGTACGACGCGATTTCGTCGAGCAGCGGCGGTTTCAGATAGGGAAAATATTCGCGGATCGGGACCTCGACGTTCTCGGCGACGGTCAGGGTCGAAAACAGCGCGCCGTTCTGGAACAGGATGCCCCAGCGCCGCCGGATGTTCTTCGCTTCGTCCTCGGCGCGATTGAGCATATTTTCGCCGAGCACTTCGACCTGACCGGCGTCGGGCTTTTGCAGGCCGATGATCGAGCGCATCAGCACCGATTTGCCGGTCCCCGAGCCGCCGACGACGCCGAGAATCTCGCCACGGTAGACGGTGAGGTCGAGATTCTCGTGGACGATCTGGTCGCCGAAGCTGTTCCTCAGGCCTCGCACGCAAATGAGCGGGGTGCGGCTCATTTCCATCCGATCGACGTGAAGAAGATCGCGAACACCGCATCGAGAATGATGACCAGGAAAATCGACTGCACGACGGCGGTCGTCGTCCGCGTCCCGACCTCCTCCGACGTGCCCTCGACCAGCATCCCTTGAAAACAACCGGTCAGCGCGATGATGAACCCGAACACCGGCGCCTTGATCAGGCCGATCCACAAATCGGTCATCGGGATCACTTCCTGGAGCCGCTGGATGTAGGTCAGCGGCGGAATGCCGAGGTCGAGCCAGACGAAGATCCCGCCACCGAGCAGCGACATCAGGATCGACCAGAAGGCGAGCAGCGGCATCATCGCCACGGCGGCGATCAACCGCGGAATGACCAGGGCCTCGATCGGCGACACGCCGATGGTCCGCATCGCGTCAACCTCTTCGGTCAGCTTCATCGTTCCGATCTGCGCCGCGAACGCCGATCCGGAGCGTCCGGCGACCATGATCGCGGTCATCAGCACGCCGAGCTCGCGCACCGTGATCCGGCCGATCAAATTGATGGTGTAGACTTCCGCGCCGAACTGCTCGAGCTGAACCGCGCCCTGCTGGCCGACGACGATGCCGATGAGGAAGCTCATCAGCCCGATAATCCCGAGCGCGCGCACGCCCACCACGTCGAAGCGCTGGACGATGGCATTCACCCGGAACTTGCGCGGACGCCGGATCAGATTGGCGAAGGCAATCAGCGTCGACCCGAAGAATCCAAGCAGGCCGATGAAGGTTGTTCCGGCTTCCGCCACCCACTCGCCGAGTTCCGTCAACACCCGGAGGTAGCCCGGCCGCTGCTCGGGCCGGACCCGCGCGGGCACGTCATATTCGGCAACCTGGTCGACCAGGCCAGTCTCAATCTCGCCGCCGCCCACGACCTTCGCGCCGCGGTCGCGCTCGGCGCGATAGATGATCCACGCGCCGACCGTATCCATGCGGTCGACCTTCGACAGATCGATCGTCAGCGGATCGGCCAGCGCATCGATTTCACGCTGAGTGGTAGCCGCCCGGGTGATCGTCAGCGCGCCGGCGGGGCGGTAGGTCGCTCCGTCCGCACCCTCGTCAGCGGTTCGCTTATGGTCCGGCATCGGGCCGAACTAGTGCGCGAAACCGCTCCGGGGAGCAAGCCACGGGTTGGTCCGCCACTTTCCTGCCCGGTTTCCCGCCTTTATGCGCGGCTGTCATGGCGAACGAGACCCCTATGCTGTTTGTGGCCGTCGGATCGAACACGGCGCGCCCGTTCGGGATGGACGCGCGCGACCGTGCGTGCCGGCTTGCGGCCAACGCCGGGTTCGAATGCGCGGACGCACCACAATCGGGACGGGCCACGCTCATCGCCAACCTTGGCTACGCGTGGGACCCCGCGTGGCTCAAATCGATGCGCACAAGGCCACGTTCGGCGCTGACGCTGGGCGGCAAACTCGTACTCGTTCATGTGCCGGACGGCGAGGACGGCACGGCGATTGCTGACGCGGTCGCTGCTGGACGCCCGATTGACGGTTATGCGATGCTTGTCGCCGAGACGGCGGAGTTCAATTACGCCGAGTTGCGCAAGCGCGACCGGCCGTTCGTCCTGCCGCTCGATCCCAATGACCCAGAGCCGGTCGAACGCGCCGCCTACGACGCCTCGTATAAGGGCGTCACCGACGTGCTGACGCTCTATTTGTGGCGCAAGCCCGCTTTCTATTTGACCCGCTGGGCGGCGCGCGCCGGGATCAGCCCGAACGCCGTCACCGCGGTCGGCGCCATCCTTTGCGTCCTCGCCTTCTTCCTGTTCTGGCGCGGCGAATATTGGTGGGGCGTGCCGTCGGGTTTCATTTTCATGGTGCTCGACACGGTCGACGGCAAGCTCGCGCGCTGCACTGGCGCCTCGTCCAAATGGGGCAATGTGTTCGATCACGGCATCGATCTCGTGCATCCGCCGTTCTGGTGGTGGGCGTGGCTGCATGGCCTAGCAGCCTACGGCCGCCCGCTGACGCCAGTCTATGCAACCATGGTATTGTGGGCGATCATCGGCGGCTACGTCCTCCAGCGGCTGATCGAGGGCGTATTCCTGCGCCGCTTCGGCGGCATTCACATTCATGTCTGGCGCCCGATCGACAGCACGTTCCGCCTGATCACCGCGCGGCGCAACCCGAACATGGTGATCCTCGTCGCGGCTCTGCTTGTCGGCCGGCCCGATTCCGGGCTCGTGCTGGTCGCCTGGTGGACCATTGTCAGCCTGATCTTCCACGCCGTCCGCTTCGCCCAGGCGACCGAGCAAACGGCGCGCGGCAGGCCCATCACGTCCTGGCTCGCGGGGTGACATACACCGCCATCGTCCTTGCCGGCTCGCGTCCCGGACCGGACCCGTTCGCCGCGTCGTTCGGCGTTGCGACCAAGGCGTTGATCCCCATCGCCGGCGAGCCGATGGTCCGGCGGCCGGTGCAAGCGCTGCTCGGAAGCGATCGGGTCGGAGAGGTGGTCGTGCTCGTGCAATCGCCAGACGCAATCGCCGCGGCATTGCCCACGGACCCGCGCCTGCGCGTGGCGAAATCCGGCGAAACGATCGCCTCGACCATCCTCGCTTTGTGCGACAAAGCGGACACCCGCTGGCCGCTGCTCGTTACCACCGCCGATCATGCCTTGCTCGACACCGCGACCATCGATGAATTCATCCGCGCGGCCGAAGACGCCGACATCGCCATCGGCATGGTCGAGCGCGGGAACCTGCTCCGCCGGCTGCCGCAGACCCAACGGACGTGGCTCAAATTCCGCGGCGGCACTTTCACCGGGGCCAATCTGTTCGCGCTCCGCTCGGCAAAAGTCGCTCCCGCGATCGAGCAGTGGCGGGCGGTCGAACAGGATCGCAAGAAGGCGTGGCGGATCATTTCGCTGCTCGGCCCGCTGATGCTCGCGGGCGCGGCCTTGCGATTGTTGAGCGTCGATGAGGTCTTGTCGTCGCTGAGCGACCGGCTCGGCCTCGCGATCAAGGCGGTGACGTTGTCCAACCCACTCGCCGGTGTCGACGTCGACAAGCCCGAGGATCACGCGCTGGCCGAAGCCATTCTGGCGGGGAAGGCATGAGCGATCTTGCGATCTACGACATGGACCGGACGATCACGCGTCACGGCACATACACGCCGTTCCTGCTCCACTGCGCGCTCCACCGCGCGCCATGGCGGCTGCTGTTCCTGCCGCTCGTCGCGCTGTCGATGCTCGCCTATCTCGCACGCCTGATCGACCGCGCGAAGCTCAAGGAGATCAACCACGGCCTGCTGCTCGGCCGGCGCATCCATCCAGGCGACCTGACGCCGCTGGTCGAGAGTTTCGCCGACCGTCAGGTTGAGGCCAACCTTCGCCCCGGCGCGCTCACCGCCATCGCCCGCGACAAGGCCGAGGGCCGCCGCCTTGTGCTCGCGACCGCCTCCTACCGGCTCTACGCCGAGGCCATCGCCCAGCGCCTCGGCTTCGACGACGTCATCGGCACCGGCTCGGTCATCGGCCTCGACGAACGGGTCCACGCCAAGATTGCCGGCGAAAATGCTTACGGCCCGGCCAAGCTCCGGATGATCGCCGATTGGGTCGAGGCGTCAGGCCTCAAGGGCAGGCACGGTCACGTGCGTTTCTATTCCGACCACGTGTCCGACCGGCCGGCGTTCGAATGGGCCGACGAGCCGGTCGCGGTGAATCCACACGGCAAGCTCCGCCGCCTCGCCAAAGAGAAGGGTTGGGCGATCGAGGATTGGGGCTAGAGGCCTAGTCCCCGACAGAAAGGCGATATTCCCGTCGGGTTGTCAGCGGCCCATAAGGCGACGAAGCCATGCGACCCGGCGGATTAGCTCGTCAATTTCGCACTGATGGACGGCAAGTTCATAGGGCGTATGGCCGCCCGCATTTTCCACACTGCACGCCTCATCGTTTGCTCGTAGCCATCGCCGCTGTGAGTTCCGAAGTTGCTCTCGAGTGCGGGCGGTTTGCATCTTTGCCAATGCCGCGCGGTAGTTTGCGTTGAGCTGCCGATCGACGTTATCCCACTCGCTAGAAATGCACTGGACTGCATCATAGTTCGACAATGCCTTGTTAGTGCACTGCCCGTAATCAGCACTTGTGATGCGGCGGACGTCAACCTCGGAGACCTGGAAATCGGAATAGTCTCCGAATGGCGACGCAACCGATAAGAGTACGAGTAGTGGGCTCATGTCTATATCTCCCACCGAGTTCTTGCTCGCACAAGTGTCTATTCTCCGCCTTAAGCGGACACCACCGGTGGGTCGCTAGACGGCGTTCAGCGCATTCGCGAAGTCCGCGATCAGATCGTCCGGATCTTCGACCCCGATCGATATGCGCACCAGATTATCGGTGATCCCGAGCGCTTGCTTGCGCTCGTCGGGGACCGACAAATGGGTCATGGCGGCGGGCGCGCTGGCCAGCGTTTCGGTGCCGCCGAGGCTGACCGCGAGATGCGCGATGCTGAGCGCGTCGAGGAACGCGAACGCCTCTTTCTCTCCGCCTTTCAGATAGAGCGAGAAGGTCGAGCCCGCGCCGGTGCAATGACGGCGGTAGATGTCCGCCTGACGCGACCCTTCGTCGAGGAAGCCGAGATAACCGACGCTTTCGACCTTCGGATGGTCGCGCAAATATTCGCAGACCTTCTCGGCGCTCGCGCCGGCGCGATCCATCCGCAGTTCCAGCGTCTCGAGGCTGCGCAGCAGCATCCACGCGGTGTTGGCGTCGCAGATCGTGCCGATCGTGTTGCGGATCGTCCGCACCTGATTGATCAGCCCCTTCTCGCCAACCAGCCCGCCGGCAACGAGATCGCTGTGGCCGCCGACATATTTCGTCAGGCTGTAAACGCTGAGATCGGCGCCGTTGCTCAGCGGCTTGGCCCACAGCGGCCCGAGGAACGTGTTGTCGATCGCGATTGGCGGACGTTGGTCAGCGCCGAACGCCGCGTCGCGCGCCGCGGCAACGGCCTCGACATCGACCAGCTGGTTGGTCGGGTTCGCCGGACTTTCGAGATAGATGAGGCTGACCCGGCCCTTATCCTTGCCCTTGGCGATCGCCACGTCGATTTCCTCGCGCGTCGCGCCGGACGGGAAGTCGATCCAGGAAACTCCGAACTGGCCGAGAATCTTGGCGATCAGGGTCTCGGTCGCGGCGTAGAGCGGGCCCGAATGGACCACGCAGTCGCCGGGACGAACGAAGGTCAACAGCAGCGTCGCGATCGCCGCCATGCCGCTCGAAAACGCCAGCGCGTCGTCGGCCTCTTCCCACACGCTCAGCCGGTCTTCGAGGATTTCCTGGTTCGGGCCGTTGAAGCGCGAATAGATCAGGCCCTCGGCGCCGCCGGGACGCTTGCCGGTGACACCTTCGAAAAAGCGTTTTCCCGCGGCCGCATTCTCGAACGCGAAGGTCGAGGTGAGGAACACCGGCGGCTTCAACGAGCCTTCGCTGAGCTCGGGATCGAAGCCATAGCCCAGCATCAGCGTCTGGGCCTTGAGCTTGTGATTGCCGATCTTCGTGGTGGAAGGGCGTGGCGGGCGGTTTTGCGGAATATCGTCGGTGGACAAGGGGAGTCTCCTTGGCCGTTGCGCTAGGCCGCGGCTGTCAGCAGGGCAAGACGAAGCTCAGGGCAAAGCGATAAGGCTGACTTGTCGGCCGTAATCGGCTTCGCCGCGATGGGTCGCCCGGCGATAGGAATAGAAACGGTCCGCGTCGGCATAGGTATCGAGATGCAGGGCCTCGACCCGCCCGACACCAGCGCTGACCAGCCGATGCACGACAAAGGCTTCAAGGTCGAAGTGCGGCTTGCCCGATGGTCCGTCGGCGAAGAACCGATCGTTCGCGGCATCATTCGCGAGGAAATTGGACCGAAAGCCCTGGTCGACCTCATACGAGGCCTGGGCGATGCATGGCCCGATCGCCGCGGCGATCCGTC
>DATFUB010000119.1:0-2552 GCA_035261225.1 Sphingomicrobium sp.
ACCGCGATCCTGGAAGCGACGCTCTAGTCAGTCACCTCGACCACGGTGCGCTGGGCCGCCCGCTCGCTGTCGAACCGCCAGATTCGAATCGCCGCGCGCTGGCTCGTCGCAGGACTTACGAACGCGGCGGACCAGCGTCCGTGCCCCAGCCACGACCCAATTAAGCGCCGCTGCTCCGCGCCGCATTCGCTTTCGACCAGCCATGCCCGGCGAAACGCGGGCATCGCGGCGGGACGCGCGGGCATTACCGTCGGCTGCTTCATCAGCGGTCGCATCTGCGGCTCGAAGAATGCGCGGAAATAATTCCGGACCCACGTGTCGCCACGGCCAATTGACCGTTCCATCAACACCATCCGGTCGCTGAATAGAGTCACCACCGACGCATCGAGCGGAACCGTGATCGCGTGGCGCAGCGCCGGATATTTCCAATCCGGGCACGCGACGATCGCGTCGCCTGGCCGCACATTGCTCTTCAGGACCGATGCAACCGCGTTCCAGTCTTCCTTCGGGCGCACCGGCCCGGTCAGGATCAACGAAACAGCGAACAGCAGCACCAGCGCCGGCGCGAGCCACGGCTTGCGCTCCAGGTGAACGACCAGCGTGAGCAGCAGAATGAAACCGGCGATTCCGAGCAGGATCGTGCGCGGCATGAAGATCGGCACGAGGACAATGCCGATCAACCAGACCCCGATCGGCGCCACCAGCATGATCGCGATGACTCGCGCGCCGACCTCATGCTCGCGGCTCCACGCGCGCCATCGATCGCGATGTACCGCAAGTCGCCAGGCGATCAGTGCGGCGGCTACGAACAGGATCGCGACCAAGAGCATTCGATCGTCGAACGGCCCTAGCGGGAGCAGGGAGCGTCCCCACGTTGCGAGCGCGTCTATCGGGCTCGCCTGGGTCAACCAGGCAAAGCCGCCACCCAGCGAGACGCGCCACAGGAGTCGCTGCACCTCAACGCCGGCGCCGAGCGCCATCAAGGCGGCACAAACCAGAAACAGCCTTTTCTGCGACGAGGTGCCGCGCCGGACCGTCGCCCAGAACGCCAGCGGCATCGCCGGAATAACCCAAAAGATGCTCACCAGATGCGCCGAGAAGGCGAGGACCGTGGCGATCGCGAATGTCGCGAGGCCCAGCCCGCCGCCGGCTCCGCCGAGCCGCCTCACCCAGGCAAGCAGGCCCGCGGCCGACACCAGAACCAGCAGGATTTCAAGCGCATAGACGCGAGCTTCCTGGCTGTAATCGACCAGAGCAGGCGACAAGGCGAGCAAGGCCGCGGCGAGCAAGCCGGCAGAACGGTCGATCGCCAGGCGCCCGATGACGTATATGGCCGGGATCGAGAGCGTGCCCGCGACGATCGAGATTGCGCGAATGGCGGTGAGGCTCCCGCCGTCCGGGATCAGCCATTTGTGGAGGAGGTAGTAAAGTCCGGGCGTCGGATCGACTGGACGCACGAGCAAATCCTCAACCGGCCATTTGGCGATGACCAGCGTCAGCGCCTCGTCGCTCCACAGGGATTGCTGCCCCGCCCACACGACCCTCAGCACCAATCCGGTCAGAGTGATCGCCGCGAGGACCCACAGCGCCCGTTGCGACGTTAACGCCGATCTGCTGAAGGGAACCGAACCGTGCACCGGGCGTGCTTAAAGCGTGATTGGTAACAAGGGATCAATATGTTCAAGCTGATCATCGGCAATCGCGCTTATTCGAGCTGGTCGATGCGCGGCTGGCTCGCGTGCAAGCAATCGGGCGAGCAGTTCGAAGAATTGGTCGTGCCGATGTTCGACGACGCCTGGGAAAAGCGGCGCGAAGGCGACGAATTCGCGCCGTCGCTCGGCAAGGTGCCGATCCTGTGGGACGGCGAGTGCGTCGTGTGGGACAGCCTCGCGATCATCGAATTCCTCGCCGATCGCTACGGGGATGATCTGTATTGGCCCGAGTCGGAGATCGCTCGTGCGGTGGCGCGATCGATGTCCGCCGAAATGCATTCGGGCTTCGCCAACCTTCGCCGCGAATTGCCGATGAATGTGCGCAAGAGCTTCCCGCCGAAGGAACTGACCGACCCGGTCCGCGAGGAAATCGACCGCATATTGCAATTGTGGGCGCAGGCGCGGGCGCGGTTCGGCGGCACCGGCAACTTCCTGTTCGGCGACTGGTGCGCGGTCGACATGATGTACGCACCGGTGGTCACCCGTTTCATTACCTACGGCGTGCCGGTCCCGTCGTTCGCCGCGGTTTATATGAAAGCGGTCCTGTCCCACCCGCACGTCGCCGAATGGATCGACAAGGCGCAGGACGAGCCGTGGGTGATCGAACAATATGAGGTCGACGAGGCCGCCTAGGCAGGCCGTTTGGTGTCCGAATAGGGTGTCCCGTCCTTGTGGGTGTAGGTCCCCTCGGACGTGAACACGAGGTCGATGTCGTTGTAGCCGCCGCCACTGTTCACGCCCCCGCCGACCACGATGAACCGGCACGGCGCGGTGGATTCGTTGATCAGATGGTGGCCGTTGGTCGATCCCTTCGGCCAGGCAGCGCAGTCGCCGGAACGC
>DATFUB010000120.1:0-45397 GCA_035261225.1 Sphingomicrobium sp.
CCTTGAGCACAGCGGCCTCGGTCGACGACAGCCCGCCGCCGCCATAATCGGCTGGCCAGTCGGGCACGGTCCACCCGCGTCCCGCCATCGCGTCGAGCCAATTGCGCTGGGCGTCGGACGCGAAGGTCCAGTTGCGCCCGCCCCAGCACACGTCCTCCTCGGACCGGAACGGCGACCGCATCTCGGCCGGGCAATTCGCCTCGAGCCAGGCGCGGGTGTCGGAGCGGAAGGAGTCCAGATCAGTCATGAAATGCCCTGTACCGTCATGCTGAACTCGTTTCAGCATCCATCATGATGAAGGGCGGCGTGCATCTCCGCAATGGACTCTGAAACAAGTTCAGAGTGACGAGAAAAGGGTTTCGTCCGATGTCTGCTTTCGACCCATTGCGGACATTAGCAGCGACGAACACGACCTCTACGGCGTCCCCCGCTAATTCGGTAAGCACGGCTTCCCTCCGGGCGGCGCTAAGCACGCCGAAGGGCTGAATACATCAATATGTATTGTACTTGAATTCGTACGAAAGAGCCGGCCGGACACCAGCCACCTGACAGGCTGGCCCTCGGTATAGGTTTTATAGAAGTCGCTCACTTTGAACCCATTGTCCAACGGCATCGGATGGTCTTGGTCCAATTGCCATGGCGCGCCGGCATGATAGGGCGACTTATTGCACAGCTGCCTCTCCTTCTGCTCGTCGGTCTTCACATTCGCTTCGTCGGAATCCCACGGCTTGTACCAGCAGCTCCGCTGGCCCCTCTTATCGAATCGCAACGAATCTGTTGGGACGCAATAGCCCTCCCACTTTTGCGGATGCGTGGGGCCCGCTTTATCGTCCGCCTTTGTAAAGTTCGGGTTGCAGTCCTCCCTGGTCGTGCAAGCTGTCGTGATGACAACCCCCTTTTCCTTAACAACCGCGAGCGTCAGTTGACCGGCAAAGTCGCCGATCAGGCAGGCGCCACCGACGCCCTTCGACAGAATGCCGTTCACCTCATCCCTCTCAAGCCTGAAGGTGCCCTGGATCTGCTCGCTGTTGATGACCAGCGACGGCGCATTACTGACTTTTATGGCCAGCCTACTGAAAGCGTATTTGAGGCTGACGACAAACACCAAGCCCAACACGCCGATAATCGCGATGATCTTTGCTACTCCGCGTAAAGCTGATCCACCAGGGCCGGCGGTGGTGCTGTCGTCGGCGTCGCCGTTGGACATATGTACCTCCTCGATAGCGCAACGCTAAAGGGCGTCCGCGAGGATTCGGCACAGGACACGGCCATATCATGAGTTAAACGATCGTGCGAATTGGCCGCTTTCCACCCAAAGCAGACGCGAAGCGCCGCACTTGCAAGGCTGTCAGCACCGGCTTAGCGACCAGCCCGGAGGCCTTTCATGACCGACGTTCGCGACGCACCCACCACCAGCCCGATCTCGACCCGCAAGCATGGCGACGTGCTCATCGTCCTCTCCAACAATCCGCCGGTGAACGCGCTGTCCACCGCGGTGCGGCAGGGTCTCGTCGATGCGATCGCTCAGGCCGAGGCGGATGACAGTGTCACCGCATTGGTCATCGCGTGCGAGGGCCAGACCTTTTTCGCCGGCGCCGACATCACCGAATTCGGCAAGCCGCCGCAGATGCCGTGGCTGCCCGCCGTTGTCGACACCATCGAGGCCTGCTCCAAGCCGGTGGTCGCCGCGATCCACGGGACCGCGCTTGGCGGCGGGCTCGAGGTCGCGCTCGCCTGCCATTATCGCGTAGCCGTTCCCGGCGCGAAGTTCGGCACGCCCGAAGTCAAATTGGGCCTGCTCCCCGGGGCCGGTGGGACCCAGCGCCTTCCGCGAGTCGTCGGTGTGCGAAAGGCGCTCGAAATGTGCGCGACTGGCAATCCGATCGGCATCAAGGACGCCTATGAATGCGGCCTCGTCGACCGGGTGATCGAAGGCGAGTTGATCCCGCATGCGGTCGGCTATGCGGAAGAGGTCCGCGCGGTGCACCCGCTGCCCAAATCGTCCGAGCGACAGGCCAAGGTCACCAACGTCGACCCGGTCGTGTTCGATCAGTTTCGCACCGAAAACGCCAGGCGCTTCCGCGGCTTGCCCGCGCCCGAAGCGAATATCCAGGCGGTCAAGGCCGCGACCGAAAAGCCCTATGTCGAAGGCGTGATCGAAGAGCGCAAATTGTTCATGGAGCTGATGACCAGCCCCGAATCCGCCGCGCAACGCTATTTCTTCTTCGCCGAGCGCAAGGCGGCCAAGATCGACGGTTTGCCGGAAGGCACCGAACCGCGCGACATCAAGCGCGTCGGCGTGATCGGCGCCGGCACCATGGGCGGCGGCATTTCGATGAATTTCCTGTCGGCCGGGATCCCGGTGACGATCATCGAAATGGAGCAGGAGGCGCTCGACCGCGGCACCGGCGTGATGCTCCGCAATTACGAAGCCAGCGCGGCCAAGGGCAAACTCACCCAGGACCAGGTCGGCAAGGCGATGGGCCTCCTCAACCCGACGCTCGATTTCGCCGCGCTCGCCGATTGCGACCTGATCATAGAAGCCGTCTACGAGAGCATGGACGTCAAGAAGGAGGTGTTCGGCCGCCTCGACGCGATCGCCAAGCCTGGCGCGATCCTCGCCTCCAACACATCCTACCTCAACATCGACGAGATCGCGGCGAGCATCTCGCGGCCCGGCGACGTCGTCGGCATGCATTTCTTCTCGCCGGCCAACGTCATGAAGCTGCTCGAGGTCGTGCGCGGCGCGAAAACCGCGCCCGACGTGCTCCTGACCGCGATGCAGATCGGCAAGCGCATCAAGAAGGTGCCGGTGGTCGCGGGCGTGTGCCACGGCTTCATCGGCAACCGCATACTGATGCCGCGCCAGATCGAAGCGACCAAGTTGCTTTTGGAAGGCGCGAGCCCCGAGCAGATCGATCGCGTCCATGTCGAGTTCGGCATGCCGATGGGCCCGTTCCAGATGGCCGATCTCGCCGGGGTCGACATCGGCTGGCACCGCGACACGACGCGGATCGAGAATATCCGCGACGCTTTGTGCGCGATCGACCGCTGGGGCCAGAAGAAGGGCGCCGGCTTCTACGATTATGACGACAAGCGCCGCCCGTCGCCGTCGCCAATCGTGCAGAAGATCATCGAGGATTTCGCGAAAGAGCAGGGCGTCGAACGGCGCTCGATTACCGATCAGGAAATCGTCGAACGGACGCTCTACACGATGGTCAACGAGGGCGCGAAAATCCTCGAGGAAGGCATCGCCCAGCGCGCGTCCGATATCGATGTCGTATGGGTCTACGGCTACGGCTGGCCGGTTTATCGCGGCGGGCCGATGTTCTGGGCCGACAGCGAAGGACTCGCCAAGATTGTCGAGGGCCTCAAGCGTCAGGAAGAGCGGATGAAGCCCGAATTCAGCTTCTCCAGGCTGCTGCTGGAGAAAGCCGAAAAGGGCGAAAGCTTCACCAGATAGTCGTCATTGCGAGGAGCCGCAGGCGACGCAGCAATCCAATTACTTCACGCGAAGGCGCGAAGGCGCGAAGATTTGAGACCGCGCCAACCCCTTCGCGTACTTCGCGGCTTCGCGTGAATCCATCCTTTTCTGGATTGCTTCGCTACGCTCGCAATGACGGATTTGGTTTTTCGTCCTCGAGCAGCATCAGCATCGCCAGCGCAATCGTCGCCAGACCCGCGCTCGCGAGGAACGTCGCTGAACTCCCATCGCGGTCCCACATCATCCCCGCGCCGAGGCTCGCCAACAGGCCGGCGATCCCGCTGACGAACCAGAATGCGCCGAAGCTCGTCGCGCGCAATTCCTGCGGCGCGCTGTCGGCGATCATCCGCGAGAAGATGCCCTGGGTCAGGGCCATGTGCGCGCCCCACAAAGTCACGCCGACGACCAGGCCGGCGAAGCCGTCGGTCTTCGCCAGCACGACATTGCCCGCGATCAGCGCCGCCATCCCGGCGAGCAGCAGGGTGCGCGGGCTCATCCGGTCGCTTAGCGCTCCGGCGGGGTAGGCGAGCGCGACGTAGGCGAGGTTGAATAAAGCGAGCGTCAGCGGCGACCAGGTCTCGCTCAGGCCGACCTCGATGCCCTTGAGGATCAGGAAGGCTTCGGAAAACCGCGCGAGCCCGAACAGGAAGCCCACTGCGAGCAGTCGCTTCGTATCCTTCGTCAGCGCGCGAAAACCGGCAAAGAACGGTGCTTTCTCGTGCGGCGGAATGCACCGGTCCGGCTCGCGCAGCGCCAGCCAGGCAAGCAGGAACGACGCGGCGGCGGGGATGATCGCGATCCAGTAGACCATCCGAATGTCGTTCGCGAACCACATCATCAACCCGATCGCCACGATCGGCGCGAGCAACGCGCCCGCCGTATCGAGCGCCTGGCGCAGGCCGAATGCGCGGCCTCGGATTTCCGGCGGCGTCTCGTCGGCGATCATCGCGTCGCGCGGGGACCCGCGAATGCCCTTGCCGATGCGGTCGGCGAACCGCGCCGCCATCACGGTCGCCGCGCCGGTCGCGAGTGGGAACAGTGGCTTCGACAATGCCGCAATGCCATAGCCTGCCGCCACCCACGGTTTGCGTCTGAGGCTCCGGTCGGACAATCGCCCCGACACCAGCTTGGCGAAATTGGCGGTAGCCTCGGCGACGCCGTCGATCGCCCCGAGCGCCGTCGCCGGCAGGCCCAGCGTGATCGTGATGAACGCCGGCAGCAAAGCGTGATAAATCTCGCTCGACAAGTCCATCAGCAGGCTGACGAAGCCAAGGATCCAGACGTTGCGGGGCAGGGGCGGGCGAGGTTCAGCCATCGTCATTGCGAGCGTAGCGAAGCAAGCCAGCGGCGCAACTGGATTGCCACGTACGCGTCGTCGGCGCTCGCAATGACGCCAAGTTCTCGTAAAGCAACCTTGCCAAGCCGCAAATATTTGCTAGCCTGCAACTATGTCGACTTTGTGGGGCAACGCATCACCGGGCGCGCTCGCCGCGCGGTTCGCGCGCCTGGTCGAGCAGCTCGGCGGCGACACGGCCGCGGCCAAGGCCGTCGGCCAGCAGCGCGATCTGCTCGGCGCGGTCATGGATGTCGAACCAGCCACGCTCAATCAGGTCGCAGGGAGAGTGAAGCGCGGCGCGCCCGCGGTCAGCCGGGCGATCGACGCCCTGGTCCGCGCTGGCCTGGTCGACCGTCAGCCCGATCCCGACAATCGCCGCCGTCTTGCGCTGCGCCTGACCATGGAAGGGCGGCAGCACCTCAGCACGCCCCCGGTCGCCGATGAAACGCTCGAAGGGCGCATTTCGAAACTCGCCCACAGCGAATTGCGCGCGCTCGAACGCGGCCTCGAAATTCTCGAACGCCTGCCTCGATAAATGTCATCCCGGACTTGAGCCGGGATCCACCTTCCTTGCGCCTCTCGAAGACTTGCGCCTCTCGAAGAAACGCAGATCCCAGATCGAGTCCCGGGTGACGAGCGGGCCTAATAGCCGCGGCGGCGGGTTTCCCAGCCTTTCTTGGCCGCCGCGCTGCGGCTGCGCGATCGGCCCGAACCGTCGTTCTTGCCGCCGCCGTCCTGCTTGTTGACCGTCGCCCAGGCCCGGCTCTCGGCCTCCTTCTTGGATATGCCGCGCTTCTCGTAGCTTTGCTCGATATGCTCGGCCTTGCGATCCTGCTTGCTGGTGTACGCACCGCGAGGCATTTCGACCTCCTTGATCTGTCCCGCTGGCGAAACGCCCGAGGCCGCCGCGCGTTGCGATGCTGCATTGCACCATCGGCGGTTTACGCCTACATGGCGCGCACACTTTTTCCCGGGAAAAATTCATGAATCTGCGCAACGTCGCGATCATCGCGCACGTCGACCACGGTAAGACGACCCTCGTCGATCAGTTGTTCCGCCAGTCCGGCACCTTCCGCGACAACCAGCGGATCGAGGAGCGGGCGATGGATTCGAACGACCTCGAGAAAGAGCGCGGCATCACCATCCTCGCCAAATGCACGTCGGTCGAATGGGATCATGACGGCGTCACCACCCACATCAACATCGTCGACACCCCCGGCCACGCCGATTTCGGCGCCGAGGTCGAGCGCATCCTCAGCATGGTCGACGGCGTCATTCTGCTGGTCGACGCGGCCGAAGGCCCGATGCCGCAGACCAAGTTCGTGACCGGCAAGGCGCTCGCGCTCGGCCTGAAGCCGATCGTCGTAGTCAATAAGATCGACCGTCCCGACGCCCGCCCCGCCGAAGTCCTCGACGAAGTGTTCGAACTGTTTCTCAACCTCGAGGCCAATGACGAGCAGCTCGACTTCCCGACGCTCTACGCCAGCGGCCGCGCCGGTTACGCCGGCCTCACCGACGACATCCGCGACGGCGACCTGACGCCATTGTTCGAAACCATCGTCAGCCACGTCCCCCGACCGCGGGTCGACGCCGGCCCGTTCCGCATGCTCGCCACTTTGCTCGACCGCGACCCGTTCCTCGGCCGCATCCTCACCGGCCGCATTGAAAGCGGGCGGCTGGAAATGAACATGCCGATCAAGGCGATGGAGGTAAACGGCGTTACGGTCGAAGACGGCCGCGCGACCAAGATCTTCGCCTTCCGCGGGCTCGAGCGCGTCCCTGTCGAGAGCGCCGAAGCGGGCGAGATCGTGGCCATCGCCGGCCTCGTGAAGGCGACCGTCTCCAACACCATCGCCGACCCGTCGGTTTCCGCCCCGCTCCACGCCCGGCCGATCGACCCGCCGACCCTGGCAATGAGCTTCAGCGTCAACGACAGCCCCTATGCCGGGCGCGACGGCGACAAGGTCCAGAGCCGCGTGATTCGCGACCGCCTCGAGCGCGAGGCCGAAGGCAATGTCGCGATCCGCCTGACCACCGCCGCCGACAACGACAGCTTCGAAGTCGCCGGCCGCGGCGAGCTCCAGCTGGGCGTGGTCATCGAGACCATGCGCCGCGAGGGCTTTGAACTGTCGATCAGCCGCCCGCGCGTCCTCTTCCGCGATGGCCCGTCAGGCCGCGAGGAGCCGTACGAGACCGTCGTCATCGACGTTGACGATGAATATGCCGGCACGGTCATCGACAAGATGGCGCTGCGCAAGGCCGAGATGACCGACATGCGCCCCTCGGGCGGCGGCAAGACCCGCCTGACGTTCAGTGCGCCGAGCCGCGGCCTCATCGGCTATCACGGCGAATTCCTCTCGGACACGCGCGGCACCGGCATCATGAACCGCCTGTTCGAGAAATACGGGCCGTACAAGGGCCCGATCCAGGGCCGTCAGAACGGCGTCCTCATCTCGATGGAGCAGGGCCCCGCGGTCGCTTACGCGCTGAGCGCGCTGGAGGAACGCGGGCAGTTGTTCGTCTCCCCCGGCGAGATGCTCTACGAAGGCATGGTGATCGGCGAGAACGCCAAGCCGCAGGACCTCGAGGTCAATCCGCTCAAGTCCAAGCAGCTGACCAACTTCCGCGCCTCCGGCCCCAAGGACGAAGGCATCCGCCTGACCCCGCCGCGCCGCATGACGCTCGAGCAGGCGATCGCCTACATCCAGGACGACGAGCTGGTCGAGGTCACGCCCAAGGCGATCCGCATCCGCAAGCGCCATCTCGACCCGCACGAGCGGAAGAAAGCGGCGAGGCGGGCGGAAGCGGCCTAAGCCGCCGCCGTCACGGCAGGTCGACGGTGTTGTTCAAAACCCAATTGCCAAAGCCGATGAGGGCCGCAACCGCCGCAGTCGCGATTGCCGCGGCGACCATCCCGGCGAAGTAAGCGATTCCCGCGATCGCGCCCAATACGGCGATCGCGACGACCGTCAGGACGGCAACCGCGCGCCAATATTCCGCGGCTGGATCGGCCGGGGCGGCGAAATCGAATTGGGTAAGGATGCGGTCCGGCTCGAACCTGACGTCCGCGACCCGGGCATTTCCGGCATCGCGATCCGCTTCACCGTGCGGACCGTACGGGACGGACTTTCGCTTGAGTTGATGAGCGGCCACGAACCGTCACTCACCAAATCGCGCGGTCAATAAAAGCAAATTCCGCAGATCAATCCGTCACGGATTGAACGGAACAAAATCGCCGCTGATGCGTGCAGGCGCGCTGAATCGGGGCGATCCTATTCGGCGTCGGTCGCCTTGAGCTGTTCGATGACCTCCATCAGCCGGGCGCCGACAGCGGGTGAAACCTTGTGCGAATCGAGGATTTCCAAGGCCTGCTCAAGGTGCGCGAGCGCATCCTTCAGGTCCAGATCACGACCGTCATCCTGCGCCGTTGACGCACCCATTTCCCACCCCGAGCAAAGAGCGACCCCAGCTAGCCTAGCGGGCGCCCGCGATAATTGGGAGCGGAATTTCCAAGCTTCGTCTACAGGTTAGGTGAGGGTGTCCCGGAAAGGTACAGGCGCAACGCCTCGCGCGCCTTGTCGGTCAGCTCGATAAATGCCGTGCGCGCATCGTTGGGATGCTGCTCGCGCCGCACGAACGCCTGATCCTCGAGATATTCGAGCCAGCGCAAGGCGGTCGTCAGCTTGGTCCCAGCGATCTGCGCCAGCCGGCCGATGGTCAGCCGGGGTCCCTCGCGATCCATGACGAACAAGGTCAGCAGCAGCTCCCACGCCGGTTCGCCGAACATCGCCGGGTTGAAGATTTCGGCGCGGCGGCGGCGGGCTTCGATGATCGCTTCGGCCAGCTGGACCAGGGTCATATCCCGGCGCTGCTCCTCGACCCCGCCCTCGCCGAGCAGGAGCGAAAGCAGGCGGGCGGCGTCTTCACGGTCGCGGGACGAGAGTTCGATCCCGCTGCCGTCCGGCGACTTATCGCGGTTGCGGAACTCATACATGGATGGACTCACGATACTGAGGGGGAAGCCAAGGGGAAAGGCGCGAGGGATTTCCGAAACGGATCAAGCCTTATCCGTGATGGAGGAAACGTCGGATGTGGATTGGTCATGGTCGTTCGATCATCCCCCTTCTCGCTCAATTCGAATGCCCCACGCAAGACCGACGCTCTCGATGCGGGTGAGGCACACTAAGCCACGTTTATCAACACTAGGATGACTTTTGCCAGCCACGCTGATCGATCCGCAGTGGATTCATCACGGATCGATAATCAAGGGTTTCTCAAACCGGTGTACATAGAGGTAACCGTCAGCGGCTCCTGCCCCACAGGGCGCCGCCGAGTCTAAGTCGGGGCCTGGCCTGCTCATCGGCCAGGCCCCTTTTTTTCATGAGCGCCCGAGCATAAGCGAGGAGATTGCGCGGCCCTAAGTTCCGCCCCGCGAGCGAAGCTGGGGGGAGGGGGACCAGCGTAGCTGGTGGAGGGGGACCGGAGGTCGGCCAGCGGGTCGGCGCAGCCGAACCCGTCTGACGTCACGAAGTGAGTGGCAACCATGCGCCAGCATGGTGAGAGCGAGCGTTAGAGACGGCTCTTGAAATCCTCCCCGGAACGGGGAAGTGGCCGCATGCCGCCATGCTGGGAGCATGGCAGACCGGCTGCTGACCGCCGCAGGCGGTGGAGGGGCCAGCGCGAAGAGCCGGTGAAGGCTCGGCCGGCGGGGCGGGACCCCCGACCGGATCGGGGGGACCGAGCCCGTCCGACGTGGTCACGCGATTCACTCGCGTGACCCACCCTTCACTTGGCCATTTGGAACGCAGGGTGCTGGAGGCGGCCGCGACCGCCTCCATTCCCCGCTAGAAGTTGCAGTTGTTGGGCTTGGCCCGGTCGATCCGGAACGCGGGTCCGCTGGTGCCGGTCGGGTTGAGGTGGGTCGCATAGAATTCGGCTGTGTTCGAACTCGAGGCGTTCTTGACGTTGTGGATCACGTAGGCCTCTTCGATGAAGCTTTGCCCGGCATTATAGGTGTGCGACGGGCACAGCGGGTTCGATCCGTTGTACCAGACGATGCTGCCCAGCGTGACCGTGACGAACACGGCCGACGGATGCGCATGCCAACCGCTGACGCCGTCCGGCTGGACGGTGAGCTTGTCGGTGCCGACGTCGGTGGCATCCGTCGTCTTGAGCATCATGCTCCATTTGAGGTCCTTGTCCCGCGCCAGGTCCGACGTATCCAGGTGGAGCGTGCCGAAATGCCCGGAAACGACGCCCGACGGGGTGAAGCCCGAACCCGGCGTCGCGAGCGCCGGTGCGATGAACAAGGATGAGGAAATCAGTGCCGCGCCGGTGACGCGCGCTAGTGAGGTTTGATGGCGTTGCATGGCCAGTCTCCCTTGCAATTCGAGGGAACACGCCACTGGCCGCCGCCGAGTCGGCGACGCGGCATGATGCGCCTGTGCAAACAACCAACCTACTTATCGAAGGATAGCTAAGGCTCTGGCGCGAAAGGACTTCCGCGGGCGGAGGCGGCTTAATTTCCTCCCCTGCATTTGCAGGGGAGGGGGACCGTCCGCAGGATGGTGGAGGGGCCGGGGTCCTGGCCTACTCTATTCGTCCTGAGCGAAGTCGAAGGGAGCGGGGCCGGAGCTTCTACTAGGTCAGCAACGTCGCCACGATCGCAGCGATGCCGAGAATGATCGTCGCCCAGAACGTCGCTTTGATCCAATTGAGCTGTACCCGCTCGGATCGAGCTGCCTCGCGTCGAGCGAGTTCGCGCGCAGCGGTCTCGTAGGCATGCGCGCGTTGAGGAGCAAACTTAGCCAACTTCCGCGATCCTACGACAAACGCGCGGCACCATGAACTTCGTGAACTTTCGCGGCCAAGCGGCCGAGCGCAGTAGCGCGAATAGCCCGCGCAGTGCCCGGCCGCGCTCGTTCGGTTGGCTTGGATGGAACGAGCCACCCATGCGCGCTGCAGGCGGATCGATCGACGTCACGTCGGATTTACTCCGCGTGACGCCTTCTGTCCGTCACCGCCCCCGGTTCGCATCATCCCTTGCCGCTTCCCATGGCGATCACCTTCGCCCATTCCGCATCGCGCACCGGGGCGACCGACAGGCGCGACTGGCGGATCAGTTCCATCTTGGCGAGGCCCGGCTCGGCCTTGATCGCGGCCAGCGTGGCCGGCGTTGCGAGTTTGCGCACCGGCTCGACCCGCACCCGCACCCACTCGGGGGCCTTGGGGTCGGGCTCGGCTCCGCGCGTCACCCGCATGATCCCGACCACCGCTTTGTCGGACATGCTGTGATAGAAGAACGCCTCGTCGCCGGGCTGCATCGCCTTCAGGTGCAGCCGCGCGGCATTGTTGCGCACGCCGTCCCATTCTGTGCCGCCGTCGCGCACCAGATCGTCCCAGCTGTAGGATTCGGGTTCGGATTTCATCAGCCAGTGGGCCATAATGGGACGCTCCTTCCGCCGCGTTCCGTACCGCCGCCGACGAGTTGAGGCAAAGGGCCGATGAACTGAGGCGAAAATGCGTGAAAATCCGAGAAAACTGAATGAATTGAAAGTGTTCCGAATTCTATCCCGCGATGACCACGGTTCACCGCCAAGTGGGTTGGCGCGGGTTAACCCTTTCCATATCTGGGGTACAGCAATCGAGAGCGAGCGGGCCCGAGGGACTCTGAAGGCGGGCTCCAGAGAGCGAGACGGACGACACTCCGCATCCGGGTCAAGCGCCAGTCGCGCACCGGGAGAGTCGCCGCCAGGCAAGAGGGATTTTCAATTTTGGTTCGGTTTTTCGGCGGGCGCGGTGCGTCTGCGACGATGGGATTTTTGCTGGTCGCGTTCGGGTCGAGTGAGGCCGGCGCGCAGGATCTGTCGTCCTTGAATGTGCCCGCCGCGGTGCGCTCGCTCGACGTCAGTGCGTCCGCCAGGCCGCTCGGCATTGCCGCGGCAACGACCGCCGCGACCAGCTCGGTCGCCGCGGCCCTGCCGGCGGCATCCGTCAGCGCCAGTCTCGCCAAGTCGATCGATCGCGAGGCGGCGTGGCTCTACAAGGGCGGCTGGCCGCTCTACGCTCTGGCTGACCGCTATGCGACCGGAGCGGCGCTCAGCGACGAAGCCAATTGCATCGCCACCGCGGTCTATTTCGAAGCGCGCGGGGAATCGCTCGAAGGCCAGCTCGCGGTCGCCCGGGTAGTCATGAACCGCGCCGCGTCGGGGCAATATCCGGTGAGCTGGTGCGCGGTGGTCAAGCAGCCGGCGCAATTCTCGTTCGTTCGCCACGGCGCGTTTCCGGCGGTCAATACGGCGTCGGCCGCCTGGGCCCGGGCCCAGGGCATCACCCGCCTCGCCATGGCCAATGTCGTCCCCAGCCTGACCACCGACGTCCTGTGGTATCACGCCAATTACGTCGCGCCGTCGTGGGGCAAGCGGCTCAGCATGGCGCAGAAGATCGGGGCGCATATTTTCTACCGCTAGATCGCAATTCCTATTGCCCGAAGGCGTCCCGGTGCCCCCGCCCGGGGCGCCTTTTCAATTTGCTCCATCGCTTCGGCGCGGCGCGGAGTCGCCCTGGCGTAAATTTGGTTCACTGGGGATTCGCAACGGACGCATTCCGCGCGACGAGCAACTCACGGATTTTTCTGGAAGAATCTCTTCCGGGCTAGGGGAGGCTCGCGAGTGCTCAGGATCCTGATCGTCGAGGACGATTCACAGCTGGCGGCGACGCTCAAATATCTCGTCGAGGACAATCCGCGCTACCGCGTCGTCGCCACCGCCGACGATGCCGACGGCGCGATCGCCGCGGCCGAACTCCACGATCCCGACCTCGTCCTGCTCGACCTCCACCTCGCCCACGGCTCGACCGGTTTCTCGGTCGCCGCGCGGCTCAACGAATTCGGTGCTCTGTGCCTGTTCGTCAGCGGCAAGGCGCCGAGCTTTCCGATGCCCGACCTGGCCATCGGTTGCCTGATGAAGCCGTTCACCGCCGAGGACGTCCACCGTTCGCTGGCCATGGCCGAAGACATGCTGCGCGGCCGCGAAGCCCATCGTGCCAAGCTGCCACCCAATCTGACTTTGTACGAAACAATGGATGAGCCGGCGATTGCGGAACCCGGCTTCATTCCCTCGAAGCGATCACTTCGGACCCGGCTCGAGCATTGGATTTCCGCTCACCACCGGTTGGCGAGCTAGAGCCGCATCATCCCCCGGCGCGGCTCGCGCAGGCCCATAGTCTCGGAGGTGAGGGGAGCCCCGGCATCGAGCAAGGCCTGGCGCCGGTGCTTGATCTCGGCGCTGCGCTGGACATCCTCGAACGGCAACAGCGAGGCGATGCACGGATGGCCGAGCGTGCGCTCGACGAACCCCGCGGTCCGCGGCCAGCGTCCGGCATCCACTTCGAACCCGGCATAAGCCGCGTTGCGGAAGAAACTCGCAAGGGCAATGTCGGCGAGACCGATCTCGCCGAACAGGAAGCCTGACTCCGGCAGCTGCGTCTCGAGATAATTGAGCGTCGCCGGAATCTCCTCGGCCAGCATCCGAGCGACGCGTTCCTCGTCGGTCGGCTCGCCCCACACCGCTGGCCGCACGACCTTCTGGTAGAACAACCCCCAGATGAACACGTCGCCGAGCCGCGTGTCGGCATATTCCTCGAGCCACCGCGCATTCGCCCGCGCCTTCGGATCGGCGGGCAGCAGCGGCCGGTCGGGATAGGCGTCGTCGAGATAGGCGCAGACCACCGACGAATCACAGATCGAGAAATCGCCATCGACCAGCACGGGAATGCGCCGGAGCGGGCTCAGCTGGGCATATTCGTCATTGCCGAAAAAGGGCGTGATCGGGTCGATCTCATAGGTCAGGCCCTTGAGATTCATGCACGCCAGCACCTTGCGGACGTAGGGACTGACGTAGCTGCCGATGATCTTCATGGCCGCGATCATATCACGGCAATTCGACCACCTCGACATGGCTCTCACTGAATTTGAGCCCCACCGTCAGCAGCGCCCGGAACGCATTGTATCCTCCGGTCCCGGGATGAAAGGCGTGAAAGAACAACTGCGGCTGTCCGTCGAGCCCCGGCGCGATCGAGGCATGGCCCGGCGCCGTCCATTGCCGCGTGGACTTGAGCAAAGGTTCGCTTTGCTTGGTGTACGGCCCGAGCGGATGATCGGCGACCGCAACGCCGATGCCATAAGCCGGAGTCGAGAAGTCGTTGCCGGCGTAAAACAGCCAGTATCGGCCGTTCTGCCGGGTCACGAATGGGCCCTCGATAAGATGGCCTTCCCAGTCGAGATCGTTGGTGAGGACGATCCGATCGTCGCCGACCAGCGAGCGGCCGTCGGCGGCGATGCGCTGGCCGCGCACCGGCGTGGTCATTGCCTCGAGAATGGCGCCGGCGAGACCATAATCGACCAAGGCCTGGCGGACCCGCGGCCAGTTGGCGAGCGCCGCCTCGATCAGCGGCTGCATCAGGAAGAAGCGGACCATCGGCCTTTGCTTGTTCGCCCACGACACGATAGCCGCGGCAAACGCCGCTGTTCCGCGATCTTCCTCGCTCGCGAACAATTGTTCGATCAGCTCGGGATGGGCCCGGAGCAGCATTGCCAGCGGCCGCGGCCAGATGCTGTTGCGGTCGTCTTTCCAGAACAGATAGGTCTCGCCGTTCGCATCGACGAAGATGTGGCTGTCGATGACCCCGCCGCTCATTTGCGGCTTGCTCGGGTCGAAACCGAGCTCGGTCGTGTCGATCGGCGTGCCGGTGACCAACGGCGCACCATTATCGACCCACGGTCCTTCAGGAGTTGGTGCCCGCGCCAGCCCGATCGCCAACGCGTTGGAAATCTGCCGGGCGGTGAAGCACAGCCAATATTCGTCGCCAACGCGGGCGATCTCCGGCGCCCAGAAATCGGCCACGTTGCGGCCTTTCGCCGCCCACCGTGGCTCGTGGCCCTTGGGGAAGACGAATCCGCGCGGCTCCCAATGGCTGAGATCGGTCGAATGAAGGATCGGGAAGGCGTCGGGCGCGTCGTTCGAGGTTGCGACCAACCACCAGCCATCATCGGCCTTCAGAACCGCGGGATCGCCGTACCCGACCAGAATTTGGGGGTGGATGTTTTCGGTGAGTAGCGGGCGCCAGCTTATCGCCTGCTCCGGATGCTCGGCCCGCTCGGCGAAGACATGCGGGACGCGAGTGCCGAAGTCGCGCGCCAGTTCACGATAGAAAGCCGCGAAATCCTGCTGGGTGCCAGTCGGTACCATGTAGGATTTTGAGTCGCCGGCCGACGAATTGACCGAGATGCGAAAGCCGTCGTCCGCCGCGGCTGCTTCAACTTCAAACGCGATGCTCATCGCCTTTTCGGATAGGAAGCCCGGCCCATGCTGAGAAGCCCTTTCAGGCGGACCGTCGCGACCTTATGGTCGGCACGTGGGGCGAGCGGATCATGTCTTGGCGATCGATCAGGGGACGACCTCGACCCGCGCCATATTGTTCGATGCGAATCCCGATCCGGTCGCGATCGCCCAGCGCGAGCTCCCACAGCATTATCCCGCTTTGGGCTGGGTCGAGCACGATCCCGAGGACATCTGGCGCGATGCGCTCGCCGTCGCCCGGGAAGCCATTACCGCGGTCGGCGCCTCCCGCATCGCCGGGATCGGCATCACCAACCAGCGCGAGACGATCGTCGTGTGGGACCGCGCCACCAGCGAGCCAATCCATCGCGCGATCGTCTGGCAGGACCGGCGGACCGCCGACGATTGCGCCCGCCTCAAGGCCGACGGCGCTGAGCTGCTCGTCCAGCAGCGGACGGGTCTGCTGCTCGATCCCTATTTCTCGGCGACCAAGATCGCGTGGATCCTGGACATTGTCGCGGGTGCGCGGACCCGGGCCGAGCGCGGGGAACTGGCGTGCGGGACGATCGACTGCTTCCTGCTGTGGCGGCTGACTAGCGGCGCGGTCCACGCCACCGACGTCACCAACGCCGGCCGGACCTCGCTCTACGACATTCGCGAACAGCGCTGGGACGCCGAGCTCTGCCGCCTGTTCCGCGTGCCCGAGGCGCTGCTGCCCGAGGTCCACGACAACGCCCATGTCTTCGGCACGACTGCGAAGGGCTTGTTCGATGCCCAAATCCCGATCGCCGGAATGGCCGGGGACCAGCAGGCAGCGCTGTTCGGCCAGGCTTGCTTTGCGCCGGGGATGGCCAAGGCGACCTACGGCACCGGCTGTTTCATGCTGGTCAACACCGGCGGGGAGGCCGTGACGTCGGGTCAGCGCCTGCTGACCACGCCCGCCTACCGTCTCGCCGGCGAGATGACCTACGCACTGGAAGGTTCTATCTTCGTCGCTGGCGCGGCAATCAAATGGCTGCGCGATGGCCTTGGCGTGATCGCCCACGCGTCGGAAACCGACAGCATGGCCACGCGCGTTCCCGACAGCCACGGCGTCTACATGGTTCCGGCGTTCGTCGGCCTCGGCGCGCCATATTGGGACCCACAAGCGCGCGGAGCAGTGTTCGGCCTGACCCTTGGTGCAACCGGCGCCCATCTCGCCCGCGCCGCGCTGGAGGCGGTCGCTTATCAGACGCTGGACCTCTGCGAGGCGATGGCACGCGATGGGGCCGACCGAACCACGGCGCTGCGCATCGACGGCGGCATGGCGGCGAACGGCTGGCTGTGCCAGTTTCTCGCCGACATCCTCCAAATCCCCGTCGAACGCCCGCAAAATCTCGAGACGACGGCGCTCGGCGCAGCGTTCTTCGCCGGATTGGCGACCGGCGTCTGGGCCGATCTCGATGCGCTGGCGAAAACCTGGCGGCGGCGCGACGCGTTCCAGCCGGCGATGGCCAACGAGCAGCACGACATCCTCGTCAAGGGATGGCGGGATGCGGTCGCAAAGACGCTGACAAGCGCCGCAAAGCCCTAGGCAAAATGGATGCCCCGCGAGGATTCGAACCTCGATTGACGGATTCAGAGTCCGTAGTCTTACCATTAGACGACGGGGCAGCTGGGATGCGGCGAGATAGAAACCGCCCCTGTTGCTGTCAACGCCGCCAGCCCCAAGGCTTGCCCCTAACCCCCCAAATGTGGTTAAATCTACGCAAGTCAGCCGCTGTTTCCGGCGGTGCAGGACAGAAACGGGCGTGTTCGATGACGCAGAGCGTCGCCAGTGCGCCTGCTCTGCTGAACGGGACTCGCGAGCAGAGCGGGCCATCGGAACCGAAATTCCCTCCGCGGCGGGAGCATCATCGTCGCACCTATGGCGCGATCGATCTCGGCACCAACAACTGCCGCCTGCTGATCGCCCGGCCCAATGACGGCGGCTTCACGGTCATCGACGCTTTCTCGCGCATTGTCCGCCTCGGCGAGGGCCTGGGGCAATCGGGTACGCTGTCGGACCTGGCGATGGACCGCGCCGTGGCCGCGCTCGGCATCTGTGCCGACAAGCTTCGCCGGCGCAACGTCTCGCTATCGCGCTCGGTCGCGACCGAGGCCTGCCGCCGCGCGACCAACGGCCAGCATTTCGCCGATCGCGTGCGCGACGAAACCGGCATCGCCCTCGACATCATTCCGCCGCAGGAGGAAGCCCGGCTCGCGGTCCTCGGCTGCCACAAGCTGCTGGAGCCGGGCGACGGCCCGGCTTTGATCTTCGATATCGGCGGCGGCTCGACCGAGGTGATCCTGGTTGAGCAAGTGGGCGGCATTCCGCGCATCCACAGTTGGTGGAGCGCGCCGTGGGGCGTGGTGTCGCTAACCGAAAGCGAGGGCCGCGAGGCGCTCGAGGGTCCTGAGCGGCTCGCCGCTTACGAACGGATGCGCGAACGCGCCCGCCATTCCTTCTCGCGCTTTGCCGAAATGCTGCCGAAAAAGCGCAAGGGCATCCGCCTGCTCGGCACCAGCGGCACCGTGACCACGCTCGCCAGCGTCCATCTCGCTTTGCCGTCCTACGATCGCCGCGCGGTCGACGGGCTGCACGTGCCGGTTGAGGCGATGCAGAAGATCAGCACGATGATCGCCGGCATGGACTATGGCGAGCGTTCGGGCCTGCCGTGCATTGGTGGCGAGCGCGCCGATCTGGTCGTCGCCGGGTGCGCGATCCTCGAGGCGATTATCGAGATCTGGCCGGCGAAGAACCTCGGCGTTGCCGACCGCGGCATTCGCGAGGGGATCTTGCGCTCATTGATGGCCCGCGACGGCCATCAATTGTGACCCGGCTGAAGACCGCCAAAGGCCGCAAAGTCTCATCGACGCGCTGGCTCGAACGCCAGTTGAACGATCCCTACGTCAAACGCGCCAGGGCGGAGAATTATCGCAGCCGCGCAGCCTACAAATTGATCGAGCTCGATGAACGGTTTGGCTTCCTCCGCGGAGTCACTTCGGTCGTCGATCTCGGCATCGCGCCGGGCGGATGGAGCCAGGTCGTCCGGCGAAAGGTGCCGCGAGCGAAGGTCGTCGGGATCGACTTGTTGCCGACCGATCCGATCGATGGCGTGACCATCCTGGAAACCGATTTCATGGACGAGGATGCACCGGCGAAGCTGCGCGAGGCGCTGGGCGAGCAGGCCGACCTGGTCCTGTCCGACATGGCCGCGAATACCGTCGGCCACCCACAAACCGACCATCTGCGGACTATGGCGCTGGTCGAGGCCGGGCTCGAATTCGCCAAGGAAGTGCTGCGCCCGGGCGGCGCTTACGTCGCCAAGGTGCTCGCGGGCGGCGCCGACAACCAGCTGGTGGCCGAGATGAAGCGCCATTTCACGGCCGTGAAGCACGCCAAGCCGCCCGCCAGCCGCAAGGATTCGTCGGAGTGGTACGTCGTCGCGCAGGGCTTCAAGGGATCAGCGAACAGCTAAGGATTGCCGTCCGGCGTCGCCGATCATGATCCATTTAATGTCGGCCGGATTTCCAACGTGATAGCGCGACGAGCCTCAACAGAAATGGAGGTAGGCGATGGTTCGCCTTCTTTGTGCGGTGGCGGCAATCGCCACCATGGCACCTGCGGTCGCGTCGGCTCAGCACCAGAATCGCGGCAGCAATCCCGCTCAGCATCAAAGCGCGCGAGGGTCACACGGCATCTATCAGATCGGCCAGCGGCCGACGACCTTCCGCCGCATGAACGTCGGCACGTACCGCTATCCTCGGGGTCACAGGTATCGCAACTGGGCAGTCGGATCGATTCTGCCGTCGCTGTTCCTGTCCAGCTCCTATTACTTCAACAACTATGGCGCGATGGGGCTCGGCGCTCCGCCCCCGGGTTACGTCTGGGTTCGTTACGGTCCCGACCTCCTGCTCGTGGACAGGCGCAATGGCCGCGTCGCCGACGTAATCTCAAACGCGTTCTATTGACGCACTAAAGCGCGCAATCGGACGTCAGCTTTTCGCGCGGGCGTCGGCGACGGCTTTCTTGAGCGCTTCGTAGCCAACCGCCGAATTGATCACCCGGTCGCCGATTACGAACAGCGGTGTCCCGGTTGCGCCTAATTGCCCGGCGAGCTGGAAATTGCGCTTGAGCTCCGCTTCGATCAGCGGGTCGTTGATCGGCAGGGGCGAGATCGCCGCCGCCTGCGACGCCGCCGCGATAGTTTGAGTCGCGGGCCGGCCTGCTTCCCACAACGTATCGTGGAATTTGGCGAAGCGGCCGGCCTTCGACGCTTCGAGCGACAGCCGCGCCGCGATCACGCTGTCGGGACCAAGGATCGGCAGTTCGCGATAGACGATGCGCAAGCCCTTATCTTCCTGGATCAGCCGGTCGACCACCGGGTTGCTCGCTTTGCAGTAAGGGCAGGCGTAATCGAAGAATTCGACCAGGGTCACGTCGGGCTTGGCCGAGCCTTTCCACGAGCTTCCGAACGGCGTTTCGAGCACCGTGCGATTGGCGTTGAGGACCGGTGTGAATTGCGCGTCGCGCAGCGCGTCGGCGGTATCGGGCAGGATTTGCGGATCGGATAGCATGCCCTGACGAACGATCCGGCTGCTCAAATATTGGGGGGCCGCGAACAGCAACAGCGCGGCCGTGAGCACGGACCCGATGACGCCCCCCGCGACCGCCGCCCCCCACGGCGATCTATTATCCTTGGTCACGGCTTTTTTTCGTCCTTGTCGCGATAGCGTTTGTCTTTTTTGGCCAGCTCGGTGCGCGAGACCATGGCGATATCCTGCGCCCGAAGCCAGTCCGGAGTTCCCGGTGGGATCGCCTTCATCGCCGTGTTCGCGGTCGCCAGCGCCAGCTTGGGATTGCCTTCGAGGTTGCTGCGTTCGGCCGTCGCCAGCGCCGCTCGGCCCTGATCGCCCTCTTGATCATAAATGATGCCGAGCTGGTACCAGGCAAACGGGTTTTCATTGTCGCGGTTGACCGCGGCCTTCAGCACCTGCTTGGCCTCGACGAAGTTCTTGGGATCTTCGGTCGCGACCAGCGCGTGGCCGAGCATTCCGGCGATCAACGGCATGTCGCCCGACCGTTTGGTCGCCTCACGCAGCGGCGCGAGCGCCTCGGCCGGTTTGCCCCCTTCGAGCAGGATCTGCCCCTTGAGCTCGAGGAAGAAGGGGTCGTCGGGTTCGGCCTTGAGCAGCGCGTCCGTCTCGGACAGCGCTTTGTCCGGATAGCCGCCGACGTGATAGGCGTAGGCCCGCGCGTAATGCGCGGGGATGCTCTGGTCGCTCTCGGGATATTTCACCACCGCATGCTTGGGGTCGACGAAGCCGACCAGCTTGGCCTTGACCCTGAGGAACCGTGCATTGAGCGTGGGATCGGGCGGGTTGCCCCACGCCGGATCCTTGCGGAACACCTGCTCGAGCGCCTGGATACGTTCGGACGATAGCGGGTGGGTCCGGGCGTAGCTGTCGGTCGCGTAGATCGCGAGGCGATATTCCTGATTCTGCAGCTTGCCGAAGAAGTCGAGCATGCCCTTGCCGCTGATCCCGGCCACGGACAGATAATGCGCTCCGGCCTGGTCGGCGGTCGCTTCCTGGGTGCGCGAGAAAGCGAGGAACTTGCCCATCGCGGCCTGCTGTCCCGCGGCGATGATCCCCATCGCTGCATCGCCGGCGCCGGCGGCAATCGCCAGAGCGCCAAGCACCAGCGTCGCGATCGAGAGGTTGGTGGCTCCCTTGGCGCCTTCCTGCAAGCGGATCGAATGGCCGCCGGCGACGTGCCCCAGCTCGTGGGCGATGACGCCCTGGAGCTGGTCGACGTTGTCGACCGCCTGGATCAGCCCCGACTGGATGTACACCGTTTGTCCGGTGGCGACGAAGGCGTTGATCTCCGGGTCGTTCAACAGCACCACGCGGACGCTTTTGGGGTCGAGGCCCGCGGCCTTGATCAACGGCTTCGAAATGTCGCTGAACAGGAGCTCGGTTTCGCTGTCGCGCAGCACAGACGGCCCGCCGCCCTCGTCGTCCTGCGCCATGGCCGGTTGCCACGCCGCCATCGCCAATAGCAGCGCGGCCATCAGCAGCCGCATGGAGCGGGATAGGGCGGACCTCATCGCTCTCCGCTTAGCATTTTACGGCCTGAACGCGCGATGAAAGCCTCCGGCTAGCCGAACGTCTTCTGCCACCAGCCGCTGCGCCGCGGTTCGCCATCGCCGTCCGTCGCCGCGGTGTCGTTGTTTGCCGCCGGGGGAGGGGATGACGCCGCCGCCGCCTCTTCAACCGGCTCGGCGTCGGCTTTCTTGGCGCGGCGCTTGCGAGCGGGCTTTGCCGCAGGCGTTTCGGGGGCCCCGGCGGGAGCCGCTTCGACCGGCGCGGGCTCAGCCTCGTCGATTTCGGGCTCCGCTACCTTCTTCCGGCGGCGGGCCTTCGGCTTTGGCTCCTCGGCGACCTCGGCCGCGATCTCAACCTCGGTGATCGGCGGTTCCTCGGCGACGGGCCGTTCGACCATCGGCGAGCTATCGGGCTCAACGGCCACGGCATCCACACCATCCGCGGTCTCGCCGCCCTTGCGTCCACGACGGCGGCGACGACGCTTGCCCGGTTCCGGCGCGCCCTCCTCGCGTGCCTCGCGCGGCTGTTCAGTCGCCTGCTCGGCCACTTCGGACGGTTCGCTTTCCTGCGGCATGTCTTCCGAATCGCGCCGCGAGCGGCCCCGGCCGCCGCGCCGGCGGCGACGGCGCTTCCGTCCCTGACCTTCGCCCTCGGAACTGCGCTCTTCGGAAGCCTCGGTTTCTTCCTCGTCCTCGTCGGCTTCGACCTCGTCGAGTTCATCCTCCGGTTCGTCGTCGATGAGGATCGGCTCGGAGCGTTGCGCCGCAACCGGCCGCGGGCCCGAGCTCTCGACGGTCATGCGGGCGCCTTCGAACCCTTCGTCGATGACGACCTCGATTGAGACGCCATAGCGGTGCTCGATATCGGCCAGCTCGGCGCGCTTCTTGTTGAGGACATAGACCGCGGCGTCGCGGCCAGCGCGCAGGACAATCTTGTCGCCGCGCCCGCGGGCCGCTTCGTCCTCGATGATCCTGAGCGCGCTGAGGCCGGCCGAAGACGCGGTGCGCATTAGGCCGGAGCCGTCGCAATGCGGGCAGGGCTTGGTCGAGGCTTCGAGCACGCCGGTGCGAAGCCGCTGGCGGCTCATTTCCATCAGGCCGAAGCTGGAAATGCGCCCGACCTGGATCCGCGCGCGGTCGTTCTTGAGCGCCTCCTTCATCGCCTTCTCGACTTTGCGGACATGGCCGTTCTGTTCCATGTCGATGAAGTCGATGACGACCAGGCCGGCCATGTCGCGCAGCCTCAGCTGACGCGCGATCTCCTGCGCGGCTTCAAGATTCGTGTTGTACGCGGTCTGCTCGATATTGTGCTCGCGGGTCGACCGACCCGAGTTGATGTCGATCGACACCAGCGCCTCGGTCGGGTTGATCACCAGATATCCGCCGGATTTCAGCTGGACCATCGGCTGGTACATCGCGTTCAGCTGATCCTCGACGCCGTAGCGCTGGAACGCCGGCGTCGCCTCGCTGTGCAATTTCACCCGCCGGACATGGCTCGGCATCAGCAGCTTCATGAAGCCGCGCGCCGCCTTGAAGCCCTCTTCACCCTCCACGACCACTTCGTCGATATCGCGGTGATAGAGGTCGCGGATGGCGCGCTTGATGAGGTCGCTGTCGCGGTAGATCAACGCCGGGGCGCTGCTGCCGAGCGTGCGCTCGCGGATTTCATCCCACAGGCGGGCGAGATAATCGAAGTCGCGCTTGATCTCGACCTTGGTCCGCGACAGCCCGGCGGTGCGGACGATCAGCCCCATGGTCGAGGGCAGCTTAAGATCGGTCATGATCGACTTCAGCCGCTTGCGGTCCGAGCCGTTCGAAATCTTGCGCGAAATGCCGCCGCCATGGCTGGTGTTGGGCATCAGCACGCAATAGCGGCCGGCTAGGCTCAAATAGGTGGTCAGCGCCGCGCCCTTGTTGCCGCGTTCTTCCTTGACGACCTGGACGAGCAGCACCTGGCGGCGCTGGATGACGTCCTGGATCTTGTAGCGGCGGCGCAGGTTCTGGCGCTTCTTCCGCAACTCGTCGGCGGCGGATTCGTCGACCGAGGAGCGGTTGGGATCCGAACCCATTTCCGCGCCGTCTTCGCCATTGCCATTGCCGTTGCCATCGCCATTGTCGTCGGCGTGGGCGTCTTCGTCCGCGTGCGAGTCGTGGTCATGATCGTCGTCATCGTCGAACTCGGCGGAGCGCAGGCGCTCTTCCTCGGCGGCGTGCTCGGCCTCTTCGCGCAGCAGCGCCTCGCGGTCGGCCTTGGGGATTTGGTAATAATCCGGATGGATTTCCGAAAAGGCGAGGAAGCCGTGGCGATTGCCGCCATAGTCAACGAAGGCCGCCTGGAGCGACGGTTCTACGCGGGTGACTTTGGCGAGATAGATATTGCCTTTGAGCTGCTTGTGCTCAGCGGATTCGAAGTCAAATTCCTCGATCCGGTTCCCTTTGACCACCGCGACCCGGGTCTCCTCCGGGTGGCGCGCGTCGATTAGCATGCGCATGGACATTGAAAATTCTCCGGGCGCGCGGCTTCGGCAGGAGCCGGCGGCGCGCCATTAACTGGGCCATCCCGGCTCGAACCGAACCGGTGGCGATGGCGGGATTGGTAAAAAGTGCCTCTGCTGCAAGGGCCATCCCGCGTCCTGGCGCGGCAAGGACGCCCCACGTCTCGGTCGAGAGCGTGTCAGGGGCGTTCGGTGGCATCATGCGAGCGTCAACCTCGTGAACCGCGGCCAACTGTGGCGCGGCGAAAACTATCCGGCAGGCGCCGGAGAGGAATTCGGACTAGCACCCCCGTCAGAGGGCCGCAACCGTGGCGCTCGCGTCGCTTTGGACAAAAGTTGACATAATTTCGCATTAACCATTTTCGCGTGATAAGTTGCGCCGTGGGCTCAATGGCTTGGCGGGACGATTGACGTACGCATGGACCAGTCGGGGAACGATCACGGGGGCGGCGGTGACGCTGGCCGCCTCGGCAGCTGTCCTGCTCGTCCTCGGTGCGGCCCGCAGCCGCGCGGCTGCTGATCCGGAGCATGCCAGCCTCAGCGTCGTGCTGCCCGCGGCCGCTGCCGACCGCATCTATGCCGCCCCCGGCGCCGAGGGCCGGCCGCTGGTGGTGCTCGACGCTGGGCACGGCGGATCGGACCCGGGCGCGACCAGCGTCTCGAAGGAAGTTTCCGAAAAACAGTTCACCCTGGCGTTCGCCCGCGACCTTCGCGACGTGCTGGTCGAGCGCGGCCGCGTGCGCGTCGCGATGACCCGCGACGACGATCGCTATATCTCGCTCGACGATCGCGCGGCGGTCGCGCGGCGGCTCGGGGCCGGGCTGTTCGTTTCGCTGCACATGGACAGCGCGGCCAACCCGCTGGCGCGCGGCGCCAGCGTATATTCGCTGTCCGACGTCGCTTCGGATGAAGAAGCGGCGCGATTCGCCGCCGCCCAGAATCGTGGCGCAACCGCCGAAAGCGACCAGAGTTCGGCGCAGGCCATGCTTTCGGACCTCGCCATGCGCGACCAGATGGACGCTTCCGCCGCTTTTGCCACACGGCTGGTCGGAAAATCCGCCGGCCGGTTCGAACTGCGCCCGCAACCGCACCAGTTCGCCGCATTCCACGTGCTTCGCCGCGCCGGTACTCCCGCGGTGCTGTTCGAGGCTGGTTATATCAGCAACACCGACGACGAGGCGCTGTTGCGCGATCCCGCGCACCGCAAGGCGATCGTCCTCGCTCTCGCCCAGGCGATAGAAGCTGACGTCGCGGCGCACTCGCGCGGCCAATCCTAACTTCCAGAGCGCGCCCGAAGCCGCTAGACGCGGTCACGAATGAAGTTCGAACGCCTGACTGTCCCCGACTGGAAGCTGCCGGATCTCGTCGAGTTCAACCGACGGGTCCACGAGCGGCTCGACCCGTGGTGGGAGCTCCTGTGGGTGCGGCGGGCGGCCTGGGCCGGCCTCGGCCTATTCACCCTGTTCGCCGCCGTGTGGCTGTATTTCGCGACCGGCCTGCCGTCGTCCGACAAGCTGCTGGCCTACGAACCGCCGCTGCCGACCAACGTCCGCGGCAACGATGGCGACCCGGTCCAGACCTTTGCCCGCGAACGGCGCGTCGAGCTGTCCTATGACGAATTCCCGCCGACGCTCGTTCAGGCGTTCATCTCGGCCGAGGACAAGACGTTCTTCACGCACGGCGGGATCGACTATACTGGCCTGATTGGCGCGGTGTTCGACTACACCGCCAAGACCGTAACCGGCGGCGGCCGCGCCCGCGGTGGTTCGACCATCACCCAGCAGGTCGCCAAATATCTGCTCAAGGATTCGAGCTACAATGTCGGGCGCAAAATTCGCGAAGCGATTCTCGCCTTCCGGCTCGAATCGACGCTCAGCAAGCAGCAGATTCTCGAGCTCTACCTCAATTCGATCTTCCTCGGCCGCAACGCTTATGGCGTGCAGGCGGCGTCGCGCGCTTACTTCGACAAGGATGTCACCGAGCTGACCTTGTCCGATACGGCCTATCTCGCGGTCCTGCCCAAGGCGCCGGCCAATTACGATCCGGAACGCGCGACCCAGCGCGCCCTTAACCGCCGCAACTACGTGCTCCATGAGATGTACAACAATGGCTACATCACCGAGGAGCAATGGCATGCGGCCGCGGCGGCGCCGCTGGGCACCATCCGCTACGGCAGCAATGAGAAATTCCACCCCCAGGGCGGCTATTTCATGGAAGAGGTTCGCCGCGAGTTGATCAAGCAGTTCGGCGAATCTGCCGAGAAGGGCTCGAACAGCCTGTACGCCGGCGGGCTGTGGGTCCGCTCCTCGATGGTTCCCAAAATGCAGGATGCCGCGGCGCAGGCGTTGCGCGAGGGCCTCGCCCGGTTCGATGGCGGGCGCGGCTGGCGCGACCTGGGCATGAGCATCGACCTCGCCAAGGGCGACTGGGCGGCGCAGCTCGATCGTTCACCGGTCGGCGTCGGCTTTCCCGACTGGAAGAAAGCGGTGGTGCTGTCCAAGGCCGGCGGCGTCGCCAGCATCGGCTTCGCCAATGGTTCGACGGGCAGCCTGCCGGCGGCCGCGGCGGCCATGCCCAAGCGGGGCACGGCGAGCGCGGCGTTTGATTTCCTCACTCCGGGGATGGTGATCATCGTCAAGGAGATGGCGCCGGGCAGCTATGCGCTGCGCTCGATTCCCGAGGTTTCCGGCGGCATGGTCGCCGAGGAAGTCCACACCGGCCGCGTGCTTGCCATGCAGGGCGGGTTCGATGTCATCGGCTCAAGCTACAACCGCGCCACGCAGGCGCTTCGCCAGCCGGGCTCGGCGTTCAAACCGATCGTCTATGTGACCGCGCTCGAAAACGGCATGACCCCGGCGAGCATCGTCGTCGATGCGCCATTCTGCGTGTGGCAGGGCGCTGGTCTCGGCAACAAATGCTTCGTCAACTTCGACAAGCGCTATGCCGGGCCACACACCATGCGCTGGGGGGTCGAGCAATCGCGCAACCTGATGACCGTGCGCACCGCCTCGCAGACCGGAATGCCCAAGATCATCGACACCGCCGAAAAGCTCGGTGTCGGCAAATTCCCTAATTATCTGTCGATCGCGCTCGGGGCGGGCGAAACCACCGTGTCGCGGCTGGTCAACGCTTATGCGATCCTCGCCAATCAGGGCCGGGGCGTGAAGCCGACGCTGATCGACTATGTCCAGGACCGCCATGGGACCGTCGTCTACCGGACCGACAACCGTTGCGCTCTGATGGACGATTGCAACGCCGCCGACTGGAACGGCAAGGCGATGCCGCGCCCGCCGAGCCGCACCCGCCAACTGATCGAGCCGATGGCGGCGTTCCAGATGGTGCACATCATGGAAGGCGTGATCCAGCGCGGCACGGCGACCGTGCTGCGCGACCTCAACCGGCCATTGTTCGGCAAGACGGGCACAACCTCGGGCCCGACCAACGTGTGGTTCGTCGGCGGAACGCCCGACATCGTCGCCGGCGTGTACCTCGGCTACGATCAGCCGCGCAGCCTTGGCGGCTATGCCCAGGGCGGGCGCGTCTCGGCGCCGATCTTCAAGCAGTGGGCGCAGATCGCGCTCGTCGACCAGCCCAGGGTGCCGTTCGTCGCTCCGGCGGGAATCCGCTTTGTGCGGATCGACCGCGGGACCGGCAAACGCGTCTACGGGACGTTCCCGATGACGGAAGACCCCAAGTCCGAGGTGATCTGGGAGGCGTTCCAGCCGCAGACTGAACCGCGCCGGTCGTATCGCGGGGTCCAGGGCGATCCCTATAGCGAGCAAAATGCCGTCGCCGAGGCGCCTGCGGCAGGCCGCCGCACCCGCCCGGCGGCGACCTCGACGGCCGACAATCGCTTGCAAACGCCGAACGGCGTCCAGTAGGCCGATCGCGACACAGCTTTTCGAAGGTTCCTGACCAATGCGCGCCGAAGCGCAGGCCCATATCGACCAGATCCACGCGGCAACCGCGCTATTGCGGCGATTCCTCGATTGGGATCGCGCCAACCGCCGGCTCGATGAGCTCAACGCCAAGGTCGAGGATTCGACTTTGTGGGACGATCCCAAGGCGGCGCAGGAAGTCATGCGCGAACGCCAGCGGCTTGAGCAGGCGATCGGCGCGACCCGGGCAATCGAGCGCGAGCTGGCCGAGATCGCCGAACTGATCGAGCTGGCCGAGAGTGAAGCCGACGTTGCGCTGGTCGACGATGGCGTTCGCGCCCTCGGCGAACTCGCCGAGCGAGCCGAGCGGGACAAGGTCGCCGCGCTGCTCGCCGGTGAAGCAGACGCCAACAGCGCCTATGTAGAAATCAACGCTGGCGCCGGCGGCACCGAAAGCCAGGACTGGGCTGAAATGCTCCAGCGCATGTACACCCGCTGGGGCGAACGCCACGGCTTCAAGGTCGAGCTGATCGACCACCATTCCGGCGAGCAGGCGGGGATCAAATCGGCGACGGTGCTGGTTAAAGGCGAGAACGCCTACGGTAATCTGAAGACCGAAAGCGGAGTCCACCGCCTGGTCCGGATCAGCCCCTACGATTCCAACGCCCGGCGCCACACCAGTTTCTCGAGCGTGTGGGTCTATCCGGAGGTTGATGACGATATCGATATCGAGATCAACGAAGCGGATTTGAGGATCGATACCTATCGCGCGTCGGGAGCGGGCGGGCAGCACGTCAACACGACCGACAGCGCGGTGCGCATCACCCACGTTCCCACAGGGATCGTGGTCGCCTGCCAGAACCAGCGGTCGCAGCACAAGAACCGCGCCGAGGCGATGAAGCAGCTCAAGGCACGCCTGTATGAGGCCGAGCTGCAGAAGCGCGAAGCCGAGTCAAACGCCGCCAATGCGGCCAAGACCGACATCGGCTGGGGCCACCAGATCAGGTCCTACGTGCTGCAGCCGTACCAGCTGGTCAAAGATTTGCGCACCGGCGTGACCTCGACCGCGCCGGGCGATGTGCTCGATGGCGACCTCGACCGGTTCATGGCCGCCGCATTGTCGCAGCGCGTGACCGGCGAAACGGTCGAGGTCGAGGATGTCGATTAATCCTCCCCGGAACGGGGAGGGGGGCCGTTCACTGAAAAGTGAATGGTGGAGGGGGCGTCGTGCAGGGCTCGGATCCCCCTCGGTCAGCGCATCGCGCTGCCACCTCCCCGTTCCGGGGAGGATTTTTGTGCTTGCAATTGCGCTCGCCGCCTGCCGCGCGACCCCGAGCGAACCCCAATTCCCGCAGGCGCATCGCGAGGTCGCGCCGATCGTCGACGACAGCTTTTCGACCGAGGATGCGCGCGATCGCCTGGGCGAGGCCGAGGAGGTCATGACGCTGGCCGGGGTCAAGCCCGGGATGTGGGTCGCCGACGTCGGCGCGGGCGAGGGTTATTACACCGTCCGCCTGGCGCGGATCGTCGGCCCGAAGGGCCGGGTCCTGGCCGAAGACATCGTTCCGGAAACTCACGACACGCTGAGCCAGCGGGTTCAGCGCGAGAGCCTCGACAATGTCGCGGTCAAGCTCGGTACACCCGACAATCCGATGCTGCCGCACGCGTCGTTCGACCGCGTGTTCATGGTCCACATGTACCATGAGGTCGCATCGCCCTACGCGTTCCTGTGGCACCTGCGCGATGGAGTGAAGCCCGACGGTTTGGTCATCGTGGTCGATTCCAACCGCCCGGTCAGCCACCACGGCATTCCGCCGGCGCAGCTCAAATGCGAGCTTGCCGCGCTCGGGCTACAGCCGGTGCGATATTCGATGCTCACCGGCGGCGACGCCTATCTGGCGGCGTTCCGCGCCGTCGGGCCGCGCCCGGCGCCGCAGCAGATCACGGCCTGCCAGTCCTAGAGCAGGCCGATGCGCCGAAAACTGGTGCACTCGTCCCGGCCGAACACGAGATGGTCGAGCACGGCGCAATCGAGGGCTTCGGCCGCCGACGCCAGGCGGCGTGTCGCGCGGCGGTCGGACTCGCTCGGGCGGGCGTCGCCGCTCGGATGATTATGGGCGAGCACGATCCCGGCGCTGCCATGCTTCGCGGCGTCGGCGATGATCTCACGCAGCGGGAAGCGGGCGCCGGTTGCGTCGCCTTCGTGGCAAGTCACGTGAAGGCACCGCGCCCGGTCGTCGACATGGGCAACCCAGAGGCTCTCCCGCGTCGGATCCGCTTCAGCCAGACAGCCCGCAAAGAAGGCTTTTGCGGCTGCAAGCCCATCGAGCTTCAGCGGACGTTCGGCACGCTGATAACGCATGCCGGCAAGCTAGGGTAACGGCTGTTCGGCGCCACTCGAACCGCATCCATAATGGATATCCATTTTGGACCTGATCGACCCTGTCTTGGCGGGTCGCCGCTGCCCGGTTAGGACAGGATTCGATGCGCCCCTACCTCGACCTCATGCAGCGGATTCTCGACGAGGGAGTCGAGCAGCAAGATCGCACCGGGACCGGCACCTTGTCCTGGTTCGGCGCACAGATGCGCTTCGATCTTGCCGCCGGATTTCCCCTGCTCACGACCAAAAAACTCCACCTGCGCTCGATCATCGTCGAATTGCTGTGGTTCCTGCGCGGCGATACCAACATCGCCTGGCTCAAGGACCGCAACGTCCGCATCTGGGATGAATGGGCCGACGAGGACGGCGATCTCGGCCCGGTTTACGGCAAGCAATGGCGTGATTGGGAAACCGCCGATGGCCGCCACATCGACCAGATCCGCAACCTGATCGAACTGATCAAGCGCGATCCTTATTCGCGGCGGCAGATCGTCACCGCGTGGAACCCGGGCGAGATCGGGCGGATGGCGCTCGCGCCGTGCCACTGCCTGTTCCAGACCCAGGCCGCGGCGGGCCGCCTCAACCTGTTGCTCTACCAGCGCAGCGCCGACCTGTTCCTCGGTGTGCCGTTCAATATCGCGAGCTACGCGATCCTGACCCATATGCTGGCGCGCGAATGTGGGCTCGAGCCGGGCGTGTTCGTGTGGACCGGCGGCGATTGCCATCTCTATTCGAACCACCTCGACCAGGCGCGGCTGCAATTGTCGCGCGACCCGCGCCCGCTGCCGCAGCTGGTGATCAAGGACCGCGGCCAGGGCCTGTTCGACTATGAGCCCGAGGATTTCGCGTTCGAGGCCTACGATCCCCACCCACATATCGCGGCGCCCGTCGCAGTCTGATCGCGCTTCGCCGCTAATGCGGGGGAAAATTGCGGAGGCGCAATGGAGCCGTTCGTTCGGCGCAGCGTTCTAGGACGATCAACTGGGAGAACAGAACATGTTCCAGAAGGTCCTTACGGTTGCGCTGGTCGGAGCAGCGCTCGTCACTACGGCGTGCAACACGGTGCGTGGCGCCGCGCGCGACGTGAATTCGGTCGCCAACGCAGCCGACAATGCGATGTAACTAGGCCGCGATGCGGTCCGATAACGGAGAATGACTATGATTCAAAAGCTTGCAACTGTGGTCCTGATCGGCGCGGCACTTGTCACGGCCGCGTGCAACACCGTTCGCGGTGCCGCGCGTGACGTGAATTCGGCAGCGAATTGCACCGAGAACGCGGTCCACGGCGGCAATTGCTGAGGCCGTTCAGGCTCTAGACAATTTGCCGTTCATACGTTCATGGTCGTTCCGCACGCTTAACGGAGGTTCGATCATGGTTCAGAAGCTGGTGACGGTTGCGCTGGTTGGCGGGTGTCTGATTTTGGCTGCCTGCAATACGGTTCGCGGCGCCGGCGCGGACGTTCAGTCTGCTGCCAATTGCACCGAGAACGCGGTCCACGGAGGCAGGTGCTAACGCAGCCGCTTCTGCACGACGGCTCACAAAAAGAAGCCCCGCCGGTTCATCGCCGGCGGGGCTTTTCGTTTGGGTCCGCTTAGGAGGCGCGGAGACTAGTCCTTCAAATAGTCCCCGGCGTCCGCGTCCATGCCGTGGCCCGACGGAGCCACTTCTGACAGCGGATCGGCGTTGAACGCTGCTTCCGGGCCCTGCGCGAGCTCGGCGGCATGTTCCTCGGCCGCGCTGTTGGGGAGGATCAGCGACTCCTGGATCGTGCGATGCGCGGCGCGCAGCGCGGCATCGCGCGACGAGGCGGCGAAGCGCAGGCGGTTCATGCCTGCGCCCGTGCCCGCCGGGATCAGCCGGCCGACGATCACATTTTCCTTGAGTCCCTGGAGCGTGTCGGTCTTGCCCTGGACGGCGGCCTCGGTCAGCACGCGGGTCGTTTCCTGGAACGACGCCGCCGAGATGAAGCTGCGGGTCTGCAGGCTCGCCTTGGTGATCCCGAGCAGGACCGGCTTGCCTTCCGCTTTCTTCTGCTTCTTCTCGAGCTTCGCGTTGATCTCGTCCATCTCCTCGCGATCGACCTGCTCACCCGGCAGCAGCGTGGTGTCGCCGCCTTCGGTGATTTCGACCTTCTGGAGCATCTGGCGGACGATCACTTCGATGTGCTTGTCGTTGATCTTCACGCCCTGGAGCCGGTAGACCTCCTGGATCTCGCTCACGAGATATTCTGCGAGTGGCTCGATCCCGAGCACCTCAAGGATGTCGTGAGGATCGGGTGAACCGCCGACGAGGTTGTCGCCGCGCTTCACATAGTCGCCTTCCTGGACCTCGATCATCTTTGATTTCGGCACGAGATATTCGACCGGCTCGGACCCGTCGTCGGGGACGATCGCGATCTTCCGCTTGGCCTTATAGTCTTTCATGAAGGTGACCTTGCCGGTGACCTTGGCGATAATCGCATTCTCCTTCGGCTTGCGCGCCTCGAACAGCTCGGCAACGCGCGGCAGACCGCCGGTGATGTCGCGCGTCCGCGCCGCTTCGCGCGGCATACGGGCGAGCACTTCGCCGACTTCGACCGTCTGGCCGTCCTCGACCGCGACGATCGCGCCCGGCGCCAGGCGGTAAACCGCTGCTTCCTTCTCCTTGGCGCCCATCAGGGTCAGCCGCGGATGAAGCGACTCCTTCTTCGACTTGGCGTTGTCGTCGGTCACCACGCGCTGGGTGATGCCGGTCGACTCGTCGAGCTGCTCGGTCATCGTCCGGTTCTCGACCAGGTCCTGGTACTTAACCGTACCGGCCTTTTCGGTGATCACCGGACTGAACGACGGATCCCACTCGGCGACGCGATCGCCGCGGCTGACGATGTGCCCACTCTCGCACAGCAAATGCGCGCCGTACGGAACGCGGTGAGTGGACAGTTCGCGCCCGTCCATGTCGAGGATCGCGATTTCGCCCGAACGCGACATCGACAGATGCCGTCCGCGCGGGTCGACGATCGTCGGCATGTCGCGAAGCTCGATCGTGCCGTCGACCGGCGCCTCAAGGTTCGACTGCTCGTTGAGCTGGGCCGCGCCGCCGATGTGGAAGGTCCGCATCGTCAGCTGGGTGCCCGGCTCACCGATCGACTGGGCGGCGATGACGCCGACCGCCTCGCCGATGTTGACCGGCGTGCCGCGGGCGAGGTCGCGCCCGTAGCATTTGCCGCACACACCCTGACGTGACGCACAGACCAGGGGTGAGCGGATCTTGATGCCTTGCAGCCCAATTTCCTCGATCGTCGCGACCATCGCTTCGTCGAGCAGACTGCCCTCGGGGATGATGACCTTGTCGGTCTTGGGATCGACGATGTCCTCGGCCGTGGTCCGGCCCAGCACGCGGTCGGCGAGCGAGGCGATGACCGCGCCGCCCTGGATGATCGCGCGCATTTCGAGCGCCCGGTCGGTTCCGCAATCCTCTTCGATCACGACGCAATCCTGCGACACGTCGACGAGGCGGCGGGTGAGGTAGCCCGAGTTGGCCGTCTTCAACGCCGTATCCGCGAGACCCTTGCGGGCGCCGTGGGTCGAGTTGAAATACTCAAGGACGGTCAGGCCTTCCTTGAAGTTCGAGATGATCGGGGTCTCGATGATCTCGCCCGACGGCTTGGCCATCAGGCCGCGCATGCCGGCCAGCTGCTTGATCTGCGCCTGCGACCCACGAGCGCCCGAGTGGGCCATCATGTAGATCGAGTTCAGATCCGCCTGGCGGCCGTTGGCGAGCTTCGGAGTCGCGGAGATCTCCTTCATCATCGCGGTCGCGACCTGATCGCCGCAACGCGACCAGGCGTCGATCACCTTGTTGTACTTTTCCTGCTGGGTGATCAGGCCGTCCTGATACTGCTGCTCGTAATCCTTCACAAGCGCGCGGGTTTCCTCGACCAAGCCTTCCTTGGCTGCCGGGATGACCATGTCGTCCTTGCCGAACGAAATGCCGGCGGCGAAGGCGTGACGGAAGCCGAGCGTCATGATCGCGTCGGCGAACAGCACGGTCTCTTTCTGGCCGGTGTGGCGATAGACGATGTCGATGACGTCGCCGATCTCCTTCTTGGTCAGGATCCGGTTGATCGTTTCGAACGGCACCTTGTGGCTCTTCGGCAGGGTCTCGCCGAGCAGCATCCGGCCAGCGGTCGTTTCGAACCGCTTCATGTAGCTGTTGCCCTGCTCGTCCGTCTGGGGAACCCGGCTGATGATCTTCGAATGGAGCGTGACCGCGCCGGCGGCGATGGCCTGGTGGACCTCGGCCATGTCGCTCAGCATCATGCCCTGGCCCGGCTCATCCTCTTTCTCGAGGCTGAGGTAATAGAGGCCGAGGACCATGTCCTGCGACGGAACGATGATCGGCTTGCCGTTGGCGGGCGACAGGATGTTGTTGGTCGACATCATCAGCACGCGCGCTTCGAGCTGGGCCTCGAGGCTCAGCGGGACGTGCACGGCCATCTGGTCGCCGTCGAAGTCGGCGTTGAACGCGGCGCAGACCAGCGGGTGAAGCTGGATTGCCTTGCCCTCGATCAGCACCGGCTCGAACGCCTGGATGCCCAAGCGGTGGAGCGTCGGGGCGCGGTTGAGCAACACCGGATGCTCGCGGATCACCTCGTCGAGGATGTCCCAGACTTCCTTGCGCTCTTTCTCGACCCACTTCTTGGCCTGCTTCAGGGTCATCGACAGACCCTTGGCGTCGAGCCGCGAGTAGATGAACGGCTTGAACAGCTCCAACGCCATCTTCTTGGGCAGACCGCACTGGTGGAGCTTGAGCTCCGGTCCGGTGACGATGACCGAGCGGCCCGAATAATCGACGCGCTTGCCGAGCAGGTTCTGGCGGAACCGGCCCTGCTTGCCCTTGAGCATGTCGGATAGCGATTTCAGCGGACGCTTGTTGGCGCCGGTAATGGTGCGGCCGCGGCGGCCGTTGTCGAACAAGGCGTCGACCGCTTCCTGAAGCATGCGCTTTTCGTTGCGGACGATGATGTCCGGCGCACGCAGCTCCATCAGCCGCTTCAGGCGGTTGTTGCGGTTGATCACCCGGCGATAGAGATCGTTGAGGTCGGAGGTCGCGAAGCGGCCGCCGTCGAGCGGCACCAGCGGGCGCAGCTCGGGCGGGATGACCGGCACGACTTCCATGATCATCCACTCGGGGCGATTGCCCGATTCAAGGAAGCTCTCGACGACCTTGAGGCGCTTGATGATCTTCTTCGGCTTGAGCTCCGACTTGGTCTCGGCCAGCTCCTTGAGCAGGATTTCCTTCTCACCGGCGAGGTCGAGGTCGATGAGCATCTGCTTGACCGCCTCGGCGCCGATGCCGGCCGAAAAGGCGTCTTCGCCATATTCGTCCTGGGCCGACAGCAGTTCGTCCTCGGTCAGCAGCTGGTACTTCTCGAGCGCGGTCAGGCCCGGCTCGATCACCACGTAGCTCTCGAAATAGAGGATCCGCTCAAGCTGCTTGAGCTGCATGTCGAGCAACAGCCCGATGCGGCTCGGAAGCGACTTCAGGAACCAGATGTGGGCGACCGGCGCAGCCAGCTCAATATGGCCCATGCGCTCACGCCGGACCTTGGACACGGTCACTTCGACGCCGCACTTTTCGCAGACAATGCCCTTGTATTTCATGCGCTTGTACTTGCCGCACAAGCATTCGTAATCCTTGATCGGACCGAAGATGCGCGCGCAGAACAGTCCGTCACGCTCGGGCTTGAACGTGCGGTAGTTGATCGTCTCTGGCTTCTTGATTTCGCCGAACGACCAGCTGCGGATCTTGTCGGGCGAGGCAATGCCGATGCGGATCTCGTCGAAGGTTTCCGGCTTGGCGATCGGATTAGCGAAGGGGGTCAGTTCGTTCATTTTTGGCTCCTGACCCCTCCCGCGAACGGGAAGGGTTGGGTGATAGTTTCAATTATTCGGCGGCGAGGGCGGTCGGGGCGTCGTCGGGATCCTCGACACTCTCGAGTTCGACGCTGAGGCCGAGCGAGCGCATTTCCTTGACGAGCACGTTGAAGCTCTCGGGAATGCCGGCCTCGAACGTGTCGTCACCCTTGACGATCGCCTCGTAGACCTTGGTCCGGCCGATCACGTCATCCGACTTGACTGTCAGCATCTCCTGGAGCGTGTACGCCGCGCCGTAAGCCTGCAGCGCCCACACCTCCATTTCACCGAAGCGCTGTCCGCCGAACTGCGCCTTGCCGCCCAGCGGCTGCTGGGTGACCAGGCTGTACGGGCCGATCGAGCGGGCGTGGATCTTGTCGTCCACGAGGTGGTGGAGCTTCAGCATGTAGATGTAGCCGACCGTCACCTTGCGATCGAACGGATTGCCCGTCCGGCCGTCGAACAGCGTGACCTGGCCCGAGGTATCGAGCCCGGCCTTGGCCAGCATCGCGGTGACATCGGGCTCGCGCGCGCCGTCGAATACCGGCGTACCCATCGGGATTCCGGCCGTCAGGTTGGACGCGAGTTCCATCACGCCGTCGTCGTCGCGACCGTCGATGTCCTTGTCATAAGCCTCGCCGTAGATATCCTTGAGCTTGGTGCGGATCGCCTTGACGTCCTTGCCCGCGACCTTGCCCGCGACATCCTTGCCACGCTCGTGGATGCCCTCGAGCATTTCCTGGATCTGACGACCCAGTCCGCGCGACGCCCAGCCGAGGTGGGTCTCGAAGATCTGGCCGACGTTCATCCGGCTCGGCACGCCCAGCGGATTGAGCACGATGTCGACCGGCGTTCCGTCCTCGAGGAACGGCATGTCTTCGGCCGGCAAGATGCGGCTGATCACGCCCTTGTTGCCGTGACGGCCGGCCATCTTGTCGCCCGGCTGAAGCTTGCGCTTCACCGCGACGAACACTTTGACCATCTTCAACACGCCCGGCGGCAGCTCGTCGCCACGCTCGAGCTTCTCGACGCGGTCGTCGAAGCGGCGCGTGATCACGTTGACCGCCTCGTCGTACTGCCCCTTCAGCGCCTCGATGTCGGCCTGACGCTTGTCGTCCTTGACCGCGATCTTCCACCAATCGTGGCGATCCGTGCCCTCGAGCATGGCGTCGTCGAGCGTCGAGCCCTTCTTGATGCTCTTGGGCGCCGCGGTCGCGACCTGCTTGAGGAGCATTTCCTTGAGGCGCGAGAAGGTGGCGCGATTGAGGATGCCGCGTTCGTCGTCGGCGTCCTTCTTGAGCCGCTCCTTCTCTTCCGTCTGGATGGCGCGCGTCCGGTCATCGATGTCGATGCCGTGGCGGTTGAACACCCGAACTTCGACCACCGTGCCGGTCACGCCCGGCGGCAGGCGCAGCGAGGTGTCGCGCACGTCCGAAGCCTTCTCGCCGAAGATCGCGCGGAGGAGCTTTTCCTCCGGCGTCATCGGGCTTTCGCCCTTGGGCGTGATCTTGCCGACCAGGATGTCGCCCGGCTCAACCTCGGCGCCGATGTAGACGATGCCCGCCTCGTCGAGGTTGCGCAGCGCTTCCTCGCCGACGTTGGGGATGTCGCGAGTGATGTCTTCCGGCCCAAGCTTGGTGTCGCGGGCCATGACCTCGAACTCTTCGATGTGGATCGAGGTGAAGACGTCGTCCTTCACGATCCGTTCGGAGATCAGGATCGAGTCCTCATAATTGTACCCGTTCCACGGCATGAACGCGACGAGCACGTTGCGGCCGAGCGCGAGCTCGCCGAATTCCGTCGACGGGCCGTCGGCGATGATCTCGCCGGCTTCGACCGCCGCACCGACCTTCACCAGCGGGCGCTGGTTGATGCAGGTGTTCTGGTTCGACCGCTGGAACTTCATCAGCGTGTAGATGTCGACCCCGGACTCGCCCGGCCGGAGCTCGCCCGTCGCGCGAACGACGATGCGGGCCGCGTCGACCTGGTCGACAATGCCCGACCGGCGAGCGGCGATCGCTGCGCCGGAATCGCGCGCGACCGTCTCTTCCATGCCGGTGCCGACCAGCGGCGCCTCGGCCTGGAGCAGCGGCACCGCCTGGCGCTGCATGTTCGAGCCCATCAGGGCGCGGTTGGCGTCGTCATTCTCGAGGAACGGAATGAGCGAAGCCGCGACCGACACCAGCTGCTTGGGGCTGACGTCCATCAGCGTGATCTGCTCGCGCGGGGCGATCAGGAACTCGCCGTTGCGGCGGGCCGAGATGATTTCCTCGGCAAAGCCGAACTTGGCATCGAGTTCGGCGTTGGCCTGGGCGATGGTGTGCTTGGCCTCTTCCATCGCCGACAGATAGACGACCTCGGTCGTCACCTTGCCGTCGATGACCTTGCGGTACGGCGTTTCGATGAAGCCGTACTTGTTGACCCGGCTGAAGCTGGCGAGCGAGTTGATGAGGCCGATGTTCGGGCCTTCGGGAGTTTCGATTGGGCAGATCCGGCCATAATGGGTCGGGTGGACGTCGCGGACTTCGAAGCCCGCGCGCTCGCGGGTCAGGCCGCCCGGCCCGAGCGCCGACACACGCCGCTTGTGCGTGACTTCGGAGAGCGGATTGGTCTGGTCCATGAACTGCGACAGCTGCGACGATCCGAAGAACTCGCGCACCGCGGCGACGGCCGGCTTGGCGTTGATCAGGTCGTTCGGCATGACCGTCGACACGTCGACGCTCGACATGCGCTCCTTGACCGCGCGCTCCATGCGCAGCAGGCCGACGCGATACTGGTTCTCGAGCAGTTCACCGACCGAGCGGACACGGCGGTTGGCGAGGTTGTCGATATCGTCGATATCGCCCTTGCCGTCCTTGAGGTTCACCAATTCCTGGACGACCGCGAGGATGTCTTCGCGGCGTAGCGTGGTGACCGTGTCCTCGGCGTCGAGGCCGAGGCGCATGTTGAGCTTGACCCGGCCGACAGCCGACAGATCGTAGCGCTCGGGATCGAAGAACAGGCCGTAGAACAAGGCATCGGCGGTCTCGCGCGTCGGCGGCTCGCCGGGGCGCATGACGCGATAGATGTCCGACAGCGCCTGATCGCCGTCCTCGGCCTTGTCGGCCTTGAGCGTGTTGCGCATCCACGGACCGGTGTTGATGTAATCGATATCGAGCAGCTCGAGCTGATTGACTTTCGCTTCGTCGAGCTTGGCCAGATTCTCCGGGCTGACCTCGTCGCCGGCCTCGATGAAGATCTCGCCGGTCTTTTCGTTGATCAGATCATAGGCCGAATAGCGCCCGTAGATTTCCTCGGTCGGGATGATGACGTTCTTGAGACCGTCCTTCGCCGCCTGATTGGCGCGGCGCGGGGTAATCTTCTCATTGGCCTTCAACACGATCTCGCCGGTATCGGCGTCGACCACCTCATGGTTCGGCTTCTGGCCGCGCCACTGGTCGGGCGAATAGGGGATCTGCCAGCCGTTCTTGCCGCGGGCATAGCTGACGCGGTTGTAGAAGGTGTTGAGGATCTCCTCGCTGGTCATGCCAAGCGCGTGGAGCAAGGCGGTCACCGGCAGCTTGCGCTTGCGGTCGATGCGGACGTTGACGATGTCCTTGGCGTCGAACTCGAAATCGAGCCAGCTGCCGCGGTACGGGATCACGCGCGCCGCGAAGAGATACTTGCCGCTGGAGTGGGTCTTGCCGCGATCATGATCGAACAGCACGCCCGGCGAGCGGTGCATCTGGCTGACGATCACGCGCTCGGTGCCGTTGATGATGAAGGTGCCGTTCATCGTCATGAGCGGCATGTCGCCCATGTACACGTCCTGTTCCTTGATATCGATCACCGACTTGGCCTCGGTCTCGGGATCGATCTCGAACGTCGTCAGGCGCAGGGTGACGCGCATCGGCGCGGCATAGGTGAGGCCGCGCTGGCGGCACTCGTCGGTATCGTATTTGGGATGTTCAAGCTCGTAGCGATCGAAATCGAGGTGCGCGGTGCCGGCAAAATCGACGATCGGAAACACCGAGCGGAGCGTCTTCTCGAGGCCCGAGACGTAGCTCGTCGCGGGGTCCGAGCGGAGGAATTGCTCGTAGCTCTCGCGCTGAACCTCGATGAGGTTCGGCATTTCCGAGATCTCGTGGATGTTGCCGAAGATTTTGCGGATACGCCGCGAATTGGTCTTGAGCCCGCTCGTGGTTTTACGGCGTGCATCGATCGCTTTGGTGGCCATTTGCTTCCCTGCGCTGCGCGGAACGCACGCCGGGGCGCGCTCCGCAAATTGTTGCCCGGCCGGTGCCGGAACTTGTCATGGAGCGCTGGTCCCGCTGCTCCTCCCCAATGCTTATGATCCGTGCGCCGTTCGGACCCTGTCCCGGGGAGGACGGGAAAAGCCCCGGGCGCACGTCACCGTGCGGCGGAGCCGTCTATGTGTTGGATGAGACCGATATAGTCATTCGCCAGGCCGGCGCAAGGGGTAAGCGAAGGCTTTAGCTCACACGCTGATCGGCGAATTGATCGGCGAACGCCCGCGCCCGCTCGTCGGCCTCGGCGATGATCGGCAGGACCGGCGTGATATGTTCTTCCAGCCTCCGCCATTTGTCGGGATCGGGCTGCGAAACGGTATATTTGGACAACGGCAGGGTTTGGCCCAGCGGCCGATCCCAATCGAATCCGATCGAATCAGCCAGCGCGGAAATCCGCGCGTCGGGCTCGGCGACCAGGTCCGCATAGCGAATCGCGCGGACCTGGTCGCGCGGGAGGGCGGCGAGATCGTCGAGCATAGTCGTCGTGGTGATCGCCCATTGGTGGGCGGCGATCTCCGGCAGCGGCAGGCCCTTGAGCTGCTGCCAGCCTGGGACGAGGAGAAGCGACCACGGAAGACCGGTCCAGCCGGGCAGCTTGGGGTAGGTCCGAAAACGCCCCGAGCTCCACGCCTCGATCATGCTCGCCAGCGTTTGGCGGACGTCGCGGTACAGATAGATGAAGGTCGAATCCGGCCAAAGCGCCGCGAAAAACGGGATGCGCAGGGCATTTTTCGGCGTTTTTTCGAGCATTCGGACGGCACCGGAAGGCCGCGCGCCGTCGCGGTCGCGCAGCTGGCCGTAGAAGTTTTGCGCCAGCAGATCGGCCGCGGGGCCCTTGGCATTCGCCGCGGTCAGGCGATTCGAATGGGACTTCTGACTGGCCGGATGAAACTCGCGGATGCTCTCGATCGCTGCATGGCTCTCCGTGCCGATGCTGTAGAGTCCGGGGGTCTGTTCCATCGTCTCGAACAGAAGGGTCGAGCCCGACCGCGGTGAGCTGACGATCAAAATCGGGCGTTCGATTCGCCTTTCGCCGGACGGGTCGCTCGCTCCAATGGGCCCCTGACTCTTGAGGACGCGCGCTGGCCCTTCGGGGATAGGACGGTTCCGCATGGAAGGGGCAAGCGCAGCCGCAAAGATTAGCGCATCAAACAAGGTTCCAAGGAGAATATCGTTCGTCGACTTCATTTCGACACCCGACAAACTCATGATTTCGCGTTCGGCTTCGGCGAGCGTGCGCCGATAGTCCGGAATGCCCTGCAGGCTCGCCCCGTATTCCGCCCAGATCGAGCCCCAATCTTCGACCAGGCGATCGAAGCGTTCCCTCAACATCGGCATGCACGGGTGTTCGGCGGCGTGGGAGAGGATGAATTCGATGTGATAGCGGAGCTCCCACGGCGACATCACGCCCGGCGCATTGAATTGTTCGAACTTGAGTGGGACTGGGTGGTCCTCGCCCGGCGCCAGCGACTGGCTCGCCGCGCCGCGTCGTGCTGCGTCGACCAGGGCCCGCAGCGTCGGTGTCATGACCGTATCGAGCACCAGGTGCACGCGGCGCTCGGTCCAGCCGTTCTCGACCCGGTGCCAGCGGAAGCTGTCGAACAGCCAGCACTCGCCCGGGGCCATGTGAATCGTCTCGTCGCCGCAAGTGAATAACACCTTCGGGTCGGTAATGACTGGGATGTGGATCCGCAGGTGCGTGCGCCAATGGTAGCGGGCGTCGACGTGCACCGGGACCTGGGCGCCCGGGCCGAGGCCCATCAGACGGCTGCGGCTCCACACTCCGCCGATCTCGCCCATGATCTGGCGCACATATGGCAATCGTTCCAGATTCTCGGCGGGCCGCATCGGTCCTTCGAAATTATCGGTCGGCTGTCCGTCGACGGTGACCAGCCGCACCGCTTCGTTTCCCGGGAACTTGTCTGGGTGTGGCACCCAGGCCGCCGATGGAAGCGCGCGGACCTCGCGTTCGAGCGTCTCGGCGTCGAACTGGATGGGGAGTTTGATGAAAGGCTGATCGAAGCGCATGATCTTGCGCTTTTGGCCAATTCAGCCGGGTTAGCCAAGGAAAAGGGGCGGCCCGTTGCCGAACCGCCCCTTCCTCCCACGAATGCTTCAAGACATCCGCGAAATCGATTAAAGCTTATTTCAGCTCGACGGTGCCGCCGGCGTCTTCGATCTGCTTCTTGAGCTTCTCGGCTTCGTCCTTGTTGACGCCTTCCTTGACCGCCTTGGGGGCGCCCTCGACCAGCGCCTTGGCCTCGCCGAGGCCAAGCCCGGTGATCGCGCGAACTTCCTTGATCACGTTGATCTTCTTGCCGCCGTCGCCGGTCAGGATGACGTCGAATTCAGTCTTCTCTTCGACGGCCGGGCCGGCAGCCGCGGCAGCAGCCGGAGCCGCGGCAACCGCGGCAGCGGCCGAAACGCCCCACTTCTCTTCGAGCGCCTTGGCGAGATCCGCGGCTTCGAGGACGGTCAGTTCGGAAAGCTGGTCGACCAGCTTGGTGATGTCAGCCATGTGTTACTCCTGTGCGGGGCATCGCCCCATTGTCGTGCGTTGAAAATTAAAGCGAAAAACTATGCTGCCTCTTTCGCGGCATAAGCCCCGAAGACCCGTGCCAGCTGCGCGCCGGGCTCGCTGACGGTGCGGGCGATCTTGCTCGCGGGCGCCTGAATTAGGCCCACGATCGTCGCCCGTAGTTCGTCCAGCGACGGGAGCGCGGCCAGAGCCTTGATCCCATCGACGTCGAGCACGGTGTCGCCCATCGCTCCGCCGACGATCTCGAGACGATCGTTGGTTTTGGCGAATTCCACCGCGACCTTGGCGGCCGCGACGGGATCGGTCGAGGTTGCAAGCGCGGTCGGCCCCTTGAGCAGGTCGCCGATCGGCTTGTAGCGCGTGTCCTCGAGCGCGATCAGGGCAAGCCGGTTCTTCGCAACTTTGAACTGTGCGCCAGCGTCGCGCATCTTCAACCTCAAGTCCGTGGACTGGGCCACGGTCAGGCCGAGATTGCGGGTGATGACCACCACGCTGGTCTCGGAGAAGACGCCCTTTAGCTCGGCCACCAGATCGGATTTTTGCGAACGATCCATGCCAACTCCAAAAATTCGCCCGAAATAATTCGAGCGAGATTCAACAAAAGCTCAGGCAAATTCGCCTGGGCACTCGTGTCCGTGGGGCTTTGGATCGATGGCGCTGCGGGTTTCCCTTTGGCAACGCACGACGGAGCGGCTGCCCGCTCCGAATGATTCCGGTCCCCGCCTAGGCTGCAAATTAAGCCCTCGACCTGATCGGGGGCAGCAACTGTCTCGGACGGTTGCGAACGGCAGAGCCGAACGCGAGGGCGCGCCTATAGCGAAATCCGTGCCGCGATCAACCCTGAGCGCCCGCAAGAAAAATCCCGGGCGAAGCTCGCGCCTCGCCCGGGACCTTTGCTCCCCGTTTAATGGGTAAGCTTTTAGCGGCCGCGTTCGCCGCTGGTTGCCGGCGGGGGCGGGGGCGGAGGCGGCGGCGCCGGGCAGGCGCTGGTCGCCAGGATCACCGATCCGTCCGGGCAGGTCTGGGTCGCCGGAGCCTCGGGGGGAGGCGGCGGCGGCGGGGGCGGCGGAGGCGCCGCTTCGACTGCCGCACCGCCGAAGTTGTAAACCAGGCTCGCCAGCAGCGAGTGCGACTGGAACTTGTCGTTTACGCCGAACGAGGCCGTTCCGCCGCTGCACGGCACCGGCGCACCGACGGGGCCGCACGGCCCCGCTCCCGCGGCGAAAGCGACCGCATCATTGAAGTGCAGATTGCCGGTCGAGAAGTAGCGATACTTCAGGCCGACATCGATGTTGTTGCTGACCGGCGCATAGACTCCGGCGAGCAGTTGCCAGGCGAAGGAATTGTCGCTGTCGCTGAACTCCTTGACGTGGGCATAGCCGGCGCCGACGCCGGCATAACCGCCGATCCCGCCATTGCCGCCAACGTCGAGCAGCGCGTTGACCATCCCGGACAGCACGCTGGCATGTCCGCCGATATCGAAGTCGGAGCTCGTCAGGGCGGTCCCGGCACCCGCATTCAGCGCGGTGACGAACGCGGGGTCGAGGCTAAAGCTCTTGTTCTTGGTGCGTTTGTAGCCGAGCTCGCCTTCGAGCCGGAACATGCCGAAATCGTAACCGCCGATGAGGTCGACGTCATAGCCTTTCTTGAATTTGAAGCGGCCGACGTTGCCGTCCGGAGCGTCGGTAACCAACGGGTCGGTGAAGTCGATGGCCGCGTTGATGTCCTGTTTTTGCGGGAACAAGATGCCGCCCTCGAGGCCGACATAGCCTGAGTTGTCCTTGGCGGCCGCCGGACTGGCGATCGCTGCGGCGGCAACTGCGGCGAATAGGTATTTACGCATAGGTGAAGAGCCCCTTTCAGGCGTTGTGGAAGTGCGGGTTCAAACCGACCGCAGGAGCAAAGTTCCCGGTCCGCGGCGCGCTACGGCAATCCGCCAAAAACTGTTGCGGCTGGGGCACAGACGACCCGGTGGACAAGCGCGACGGCCCGAGACGAAAGAGGCCGGGAATGACCCCGGCCTCTCGCGTTTCAACAATCAGTTCAGAAGCTTAGGTGTCAAGCGGTCTCGCCGAATTCGACCTTGACGCCCGGGCCCATCGACGAGCTGACCGACACTTTGTGGATGAACTTGCCCTTGGCGCCCGGCGGCCTTGCCTTGACGATCGCGTCGACGAACGCCGCGAAATTTTCCTTGAGGTCGGCTTCGGGGAAGCTCGCCTTGCCGATCCCGGCATGGACGATCCCGGCCTTTTCGACGCGGAACTCGACCTGGCCCGACTTGGCGTCATTGACCGCCTTGGCGACATCCATGGTGACGGTGCCGAGCTTGGGGTTGGGCATCAGGCCCTTGGGCCCGAGCACTTTGCCGAGGCGCCCGACGACGCCCATCATGTCGGGGGTCGCGATCACCCGGTCGAAGTCGATGGTGCCGCTTTGGATGCTCTCCATCAAATCTTCGGCACCAACCACGTCGGCGCCGGCCTTTTTGGCTTCCTCGGCCTTGTCGCCCTTGGCGAACACGGCGACGCGGACGTCCTTGCCCGAGCCCTTGGGGAGCGAGACCACGCCGCGGACCATCTGGTCGGCATGGCGCGGATCGACGCCCAGGTTCATCGCGATCTCGATCGTCTCGT
>DATFUB010000121.1:0-6129 GCA_035261225.1 Sphingomicrobium sp.
CCGCCGGTGATGGTTCCCTTGAAGAGCGACAGCGTCCAGTTGCCGCTGTCGTTGACCAGGTCGCCGACGAGATAGACGATGTTCGAGTTGGCCGGATCGACGGCCAACGCGATGTCGTACCATCCCTGACCACCGTTGAAGAGTGGCGGCATCCCGGCGACCGACTGGAAGGCCGTGCCGACGAGGCGCCACAGCGTTCCGTCCTGCTTGAGTGCGTAGGCAATGGTCGGGCTGGATTCCGACACGGCAAGCGCCACGCGTCCGCCCGCCGGAAGCCCGGTGAGCGCGGTCCACGCAAGACCGTCGGCGGAACTGTAGGCCTTGTCGCCCCGGAAGACGCAATAATATCGCTTGGCCGCGCCAGTCCCCGCGACCACCAGGTCCGTCGCCAGGCCGTTCGGCGCGGCGAAGGTGCTCGTGATCTGCGTCCAATTGGTAAAGGGCGGGGCGGCGGGACGACGGAAAATGCCCACCGTCGTCGCTGCAAGCACCAATGTTGGATCGTCAGGGTCGATCGCCAGCCGGAAGAAACCTCGCCCCGCCAGATTCGTCCCTTCGAGCGTCCAGGATCCCGGCGCGCCCCCGGACGGCGAGCGCTTGACGCCGACACCGAAGTAGGAGTCGCCGCTACTGTTCGCCTCGCCGGTGCCGACATAGACGAGATCCGTGGCAGCGGTTGCGCCAAATTGCACAGCGATCGCGCCGACGGCGAGCGAATCTGCCTCGATCCCGCTCGTGAGGCTGGGAGAAACGGCATAGTCGTCGAGCGGACTCCAGCTCGTGCCGGAGTCCGCGGTGGACCACACACCGCCGTTGGCGGCGCCGGCATAGGCGCGCGTGCCGCCCGGCCCCACGACGATCGACGTAATGCGGCCGCTCACGGGCGGGTTATTGCTGGCTTGGCCGTGCGCGACGACAGAGGGCCCAATGGGCGTCCAGTTGATTGTACCCGCTCCCCCGGGAGGCGCGGGTGGCGGGGCGGATTCGAGGAGGTCCCGAGGCGTCAGCTTATGGCGCTGCCTCGAGCCGCGAAGGTAGAGCCGGTCGACGAGTTTCTCGTCTTGACCGATGCGGCTGGCGAGAAACCACTCGCGCCGCCCGCCCGGATTGTCGGCCCTGCCGATGCGTTCTTGCTCACCGGTGTCTTTCGGGGGCCGACGACCCTTTGAACCTTGAGTCGCCATGCCGGTCCTCCTCCTTCAACCAAAATCCTCCACGGAAATGGGCGACCCGTTGGCGCGCTCTATCGCCGCGGCCTACCGATCGCGCCTCCGTGCTGTGATGGTGGGCCGGCGATGGGCGTGCCGGCCAAGAATGATGGCGGCGATCACGACGACGAGCGCCACCAGATAGAGGGCCTCGAGCGCGCCATTGCCGCCGTCTGGCGAAAGTCCGAGCCAACGTTCGATGAAATCCATTTTCTGCTCCTTGAGGGATGGCGGGGCGGTGTGGCGACGGCACGCGCGATCGGAGACGACAGCTTGTGGTCATCGGCTCTGGTCGCTGAAGGATGTGCTCGCCGTCGTTGCCCGGCTCGATTGAATGCGAGCCGTGCGAATTCGTCCAACGGCGCCCCCAGGGTATTTGCGGGGTGGTTGATTCCAGCCGGGCGCTGATGCTTGATTTGACGGGACCTGTGCCCCGAGCCGCAGCCATCGTTTTGGGATTCGAGCACGGCCGGTTGCGTGGCATCCGGAGACAGCAACCCGGCCAGGACACATGCTCGCATTGCCGCCTCCCGCGACTCACCGAGCAATGCGGCAAGACTAGCTTAGATCAATGCCAAGGGAAAGCATGGACCTCTTCGGCCGCGGTCCCGATCCGTGTCGCTGCCAATGACCGCTTTCCACGCCGTTGCCACTGCGGGGCGGCGCAGCACGCCCTTCCAAAACAATCGCTCTATGCCGGGCTTATTCGCTGAAGATACCTTTCCTGCGGTCCTACCCTTCGGCGCGCCGCTGCCTCGCGGCGGCACAACCTGAAGGAGATCTCCCATGAAAGCTTCGCATGAACATCGTGGCCGGCGCCTGCTCGGCCGCATCAGCACCCAGACCAAGGGGCCTCCCGGCCTCCACCTGGAAATGTCCGGCCAATGGAACGGCCGGGGCCTGACCAGCTGAACAGGGACATGGCGGCGCGGAGGATCCCCGCGCCGCCAACAATCCGCGAATATGATGCTTATAGATTCCCTACACTCGGAGCGCCCTCCTAACCTCCCATGCGCTGCACCAACCGCAGCAAAGGAGACGCACGATGAGCAAGCATGACAAAGTCGCGGCGCGCCGCGTGACACTCGGGCGGATCAGCCGCTCGACCAGTGGCGGGGTCAAGGGAACAATCGAAGCCTTCGGTCTGTACACGCCCGGCATCGAGCTTTCCTGAAGCACCTGCGTCGGCGCGCGGGGCCACGGCCCTGCGCGCCGTATAGCCCGCCATGACCTCGTCCGTGCCAGTCCTGAGCTTCGGGCTTGTCGATGCCCGGCCCGTCTTCATGGATCTGGGCGACGACAGCTATTTCATGCTCGAACCGGAGGAAGAAGCCGAGTTCCTCGAGCTGATCAGGTCGGAGGGCCAATGGCTGCCGGCCACCGACCATCTTGACCAGGCACTGGGCGCCTCCCTGATCCAGCCGATCGAGCGCGGCGCATGCACACGGCCGCAGCGCAGCCTGCTGGAGGAATCGAGCTCCTTGGCAAACGCGCAACTCGCCGACATCGGCAGGGCGGCGGTCCTGCTCCGTTCGGTCAAGCGTTCCATCGCGCGGCAGCCTATCGACCATATTCTTGGCGCGCTCGTGCCAGCGGGCGACCGCCTGCCCGACGACCGTGCGGACGGCCAGCTCGCGCGCGCCGCGCGTTTCATCGCCGCCCGGCGCTTCGTGCCGGTCAAGCCGAACTGCCTGCTCGATTCCATCGCGCTGCTGCGCTGGCTCGAACCCGAAGCTGCTGGCGCCTCGCTTGTCTTCGGCGTGAAGCTCGAGCCGTTCGCCGCCCATTGCTGGGTGCAGAACGACACGATGGTCCTCAACGATCTGACCGATCATGTGGCGCGCTTCGAGCCGGTGCGGGTCATCCGGTGTTCGGCTCCTACGCGCTGACCTTTGGCCGGGGCGAGCACCGGCACGCGCTCAGGCAGAAGGCGAAGGCCGCCGGGCTGGCCATCGCCGACCAGCCCGCGCTGCTCTTCCTGGCGGAGGAACGAACCAGCCTCCTGAGCGGAGAGGGGATTATCCTCGTCGGCCAGCTTTTCTCGGGCACGAACGAACCCCTTGCCGCTTTGCCTCCGATCGACGGGTCCGGCCTGGCCGGTCTGCGGTCCGCGTTCGATGGTTTCTGGGGCAATTTCGCCTTGTTCCGCGCGACGCCGGAGGAATGGATGGCGTACCGCGACCCGTCGGGAACTGTCCCCATCTATCGCTGCGGCAGCGGCGACAATGCCGTTTTCGTATCCGATGCGGCGATCGCGGGCCGTCTCGGGCTGCTGGCCCATCCCCGGCGCGATCTGCGCTTCGCGGCGCACTGGCTGCAATTCCCTTTTCTCCAGACGCGGCGGAGCGGGCTCGAAGAGGTGGCCGAGCTTCTCCCCGGCATGGCCGCGGAAAAGGCGCCATCGGGCTCCTGGGCGGAAACGCTCCTGTGGCGGCCGGCGGACTTCATCCGCAAGGCCCAAGCCGTCCGCGACCCGCGGGAAGCCGCCGGTCGCCTGCGCGACCTTGCGTTGAAAGTGGTCGCCGCCCAGCCCGGTTCTTCCGCCGTCCTGCTGCAATTGTCCGGCGGCCTCGATTCCTCGATCGTCGCCGCTTGCCTCTCGCAGGCGGGAAGGACATTTTCCTGCGTCAACTTCGCCACGCGTTCGCTCGACGGGGACGAGCGGCAATATGCGCGCGACGTCGCGCGCGCCTTCAACCTGCCGCTGACGGAGCTGATCGAAGCCGAGCCGGCGGCAATCGGGTCCGATCCGCGGCCGAGTTTCCGCCCCCTGACCAACCCCTTGCTCGCCCCATTCGAGCGCGCCGTTGCAAGCGCGGCCGAGCTCATGGACGGCGCTTTGATCGTCGATGGGGCCGGCGGCGATAATCTCTTCTGCTCGATCACGAGCGCGGCGCCGGTACTTGACGCGTTGAGGTGGGGCGGATCCGTAGCGGCACGCACCGCCGCGTCGAACATTGCCCTGCGGGCCGGCTGCACTGTGTGGGAAGTGGTCGCGGCTGCCGCCAGACGACTGGTTGCAAGGCGTCCCATGTGGAAGGAGGACCGGACGTTTCTCGATCCGGCGGCTCTCCTTCGCGGCCCCGAGGTCCACCCGTGGCTCGAGGGGCTCGAGGCCATCCTTCCAGGCAAAAGGGAGCATGTCGAGGCGCTGGTCCACATCCAGCATTTCCTCGACCGCGGGCCGGGCGGCATGGCCCGGCTGCACCCGCTGATGGCGCAGCCCTTGCTCGAGCTCTGCCTCACCATCCCGAGCTGGCTGTGGATGCATGGCGGGCGCGACCGCGCGATCGCCCGCGATGCCTTCGCGGGGCTCGTTCCGCAATCCGTGCTCAGGCGGCGAGCCAAGGGGAGCCTGCAGAGCCTCTTTCATCGCTCGTTCGCGGCGCTGCGTCCGCAGATGCGTGATACCCTGATGTCGGGCGAGCTGCACCGCGCCGGGATTCTCGATTCATCCCGGCTGGAGCGCGCATTTGCCGGAGACAGCTGGACCCGCGACGAGGTCCAGCTGCGGATCACGGAGCTCGTCGCGATGGAGCTCTGGCTGCAGTCGTGGCGCTCGCCGCCGAGCTTCGGGGCCAGCGCGCCCTGAGCCGATCCCAGCGTTCATACTGGGCGGCCTTGGCGGGATCGGGATCGCGATAGTCCTGCAGCCAGTAGCGGAACCAATCGAGGTTGCGCTCATAGACGGCGAGCCGGTGGCGCGGCTGGATCTTGATGTGCGGCTCATCCGGGAAGGCGTAGAGCTCGGTCGGGGTGCCCGACCGCGCAAGCCGCGCATAGAGCTCCGGGATGCGCCGCGCCTCCTGTTCGGGAAGCTGGAACAGGACCGGCGCGGCGATCGAGCCGGCGTTGAGCGCGGGGGCAAGCAACCGCCACTCCCGTGGGGTGTCCTCCGGACTTCCGAGGCCCCAGACCTTGCGGATCAGCGACGGCTGGTCGCTGCCGGGCATGGCGCTGGTCCAATATTCGGAAGGTTCGAACTGGGCAGAGGAGATGGAAACCGCTGCCAGCAGGCGCGAATGGATGGCCGTCCACATCGTCACCTCGCTTCCGAAGCTGAGCCCGCCCATCGCGATCTTGCGGGGGTCGACGATCCCTTCGCCGGAAAGGCGGTCGACCAGCGCTCCCACGGCATCGAGGCCGCCGCGGTAGGTCTGCACGGCGATTTGCGGCCCGGTGAACGGCACTGAGTTCACGCATGCCACCGCGAAGCCCGCGTCGAGCAGCGCCGGGATCGGCCATTCGTCGCCCTCCCCTCCGCGCAGGAAGCCTTCGCAGGCGTAATAGTTGAGGTAGAGCGGCGCGTCGTGCGGCGACATGCCGCCTCGTGTCATCAGCACGCCCGCGGCAGTTGCGCCATCCCTGCTCTTCCAGCGCAGGTAACGGACGTCCGGCCGGTAGCTGGTCCGAAGCTCGGCGTTGGGATCGAACAGGACGGATCTTGCTCCCGTCGCAAGGTCGATGCGCTCGAGCCGCGGCGGCGATGCCGGCGCCGCCGCGACACAGATCGCCGACCCGGGCGCGACCGCGCACGGAACCATGTTGCGTCGCCCGCCGCTGAGCAGCCCGTCGGCCGCGGTCAGCCTGCGCAGCATGTCGGAAGCGGGCCGCCACAGATAGAGCGACTGGCGGTGCTCGCGGTCCATGAATGTGACGAGCACGTCCTGGCTGCCGGGACGCCACACCAATGCCGAGATGTGCCCCGTGGCGCACAGGGGATCGGCGCAGGTCCGGCGCGACCCGTCGCTCATCCTGGCGCTCAGCGAACCGGTCGCCCCGTCCCAGCTCGCCTGGGCGAGGTCGCCGCTCGCGCTTGTCGCTTCCGCGGCGGCAGTGATGTTCGGCGGCTGGAACGGCGGGACCGGCCGCGGCGGTCCGAGCGGACGGTCGGCGCCGGTCGCGAGATCGAGACTGCGCC
>DATFUB010000122.1:0-32405 GCA_035261225.1 Sphingomicrobium sp.
GACGATGATCGGCTGCGGCTGGGGCTCGTTCCGGCCGTATCCAAAGGCTGCGCTGGCCACGTCAGCGGCTCCTCATGCCTTCGAACACGGCGGCGAAGCTCGGCCGTTTGGGATGGACGATCCCCGACCGCGCCGCCTCGATGACCAAAGGCAGCGGATGGCCGTGGAGCGAGGCGATGACGATCTGCTTCACGACATGATAGATCGCGCCGTCTTCCTCGATCACTTGGCGCACGCGGTTCGCGAACGGCCCGACGATGCCATAAGCGAGCAACACGCCGAGGAAGGTGCCGACCAGCGCCGAGCCGATCATCGCGCCGAGGATCGTCGGCGGCTTGTCGATCGAGGCCATGGTCTTGACCACGCCGAGCACCGCGGCGACGATTCCGAGCGCGGGCAGCGCATCGGCGAGCGTCTGCAGCGTGTCGGCCGGCTGAATGGTTTCCTGGTGATGCGTCTTGATCGCATTATCCATCACCTCCTCCACCGCGTGGGCGTTGAGGGTGCCGGCCGAGATCACCACCAGCCGCAACGTGTCGCAGATCAGGTGGATCAGGGTCGCGTCATTGAGGAGCTTCGGATAGTCGGCGAAGATCGCGCTGTCGTGCGGCTGCTCGATGTGCGGCTCGACCGCGACCGGACCGTCGGTGCGCAGCATCCGCATCAGTTTCGAAACGAGGAAGATGGTGTCGAGGAAATCGTCGCTCGAATAGCGCGGGCCGGTGAAGATCTTGATCGTGCCGCTGGCGAGCGCCTGCAACTGACGCTTGGAATTGCCGGCGATGGTCGCGCCGACGGCGGCGCCGCCGATGATCATCATCTCGTGCGGGATGGCGTAGGCGATCGCCCCAATGTTGCCGCCGGTGATGACGAAGCCGCCAAAGACCATCAGGAGCAGAACGGCGACGCCGATCGCTGCGAACATGCAGAATTCCCCGCGCTGTGAGTGGAACGGGACGTTCCGGACCCAGTGCTGTTAACGGCGCGGGAGGCCGGATCTTTACATGTGGCGGCGGGAACTAGCCGAGAAGATCGAACAAAGTGCCCTGGTTGATTCGGGTGAACACCGCCTGGGCCGCCTGCAGCCCCAGCTGGCGCGATTGCAGCCGGGCGATCGCGTCGACCATGTCGGTCGATTCAAGGCCGGCGCGCTGCTCATCGAGCTGCACGCTCGACTGGGTCAGCCGCTCCTTGAGATCGTCGATCCTGTGCGCGGTGACGCCCTGATCGCCCCTCGCTCCCGCGACATGGGCGGCGGCGGCATTGACCGCATCGATCGCTGCCTTGGTGGCCGCCGACCGAAGCGTGTCGTTCGGTTCGAGCACCGCCGTCGCCGCGTCGTTGATGATCGTCTGGAGGTCGCGGATGCCGGCGGCGGTGGCGACATTGCCGAAGACCAGGTCGCGCGATTGGACCGGGATGGTCGTGCCCCCGGAGTGAACCGGGATCTCGAGCGGCGCGCCGACCCTGAACAATGGATTGCCGCGCGGATCGGTGCTCCTGGCCAGCGCGTCCACCTCGTCGGCAATTCCCTTGAGCTCCGACGCGACGATCGCGCGATTCTCGGCAGACAGGGTTCCCGATGCGGCTGAGAGCATCAGTTCGGTCGCGCGGTCGATGCGGTCGCTCACAGAAGTCAGGGCCGCGTCGGAGCGTTCGGCGAGCGACGCGGCGGAATCGAGGTTGGTCATCCACGCCGCTTCGTCGGCATGCGCGCGCGTCAGTTGCGATACGCGCGCCGCGGCGGTCGGATCGTCGGACGGCGCCTGGATGCGCTTGCCGGTCGAAATCTCCGTCTGGATGCGCGCGATGTCGGCGGCCATCGCCGCCTGGCGGTTGATTTCGACGCTGAGCTTGTAGCGCGTGCCGCTAATCATCGAACGTCTCCTCAGAACAGGTCGAGAATGGATTGGACCGTGTCGCGCGCGGTCTGGATGATCTTTGCGCTCGCGCTGTACGCCTGCTGGTAGCGAATGAGGTCGGCGGCCTCGCGGTCGAGGTCGATGCCCGCGGTCTCGTCTCGCGCGGCGAAGCTGTTGTCGCGGCGGGTCGAGGCCGCGGCCGCTTCGGACCGCGCCGCGCTGAGCACCTGCGAATGCGCCGCGACCAGCCCCGCCCAGCGCGATTCAAAACCAGTGCCGTCGCGCAGGCTGGTAAGGTCGAGCAGATTGCCGTTGTCGACGCCGGTGGCCGAAGCAGCGGCGATGGCCGCGGGATCGCTGGTCAACATGCTTACCGTGACCGCGCCGGCGGTGATCCCGAGCAACGGTGCGCCGGGGTTCCCGTTCTTGTCTCGGCCCTGCGCCGACCAGGCGTTCACCGAAGTCACGAATTGCGCCGCCATGGCGTCGAATTCGACCCGTTGGTCGGCGGTCGAAGCGGACACGCCCACCAGGCCCGCCAGGCTTCCGCCGCTCGCGGCTAACGGAGATGCGACGCCATTGGCGCGCAGTTGCAGCGCAAGCCGTCCATCCGCCGCGGGCGCGACCGAGATCAAGGCTCGCGTGGTGCGGTCGAGCAAGCTGATTGCGGTATCGCCGCCCAGAGTCAGCGTGACCGTTCCGTCGTCGCCGATCGCGGTGCTGACGTCGATGCGAGCGGAAATGGAATCGATCAGCCGGTCGCGCTCGTCGGCGAGTGAGGCGTGCGAGCTGCGCCCGGGTTCGGCCTGGCGGATGGCCTTGTTCACATCGGCGAGCGCGGACAGATCGGTATTGAGGCCGTCGACCTCGAGCTGCGCGGCCGTGCCGATCCCGTCGGCAACGCGGGCCAGCGCATCGCCCGCGTTGCGGATCGCGGCGGTAGCTTCGTCGAGCGCCGCGAGCGTTGCAGAACGCGCAAGGACGTCATTGGGGCTGGCCGCGAGAGTCACCAGCGAATTGAAAAAGTTGCTCGCGAGCGAACCGACCCCGCCTGAGGTTTCGCTCAGGGCGCTTTCGACCGCGGTCAGCCATTGCATGCGTGTATTGGCCCGCCCCGCGACCGAGGCCGAGAGGCGCGCGTCGGCGGCCTTGAAATCGTCCCAAGCACGAAGCACCGCGGTCGCCTTCACGCCCGAAAAGGAGACACCCTCGCCCTCGCCGATGGCACCCGACCCGCCCGACGCGGCTTCGCCGAGGCGCACCGAGCGCCGGGCATAGCCGGGCGTTTCGGCGTTGCTGACGTTGTCGCCGACGGCCGAAAGCGCCGAGCGATAGGCCGAAAGCCCGCTCAGCCCGATGCTGAGGAGGTCACTCATTTGGCGGCTCCCGGTTCCGGCTTCTCAACTTGCTTGTCGAACTGCTTGATCAGCATCCTCGAGATGCCGAAGCCGCCGGTCGACGCCATCTGGTCGGCCAACCGGTCGTCGGATATGCTGCGGAACTGGTCGGTGGCGGAGCTGCCGAGCACGTCCTCGCCGAGGCTCGCCTGGCGCATCGAGCCGATCATCTGGCGCAGGAACACGGCCTCGAACGCCTGCGCCGCTTCGACCAGCTGCTTGTGCTTCGCCGACTGCTGCCTGGCCGGCGCCGCAGCGGGCCCGGAACTTGAGACGGGGCCCGTCACAGCACCACCAGCTCGGCCTTCATCGCGCCGGCCTGTTTCAGGGCTTCGAGGATCGCGACAAGGTCCGCCGGGGAAACGCCGATCGTATTCACCGCCTTGACGATGTCGGCGAGCGACGCGCCGGGCGCGAACTCAAACATCGGCCGGACTTCCTCGGTCGCGCTGATCTGGCTCGATTGCTGGACCGCCGTCTGCCCGCCGGAGAAAGGCGCCGGCTGCACGACCATCGGATTTTCCTGCACCGACACGACGAGCTTGCCGTGAGCGACCGCCGCCGGGCTGATCCGGACCTGGCCGTTGATGACCACCGTGCCGGTGCGCGCATTGACGATCACGCGGGCCGCCGGATCAGCCGGATTGACGACCAGATTTTCGATGATGCTCATCAAGGCGGTGCGCGTTTCGGCGCCGGGCTGCGCGGCGATCCGGATCGACACTGCGTCGATCGCCTGGGCGGTGCCGCCGCCGAGCTTTCGGTTGATCTCCTCGGCGACGAGGTGCGCCGTGGTGAGGTCGGCCTCGGCGAGGTTGAACGTCAAAGCGGGAGACGTGGCGAAGCCTGCGTCGACCGCGCGCTCGACCGTCGCACCGCCCGGGATTCGGCCGGCCGACGGTACATTGACCGACAGCTTCGATCCGTCCGCGGCCTCGACGCCGAGACCTCCGACGGCAAGGCTGCCCTGCGCCATCGCATAAATCTCGCCGTTCGCGCCGCGCAGCGGCGACATCAGCAGTGTCCCGCCGCGCAGCGACTTGGACTTGCCGATCGCGGAAACGGTGACGTCGACCCGCTGGCCCGGCTTGGCGAACGGTGGAAGCTCGGCCGTGACCATCACCGCTGCGGCATTCTTCACCGCCGGATTGACGCCCGGCGGCAGGGTCAGGCCGAAGCGCGACGCGACGCCCTTCATCCCCTGGGTCGCGTAATCGAGACTGTCGTCGCCGGTGCCCGCGAGCCCGACAACGATCCCGTAGCCGGTCAGCTGGTTGGCGCGTAGCCCCTGGAAGTTGCCGAGATCCTTGATCCGGTCGGCAGAGGCTGGCGACGCGGACAGCAGCAGCGCGGCGGCGGCGGCCGCGACCTGGAATAGGGAGCGCAAGGCGGGCACGATCAGAACGGGCTCAGGATGGAGAAGAAGCGCTGCAGCCAGCCTTGGCGGCTTGCCCGCGCAAGCTCGCCGCGGCCGGAATAAGTGATCCGGGCGTCGGCCACGCGCGTCGAGGGAATGCGATTGTCCGGGCTGATGTCCTGCGCGCGGACGAGGCCGGCGAGGCGGACATATTCATCGCCGCGATTGAGGGTGACGAGCTTCTCGCCGCGCACCAGCATGGTCCCGTTTGGATAGACTTGCGCAATCGTCACGCTGATTTCCCCCGATAGCTGGTTCGACTGAGTCGCCTGCCCTCCCCCGGTAAACGACTGATCGCCGCTCATGTTTATATCGCTCGGCTTCAATTTGCTGAGGATGCCGGTCGCCGGCGGCGTCAGGCCGACCGCGCCCTTGCGATTGGCGGCGGCCGAATTTTCCTTCTTCGCCTGGGTCCGCTCGGCGAGGTCGATGGTCAGGATGTCGCCGACTGCCGCGGCGCGGCTGCCGCTGGTCAGCGGGGCGTAGCCGTTCGACGCCTGGAAGATGGCGCCGTTCGGGACTGCCGGAGGAAGCACCGGTTCGGCGAAGGCCGGGCGGAATTCGGGCGACGGTCGGGGCGTCCCGTCAATGCAGGCGGCGAGGCCGAGGAGAGGCAGAAGCGCGAGCGCCCTAAAGCTGCTGGTTGGCATTGCGCAACATCTCGTCGGTGGCGGCGATCATCTTGGAATTGACCTCGTAAGCGCGCTGCGTCTCGATCATGTCGACCAGTTCCTGGACGACGTTGACGTTCGACGATTCGAGCATGCCCTGGCGGATCGTCCCGCGGCCCTCGGCAGCCGGGGCTCCGACCTGCGGCGCGCCGCTGGCGGCGGTTTCGGTGAAGAGGTTGTCCCCCATAGCTTGGAGGCCCGATGGATTAACGAAACGCGCGAGCTCGATCTGGCCAAGCTGGGTGGTTTCGGTTTGGCCGGGCAGCTGGGCCGAGACCGTGCCGTCCTGCCCAATGGTCAACGACTGCGCGCCTTCGGGAACCTGGATCGCCGGCTGCAGCACCAGGCCATCGCCGGTCACGATCTGGCCTTCGGCGGACAGGTTGAAATTGCCCGCGCGAGTGTAGCCGGTGCGGCCGTCCGCAAGTGCGATCTGGAAGAAGCCGTCACCCTCGATCGCGATGTCCAGCGGATTGTCGGTCGAGGTTAGCGAGCCCTGGCTGTTGATCCGGGCGGTGCCGGTCATCTGCACGCCCGAACCCAATGACAGGCCGGTCGCATAGAGGCTCGTCGCGCTCGACGGCGCACCCGGCGCGACCATCGTCTGATAGGCGAGGGTCTCGAACTCGGCGCGATCGCGCTTGAAGCCGGTGGTGTTCACGTTCGCCAGGTTGTTGGCGATCACCCGCATCCGGGCGTCCTGGGCATCGAGCCCGGTCCGGGCGACGTGCAATGCTGCGTTGGTCATGGTCGAACTCCTCTTTTGATCTTTAATCGGGCAGGCGCATGAGGTCGGTCGCGGATGTGTCGATCTCGCGCGCCGCGCTGATCAATTTGAGCTGGTTGTCCCACGACCGGCTGGCTTCGATCATGTCGACCAGCGCCTTGGTCGGATCGACGTTGGACCCTTCGATCGTGCCGGACTTGAGTTTCGCCGCGCCGTCGACCGGGAGCCTGCCCCCGCCCTCGACCCGGAACAGGCCGTCGAGCCCCTTCACGATCCGCGAGCCCACGGGCGACGTGAGCTTGAGCTGGTCGATCTGCTGGGGCGTGTTGGGGTCGCCGCCCGCGGGCACGACCCAGATCTGTCCGTCCTCGCTGATTTTGAGCGAGTCGACGGGTGGAAGCGTGATTGGCCCCTGACGCCCGATCAGCGGATAGCCGTCGCCGGTCGTCAGCAAACCGCTGTCGGCGCGCTGAAGATCGCCCCGGCGGGTATAGGCTTCATCGCCCTCGGGACCCTGGACCGCGAGCATGGTCTGCCCCAGCAGCGCGATATCGAGGCCGCTCCCCGTATCCATCGTCGTGCCGGCGCGCATGTCCGCGGCCAGCACTTCTTCCGACGACGATGCGCGCGCGGCGAGGCCGCTGCCCTGCACCCACAGCGGCCGGACTTCCGCGATCTCGGCGCGGAATCCAGCGGTGTTGGCATTGGCCAGGTTGTTCGCCGTCGCGGTCTGCCGCGCCATCGCGCCGCGCAGGCCAGAGAGCGCGATATGGACGAGCCGGTCCATGATCAGGTCCGCATGTTCATGATGGACTGAGTCATCTGGTTGCCGGTTTCGATCGCCTTGGCGTTGGCCTGGAAGTTGCGCTGGGCGGAAATGAGCGCGACCAGTTCCTCGGTGATGTCGACGTTGGCGCGTTCGAGCGCGCCGCTCTGGACCCGGCCGAAGCCGTCGCCGCCGGCTTCGCCGATCTGCGCCTGGCCGCTTTCGCCGGTCACCGACCAGCGGGCGTCGCCGCGCTGCTTGAGGCCGGCGGGGTTGGAGAAATTGGCGAGCGCGAGCTTGCCGACCGCGCGGGTTTCACCGTTCGAGTAAGTCGCCGTCACGAGGCCGTCCTCGCCCACCGAAACATCGCTCAACGTCCCGGCCGCAAAGCCGTCCTGGTCGAGCGAGCGCAGCGTGAATGGCCCGGTCGCCTGGGCAGTCGCGCCGAGATCGAGCGTCAAGGTGATCGGCGCCGCGGCGCCGGCCGGCGTAACCGGCGCGTAAGTGACCGGCGCGGCCGGGCTGGTGCGCGTGCCGGCGGCGTCGAACTGCATCAGCAAAGGAGCGGGCTGGATCGCTGCTGCGGGGTCGGCGCTGACCTCGTTCTGGCCGACGAACAAATGCCCTTCCCAATCGCTCGGCGGCCCCACCGAAGTGCGCACGAAATACATCGTCGCGGGGATCGACTTGCCGGCGCTGTCGAGCACCGTCGTCTGGATCGAATGATTGTAGCTGTTGGGGTCGAGCCGGTCGAAGGCATAAGGGTTGGCGGCGCTATAGACGGGACGCGTCGCGGGCAGCTCGGCCGCTGAAGGCAGGCTGACGGTGATGTCGATCGTGGTGGTCGCGCGCGACACGCCCGACATATCGGGAACCTGCAGGTTGGTTGCCGCGGCGAGGCTGGTCGCGGTCGCATTGCCTTCGGGGTCGACCGGAAGGACCTGGACATAGCCGCCGTTGGAATCGACGAGGTAATGATCGGCGTTGAGCGCGAACGCGCCGTTGCGCGTGAACAGGGTGTTGCCGCCGGTCAGCGCGTCGCGCGTGACGAAGAAGCCCGAGCCGGTAATCGCGAGGTCGAGCTCGCGCGACGAGGCTTCGAGCCCGCCCTGGCTGAACTGCTGGGAGATGCTTTTCAGCCGCGTGCCGTTGCCAGCGGTCGTGCGCGACGAGGAGATGATGTCGCCGAATTCGGTGCGGCTTTTCTTGAAGCCGTAGGACGCGACGTTGGCGATGTTGTTGGACACGGTGTCAAGCTCGGTTTGGGCGCCCTTGAGGCCCGACAGAGACGTGTAGAAGGACATGGAATCACTCCCTTTTCTTGAAGATCAAACGAGGCGGATTGCGTCTTCTGGGGCTATCGGCCCGAGCGCCGTGAGCAGTCGGCTGGCAGCGCCGTTCGCCGGTGACTGGATACCGCCGACGCGGGTCCAGGTCGCGGTCGCGGCCTGAACCACGTTGCCGCCCGAGCGGGCCGTGACGACGACCTTTAGCGGCCCGTCGACCGCCGCGCCGTCCGGCCCCTTGCCGTCCCACGCGAACGGCACCGTGCCGGCTTTCTGCGCGCCGAGATTCTCACTGTGCGCGATGGAGCCGTCGGCGGCGACGAGCGACAGGGTGACCTGGTCGGCATCCTCCGGCAGGGCGATTTCGCCGCCGAAACTGCCGTCGGGCAGCGCCGCGGCATGGTCGGATTCGACGAGGATCGAGCGGCCAATCCAGTTCGACGTATCGCCGAACCGCTGGCCCATCCCGTCGACCAGCTGCTTCAGACTCGCGTTCATTTCGGCGATGCCCGCGACCTGCGAGAATTGCGCCATCTGCGCAACCATCTGCGTGTTGTCGACCGGGTTGAATGGGTCCTGCGTGGTGAGCTGCGTGGTCATCAGCCGCAGGAAATCGTTCTGGTCCATCGACCCCGTCGGCTTGGTGACCGCCGGGTCGACAGCGGGCGCGCCGACTGCATTGCCTACGGCGGTCATTGGCCGAGCCTCAACGTGTCGAGGGTCAGCGCCTTGGCGGTCTGCAGCACCTGGACGTTGTTCTGATACTGGCGCGCCGTCTCGACCATCTCGACCAGCTCGGCGGCGGAATCGACCCCTGCTTCCCAGATATTGCCGTCGGTGTCCGCGAGCGGATGCCCCGGCGCGTGGCGCTTGGTCGGTTCGATCCCGGCCTGGACGATCCGGTCGACCGAAACGGTCGCGACGCCCGGACGATCGGTGACCGTCTGGAAGACCGGCTTCAGCGCGCGATAGGCGCTCGCTTTCGAGCCCGACACAGACCCGGCGTTGGCCAGGTTCGACGCGGTGGTGTTGAGCCGCACAAGCTGCGCCGACATGGCGCGGCCGGCGATGTCGAACACGTTCATCGGTCCGGCCATGATTATTCTCCCCTCAGCGCGCGCTTGAGGGTGCCGATGCGGCCTTCGAGGAACGACAATGTCGTGCGGTACTGAACCGCATTTTCAGCGAACAGGGTCTGCTCGGTCGACAATTCAACGGTGTTGCCGTCGAGCGACGGAGTCACCGGAACGCGAAATTCGGTGGAGCTTTCGACCGCGCTGTCGAGGCTCTGCCCCTTGGTCGCCCGCTCGAGCGCCTGATTGAAGTCGATGTCGCGCGCCTTGTAATTGGGCGTCGCGGCATTGGCGATATTGGATGCAAGCAGCGACAATCGCTGCGAGCGCAGCTCAAGCGCCGCGCCGTGCAAGCCGAACAGATCATTATCTGCCATCTCTAACCCCCTAAACCCGCAGGCCGTGCCGTCGTAAAAGCGACGAAAGGACTCTGTTCGGCAGCCAATCCTGCAAACGCCGTGCCAATCCGCGAAAGTGACCGTCGTCTGCGCTTCCCCAGCGCGAAAGCGGGCTTGGCACAAAGATTGCTTCACAAGGCGCGAACAGACGGGGAGCATTGCGACATGACGATTTTCCGACACCTCACCGCGGCGCTCGCTTGCGCCGCCGTACCGGCCGCGGCCGCAGCGCCGCAGTTCGAGCCCCTCGATCGGCTCGAAGCGGGCATCGTATCCACGCTCGGCGCGCCGATCGGGCAGGCCGGCGGACCGGCGCAGCCGATCGACCGCCGGCTGAAGCTCGCCGCCTGCCCCCAATCGCCCGAGATCGCGGTGCCGACGCCGGCGTCGGCAATCGTCCGCTGCAGCGAAATGGGCTGGCAGATTTACGTGCCGCTGGTGCGCAAGGCTGCGGCGCAAGCCGCAGAGGCGGCCTTGCCGCTGGTGCGCAAAGGCGACGAGGTCGAAGTGGTCGTCAACGGCGACGGCTTCACCGTTACCTCGGCCGCGGTCGCGCAGCAGGACGGGGCGGAGGGCGAACTCATCCGCGTCCGCGCGAGCCTCAAGTCGGCGCCCGTCACCGGCCAGGTCTCCCGCCGCGGACAAGTGGTGATGGCCGATTTAAGCAGCCGGCAAACGGACCGTTAATCAGGCTGAACGACCACGCCGCGCCTGTTGTGGCTTTGGTGAAAGGACATGCGATGATCAACCGTATCGGGGACAGCAAGGCGGGCCGGATCGCCGGAGCGCCCGTCGCCGCCGAGCGCGCAGCCGCGTCGGCGAAAACCGGCGACGCCACGGCCACGGCGAATTCCGGCGTTTCTGTCAGCACGGTCGCCGAGTTGGTCGCCAAGGGCCCACCGATCGACGCGGCCAAGGTCGCGGCGATCAAGTCGGCGATTGCCGAAGGCCGCTATCCGGTTGACCCGATCCGCATCGCGGAAGGCATGATCGCCCTGGGCTTCGGTCCCAAGGCATGATCAGCCCGGCGCTCGACCGCCTCAGGACCTGCAACGTCGCGCTGATCGCCGCACTCGACAGCGACGATGTCGAGCCGCTCGAACAAGCGATCGACGATTTCGAGCGAGCGCTGGAAGCGGTTCGTGCGGCGGGAAGCTGGCGCGAGGAGCCTGGCTTGATCGACCTTTTGCTTACCGTGCAAGCGCTGACCGAGGCAGCGCACATCCGCGTCAATTTTCTGACGGATATGAACCAGCGCCGGATGGATGCGCTGGCCCATGCGCGCGGCCAATTCGTCGCGGTGCCTTACGGCCAAGACGGGCGGCGCGTGGCCTGACGCTCCGCCGGCCGTTTGGGCGCCGTTTGGCACGACCGTTGCTTAACCACCCCCGGGAACACCGGGGGCGTCATGGACTGGACACGCATTTCAAACGCAGCGGCGGGCATGGCGGCCGGCGGCGACGTCGGCGCCGCCATACAGCGCGCGTCGGCGAGCACCGGTGTAGAGTTCAACTATCTGTTCAACCAGGCAAAGCTGGAAAGCGGTCTCGACCCTACGGTCCGTGCCAACACGTCGAGCGCCACCGGCCTGTTCCAGTTCATCGACCAGACGTGGCTCGGCACCGTCAGCAAGCATGGCGCGGAGCACGCGCTCGGCTGGGCCGCCAACGCGATCCGCCAGGGCCAGGATGGCCGCTATTATGTGAGCGACCCGGCGACCCGTCAGGCGATCCTCGACCTGCGCAAGAACCCTGAAGCCGCGAGCACGATGGCCGCGGAGCTCGCCTCCGACAATCGCGCCGTGCTCGAACAGACGCTCGGCCGCAAGGCGGAGCCAGTCGACCTCTACCTCGCCCATTTCCTCGGCGCGGGCGGAGCGGCGACGTTCCTGCGCGCACACGACACCAACCCCGATGCGCCCGCCGCCGCGCTTCTGCCGCAGGCCGCGCGCGCCAACCGCGCGATCTTCTTCGACAAGAACGGCACGCCGCGCACCGTCGCCGAGATCCGCGATCGCTTTGCCGCGAAGCTTGATGGGTCCGCCGCACCGGCGCCCGTCCGTATTCCCGCCGGCGGCGAGTTCATCCCGTTGCGCTTGTCCACCCTCCAGTACGGGACCGCGCCCGTCGGCGCGGGTCCGCGCCCGTCACCGCAATATGCGCGCCTCGCTTATCTCATGCTCGCGGACCTCGGCGGTTGAGCGCCGCTCTCAAGCGGGTGAACCTCCAAGTGTGGAGGAGCGCCGGGCGCGGGGCGATCTTGCCCGTCGCCACGTTGATGCTCGTAATGCTCATGGTCGTGCCGGTGCCGGCCTTCCTGCTCGACGTCGGTTTCATCCTCAACATCATGATCAGCCTCGCCGTGCTGATGGTCGCGCTGAACGCCGCGCGGCCGCTCGATTTCTCCGCTTTCCCGACCGTGCTGTTGTTCGCGACGCTGCTGCGCCTTGCGCTCAACGTCGCGTCGACCCGGGTCGTGCTCGTCAACGGGCATGAGGGCACGGCGGCGGCGGGCCATGTGATCGAGGCCTTCGGTCATTTCCTGATCGGCGGCGACTATGCCGTCGGCCTGTTCGTGTTCGCGATCCTGATGATCATCAACCTCGTCGTGATCACCAAGGGCGCGGGCCGCGTGTCCGAGGTGTCCGCGCGCTTCACCCTGGACGCCATGCCAGGCAAGCAGATGGCGATCGACGCCGACCTCAACGCCGGCCTGCTGACCCCCGACGAAGCCAAGGTCCGCCGCCAGGAAGTCGCGACCGAGGCCGATTTTTACGGCTCGATGGACGGCGCATCGAAGTTCGTGAAGGGCGATGCCGTCGCCGGCGTCCTGATCCTGATGATCAACATCCTCGGCGGCCTGGTGCTCGGCACCGTCAGCCACGGCCTGTCATTCAGCCAGGCAGCGCAGGCTTATGTGCTGCTGGCGATCGGCGATGCGCTGGTCGCCGCGATCCCGGCCCTGCTGCTGTCGATCGCCGCCGCGTCGATCGTCACGCGGGTTTCCTCACCGCAGGACCTCGGCGGCCAGATCAGCAGCCAATTCGGGTCGAGCAGCGCATGGATTCCCGTCGCCTGCATCCTCGCCTTCCTTGGCATCATCCCGGGCATGCCGCATTTGATTGTCCTGCCGGCTGCGGGCGTGGCGGGCTTCGCCGCATGGAAGCTACGGCAGGCTGAGAAAGCCAAGGCCCTGGCCCCCGCGGAAGATCTGGCGCCGCCGGCCTCGCCGAGCGCGATCGGCTGGGACGAAGTCAGCGACGGCGCCGTGCTCGGGCTCGAGCTCGGCTACGGCCTTGTCGCGCTCGCCGACGATCGCAAGGGCGCGCCGCTGATGGCCAGGATCACCGGCATCCGCCGCCAGCTCTCGCGCGAGCTCGGCTTCGTAGTGCCGCTGGTCCGCGTACGCGATGACCTCGGACTCGGCGCCAACAGCTACCGGATTACGCTAGGCGGCGTGATCCACGGCGAGGACGAAGTCTTTCCCGACGAGCAACTCGCGCTCGACTCCGGCATGCTCCTCAACCAAGTCGAGGGGCGCGCGGTCAAAGACCCGACGTTCGGGCTCGATGCGGTGTGGATCGCACGCGACAAGCGCCCCGACGCGATCATCGCCGGCTATACGGTGGTCGATCCTTCGACCGTCATCGCGACCCACCTCAACCATATCGTCCAGTCGTCCGCGGCCGAGCTGTTCGGCATGGACGAAGCCCAGAAATTGCTCGACGCGCTCAAGGAACGGGCGCCGCACCTGGTCGCGGCGCTGACTCCGCAGCCGCTGTCGCTGGCGTCGGTTGCGGCTCTGTGCCGCGCGTTGCTCGCCGAGGCAGTTCCGCTCAAGGATTTCCGCCGCATCGCCGAAGCAATGGTCGATGCCGCGCGCGACGACGCGGAAGACCCGGCCGCACTGCTCGAAGGAGTCCGTCAGCGGATCGGCGCGCTGATCGTCCAGACGGTGGTACCGGTGAAGCTGCCGCTGCCCGTGCTGACGCTCGATGCCGGGCTGGAAAGTCTGCTCAACCAGGCAGCCCGCGCCGGTTCGACCGCATCGCATCCGATCGAACCGGGCCTCGGCCAGAAGATCGTCGAGGCGGTCGGCGAAGTTGCCGCTCCGTTGCTCGGCCAGGCGCGGCGCTTTGCCGTGGTCACGTCGCCGATCGCGCGCCGTCCGCTCGGCCGGCTGCTCGCGCCGCATTTGCCCGAAGTGCCGGTCCTCTCGTTCCTCGAGATTCCCGACGGCAAGGCGGTGGAAGTGGTGGCGGTCGTCGGCAGCGGCCTGGACGAGCCATTGATTCAAGCGGAGGCGGCATGATCCGCCCCGCCGCTATCCCCAGAGAGGTTCGATAATGGCGCTGTACAACGCGGGCGAGGCGGCGATGACCTATGGGCGGACGCCCGCCGCCGCCGACCCGGAGATGCTGGCGCGCACTCACATGGATTTGGTGCGCAAAATCGCCTGGCACGTTCACGGCCGGGTGTCGTCGGCGATCGACATCGAAGACCTCGTTCAGATCGGCATGGTCGCGTTGGTCGAGGCCGCGAACCATTACGAGAACCGCGGCCACGCTTTCTCGACTTATGCCTCGGTCCGCATCCGCGGCGCGATGATCGACGATCTGCGCCGGCAGGCGAAGATCTGCCGCTCGGCGATGGCCGCTCGGCGCGAGCTGGCGGCAGTCCGCAAACGCCTCGAGACGAACCTCGGCCATGCACCGGGCGAAGCCGAGATGGCCGCCGAGATGAACCTTGATCCGGCCGACTATCGTGCCCTGGTCGACGATACCCAGGCGATCCGCGAGGAATCGCTCGACGACCTTTATTCGGACGAATCGATGTGGTTCGCCGATCGCGCGGATAGCGCCGACGAGGCGCTCGGCCGCGACGGTCTCAAGCAGGCGATCGCAGCGGCGATCGGCGAGCTGCCCGAACGCGAAGCGATGGTCCTCCAGCTCTACTTCGTCGAAGAGATGAACCTCGACGAGATCGGCCTGACGCTCGGCGTCGGCGCCGCCCGCGTGTGCCAGATCAAGAAGGCCGCGCTCGACAAGCTGCGCCTATCCCTTTCCGACCTCGACTGATCGGCCGCGATCTTTTCTCGCCGGCCGAAGACGCAAAAAAGCCTCGCCGTGACGACCACGGCGAGGCTCTTCTTTGCTACGCTTTACGATTAACGGAGCAGGGTCAGCACGCCCTGGGCGCTCTGGTTGGCCTGCGCCAGCATCGCGGTCGACGCCTGATTGAGGATCTGGGCCTTGGCGAGGTTGGTCGTCTCGGCCGAGAAGTTGGCGTCCTCGATCCGCGAACGCGCGTCCGACAGATTGGTCACGGTCGAGGTCAGGTTGTTGACCACCGACTCCAGCCGGCTCTGCGACGCACCGAGGTTCGCCCGGAGGGTCGACACGGCCTTGAGACCATCGTCGATCGTGCTGAGCGCCGCCTTGGCTTCGACCGCCGTGGCGATCGACAGCGGCGCGACGTCGTCGCCGCCGCCGACCGCACCGTCGGCGCCGTTACCGCCGACGATCGTAGCGAAGTCGAGGTTCTTGACGGTCACGGTGACCGTGTCGGCGGCAGTCGAGCCGGTCTGGATCGAGATCGAGACCGGATCGGCCTCGTCCGGCGCCGGCGAGCCGGGCGTCACCGCATCCTTGCCAACGGCGAACAGCTTGTTGCCGTTGAAGGTCGACGTCGTCAGGATGTCGTTGATCTGCGAGGTCAACGCGGTGACTTCCGCCTGCAGGTTCGTGCGGTCGTTGTCGCTGTAGGTGCCGCTGGCGCTCTGCACCGCCAGTTCGCGGACGCGCTGCAGCATGTTGCCGACTTCGCCGAGGCCGCCTTCCGCCGTCTGCGCCAGCGAGATGCCGTCGTTGGCGTTACGGATGGCGACCGTCATGCCGCGGATCGACGAGGTCATCGAGCTCGCAATCGCGAGGCCGGCGGCGTCGTCCTTGGCCGAGTTGATGCGCTTGCCGGTCGACAAGCGCTCCATGGCGACCTGCAGACTCTGGTCGGCCAGGCGGCTGCCGTTCTGTGCACGGAGTGCCGAGATGTTTGAATTGATGACAGTCATTAGAAAATTCCCTTACCGCTCGTTTTCGGCCCGGTGCCCTCCACCGCTGCCACGAAACGGATAACGGCGCGGCGGCGAGCGGCTTAAATCGCCCGAAGTCGTCGGCTTACCGACGCTTGGACCGTCAACCGGCTGACGCCCCCGCGCTCGCGAGCAGGCGAAACGCGCGCGAGTCACGCGCATTCGCGCGATTGGCACGCCGCTTGCTTCTGTCGGTGCGGGTAAGTGCCGGACGCCCATGCCGGCCAATGGGGGAACAGTGTGAAGCCGATCGGAACCAGCGACCTGCTCGCGATGCGCGCGTCGATCCTGGAACAGAACCGGGCGCTCCAGCGCGCCGCCAACGCCGGCATGGCGCCCGCGGACGCCGCCGGACAGGCGGATGGCGGCTTCGGCGGTGCACTTCAAGGCGCACTCAGTCGCGTCAATGCGCTGCAGGAGGATTCCTCGACCGTCGCCGCCGCCTACGAAAAGGGCGAAACCACCGACATCGCGGCGGTCATGCTGTCGCGCCAGCGGGCGTCGATCGGCTTCGAAGCCACGCTGCAGGTCAGGAACAAGCTCCTCTCCGCTTACAAAGACATCATGAGCATGCCGGTCTGACATGAGTGACATGTCCAGCCTGGCCGAGCTCGAGCCAGCCCGCGCCCAGCCCATTCCGATCAGGTCCGCACTGCGCCCCGGCGAAAGCGCGCGGCTGCTCGCCGATCGTCTGCGCTCGCTTGCCGCGCAGCCCGCCGTTGCCAGGAGCCTGCCTGCATTGGGCGCGCTCGCGGCGCTCGGCGTCGCCGTCCTGGTGTGGATCGCGTTCAGCGGCGCGCCCAACCGCCACTTGTTCGACGGCCTCGCCGATGCGGACAAGGCGGCGGTCGTCCAGGCACTCGATACCTCCGGCATTCGCTACGACATCGACCGCGGCTCGGGCGCGGTTTCGGTGTCTGACGAGGATTATTACCGCGCCAGGATGCTGCTTGCCTCGCAGGGTCTGCCCAAGGGCGCGCCCGACGGCAATAGCCTGATCAGCAGCCTGCCGATGGGCGCCAGCCGCGCCGTCGAGAACGAACGGCTGCGCGGCGCCAAGGAAGTCGACCTCGCGCGGTCGATCGAGGCGATCGACGCCGTGAAGACCGCGCGCGTCCACCTTGCGGTCGAAACCCCCAGCGTGTTCGTGCGCGACCGGGCCGAGCGCGCCGCGTCGGTGATCCTGACGCTCGCTCCCGGGCGAGTACTCGGACCCGAGCAAGTCCAGGCGATCGTTCATCTCGTCGCCTCGTCGGTTCCGGGCCTCGCGCCTGAAAGCGTGTCGGTGATCGACCAGAACGGAACGCTGCTGTCGAGCGGCTCGGCCGATCCCGCAGGCGCCGCATCCGACCGCCAGGTTGCGGTACAGGCGAAGGTCGAGGAGCGTTACCGTGCGACTCTGAACGAGCTGCTGACGCCGATCGTCGGCGCCGGGAATTTCACCGCCGAAGTCCACGCCGACCTCGATTTTTCGGAATCGCAGGCGACCCGCGAGACCTTCCCGAAAGACGCCAGCGCCCTGCGCAGCGAAGAGGGGAGCTGGACCAGCGCCGGGGGCAAGGAATCTGCCGTCGGCATCCCGGGCGCCTTGTCCAACCAGGTGCCGACCGCGACCACCGTCGCTGCCGCGCCCGGTGGCCAGCTCGACCCCGCCGCCCAGCAGCCCGCCGTCGGCGGCACGCCCACTGCCGGGAAGAGCGCCGAGAATTACACTCGCAATTTCGCCACGGGTCGCGAAGTCTCGGTCAGCCGCCAGGCGCCGGGCACGGTCCGCCGGCTGTCGGTCGCGGTCGCTCTGCGCCAGCCCGATGGCGGCACCCGCAGCCGGCAGGAACTCGCCGACATCGACGCGCTGGTGAAGGGCGCGATCGGCTTCGACCAACAGCGCGGCGACGTCGTCGCGCTCAACGCCCGCACCTTTGCTCCCGTCGAGGACAGCGCGGTCGGATGGTGGGAGGCGAGCTGGGTGTCGATGCTGGCGCGTAATTTGAGCGCGCTCGGTATCGCCGCGCTGTTGATCCTCGGTGTCGCCCGGCCGCTGATGCGCAAGAGCGGACTGTCGCTGCGCGGCAAGCCAAAGGTGCTCGCCGCGCCGAGCATGATCGGCGACGCTCCGGCAACGGCCGGGAACGCTGCTTTGGCCGCAAGTGAGCACCACGAATCTGATCCCGCCGACATCACGCTAAAGATGATCGAGACCGCGCCGAGCTATGAGGCGCGCGCTGTCCTGATCCGCAATTTCGTCCGCCAGAATCCCGACCGCGCGGCCCTCGCCCTGCGCGACCTGCTGCGCGAGGACAAGGTCGAGGGGGCCGAGCGCAATGGCTGACGAAACCGCCGCCTCGACCACCTCTGCATTTAAGGGTAGCGACGCCGCGGCCATCTTCGTGATGGTGCTAGGCGACGAGGAAGCCGCCGACCTCTTGGGCCGGCTCGATCCGGCCGAGGTGCAGCAGCTCGGCCGGGCGATGTTCAGCGTGTCCGACGTCAGCGAAACGCAGGTCGACGAAGTGTTCGACATGTTCCTGGGCCGGGCCAAGCAGCGCACCGCGATCGGCTTCGGCGCAGCGCCGCGCATCCGCGCGGTCATGGAAAGCGCATTGGGCGCCGATCGCGCCGAAAGCGTACTTGCGCGGATCACGCCGGCAACCCGCAGCAACGCGCTCGACGCGTTGCGGTGGATGGACGCAAAAACGCTCGCCGGGCTGATCATCCAGGAACATCCACAGGTTGCCGCGCTGGTGCTTTCACACCTCGATGCCCCGATCGCCGCCGACGTGCTGCAATTGCTGCCGATGGCGATGCAGTCCGACGTCATCTACCGCATCGCGACTCTGGAATCGGTAACTGCCGAAGCGCTCGACGAGCTCGAGCGGATCCTGGTGCGTGAGGTCGCGCGATCGTCGGCGCCGTCGGCGATCCGCGGCGGTGCGAGCGAAGCGGCCAAGATCATGAACAACATGGTCCCCGGCACCGACCAGAAGATCATCCGCTCGGTCTCCAAGATCGACAAGGAAATCGCCCAGGAAATCCAGGACGAGCTATTCATCTTCGAGAATCTGATCGACGTCGACCACAAGAACTTGAGCCTGCTGCTGCGCTCGCTCGAAGGCGACGTGCTCGCGATCGCCCTCAAGGGCGCCGACGACAAGCTCAAGGAACGCATCTTCTCCGCGATGTCGACGCGCGCGGCTCAGACCATCCAGGACCAGATGGAAGACCGCGGGCCGATGCGCGTCGCCGAAGTGCTGCACGCGCAAAAGGAGGTCCTGTCGACCGCGCGCAGGATGGCCGACGAGGGAACGCTGCGGCTTCCGGGACGGGGCGGCGATTATGTCTGACCTCGCGCACGGGCATTCAAGCGAGCTGGACCGCGTGCGCCCGCTCTGGCTCGATCATTTCGCCAATGCTCTCAAGCCGGCGCAGTTCACGCCATCCGCACTGCGCGGCGGCGATCACCCTGGGGCCGAGATCCAGGAACCGCGCGAGCCGGAGCCGGTCGTCGAGGCTGAAGAGCCGGCGATCGACGTCGATGCGCTTGCCCAGGCGTTCGAGGAAGGCCGCCGCAGCGCCGAGCTAGTGCTGGCCGACGAACATGCGGCCGTTGCGAAGCTGGCGCAGGCGCTCGAAGCGCTGCGCCCCGAACCGTCCGCCGCCTTGGCCGCGCTCCTCGCCGAGACGGTCGACCGGCTGGTCCGCCAGATCGTCGGTAGCGTGGCGGTCGACGGCGACCTCCTCGCCGCCCGCGCCCGCGATGCGGCCGCGCTCATCGGCGATGAACTGAAGCCCGCGACTTTATACGTCCATCCCGACGACCTCCCGCTGCTCGCTTCGGCTTCGCTGCCGGTCGGGCTCGCGGGTGACCCGGAGCTGCAGCGAGGGATGGTCAAGCTCGAATGCGCGAGCGGCTGGATCGAGGACGGTCCCGCGGTGCGCCTTGAGCGGCTGCGAATCGCGCTCGACCGCATGGGATCAGCCGAATGAGCGCGATCGCCATCCGCGCGAGCGCGATGCTCAACGCCTTGGCGGTGCCGGAGGAGCGACCCCGGCGCGTCGGCAAGCTCGCCGCCTACGACGGCCTGATGTTCGAAGCGACCGGCTTCGACCAGCCGATCGGTGCGGGCGCGCGGATCGTCGCGGCCGACGGCCGCGCGGCGCGCGCGGAAGTCATCGGCTTTCGTGCCGACCGCACCTTGCTCATGGCGCTCGATCCCGACGCACCCTATGCGAGCGGCGCGCGGGTCGAGCCGGACATCGGTGGTAGCATGGCGGACGTCGGCGCGGCTTTGCTCGGCCGGGTGATCGACGCGCTCGGCGTTCCGCTCGACGGCCTGGGTCCTATCGCCGCGACGGACCATTGGCCGCTTGCCGGCCGGCCCGGCAATCCACTCGACAGCGCGCGCGTGACCGAGCCGTTCGACGTCGGCGTGCGCGCAGTGAATGCGCTGTTGACTGCCGGAATCGGCCAGCGCCTAGCGATCATTGCCGGCTCCGGCGCCGGCAAATCCGTGCTGCTCGGACAGATGCTGTCCGGCTCCGAGGCGGAGATCAACGTCGTCGGCCTGATCGGCGAACGCAGCCGCGAAGTTAGCGACTTCATCGCCACCAAGCTGCCTGCGGGTGTCCGCGAAAAGTCGGTCGTCGTCGCCGTTCCGGCGGACCATGCGCCTTTACTTCGGCTGCGCGCCGCGATGCGCGCGACGGCGATCGCCGAACATTTCCGCGCCCAGGGCAAGAAAGTCCTGCTGCTGATCGACAGCCTGACCCGGGTCGCCCATGCGCAGCGGGAGATCGGACTTTCGATGGGCGAGCCGCCCACGGTCAAAGGCTATCCGCCGAGCGCGCTGGGCCTGATCCCGCGCCTCGTCGAACGCGCCGGCGCCGACCGCCGGACCGGCGGATCGATCACCGCGCTCTACACCGTGCTGGCCGACGGCGACGATGCCGACGACCCGATCGTCGATTCCGCGCGCGCGATCGCCGACGGGCACATCCTCCTGTCCCGCGCGCTCGGCGAACAGGGCGTCTATCCGGCGATCGACGTCGGCCGTTCGCTCAGCCGGGTGATGACCGACGTCGTCGAACCCGCCCACGCGCGCTCGGCTGGTGCCTACCGCCGGCTGTGGTCGGCGTACGAAGAGAACCGTGATCTCATTCTGATGGGCGCTTATTCCACCGGCGGCGATCCGACCATCGACGAGGCCATCGCGCGCCGCGCCGAGCTGCTCGATTTCCTCCGCCAGGCGCCCGACGCCAGCCACGATTTCGCGACCTCGGTCGACGCTTTGACAGGAGCCTTCAGCGCATGAGCAACCGCCTCCGCCAATGCCTCCGTCTAACCCACGTGCGCGGCATCCAGCATGCGGTCGCGGCAATGGCCTCGCAGCAGGCGCAGCAGCGTGTGCAATATCTCGAGCTCAGCGAAGACCAACTCGCGCGGCTGCGCGGCGGCTTTCGCGCCGAGCCCGGGATCAGCTCTGGCGCGGCGCTGGCCAGCGTCGGCGAGATCGCGATGCGCCTCGACCTTGCGCGCGAAGGCCTGACGAAGAGCCTGAACGGCGCACGGGACGAGGCGGCGATCGCCAAAGACGCGCGGCTGGCGGCGCGCCGCCAGCAGGAAAGCGCCAAGCGGCTCGGCGAGAAAGCCGCCGCGGAAGCCAGCCGCAAGGCCGAGAAAAAGCAGGCGAATGCGGTCACCGGCCGAACGCCGCGCCTCAAGGGAGATACCGGGGCATGACTCCGCTCGCAGCCGTCAAATTGCCCGAGGGCGTGGCCGTGCCGATCCCGGGTCTCTCCGAGGGTGCGGTCGGTGACGTATTTTCAGACCTGCTCGGAACGCTCGACGGCGGGCCCGCGCCCGCGCTTGAGCTTGCGAACCCTGCAGCGGCGGCGCCCATCGGCGCGCAACCGGCGGACAACCCGCTGGCGCCGCTCGCAGCGCTGATCGCCGCGGTCAAGACCCTCGCTACCCCGCACAAGGCGGCGGCGGGCGAACCTGCCGAGGATGCCGGCGCCGAAGCCGACCCCGACGGAACCAAGCCCGACCAGGATGCCGCGCAGCCCGCTACCGTTTCACTTTCGCCAACGCCGCCTGCGATTGCGCTCGCGGCGACGGCAGCTGCGCCCGCTACGGCAATGTCACCCCCTGCAATCCCCCAACGGCTCGAGCAACCGCCGCAAGCTGCGCCCGTGGGCGTACCCACCCCAGCAATTGTCGTCGCCGATCAGCCCGATGCTACGAACGCTCCCCAAACACTGCGGCAGGCGGATAACGCACCCGCTCCGGCCCAGCATTTGCGAACACTGTCTCCCACGCAGGCCAATCCGTTCCTCAAAATCGTCGGGGCGATGGTTCCGCCGCACGACACGGACAACGCGGCTTGGCCCGCGACACCCGACAGGGTCGCGCCGCTGTCGCCCGCGCTGACGCCGACGATTGCCCAGCCTGCCCCGCTCCCGGCGCTCGCGGATACTGCGACCGCACCAGCCGAGGCGATCGATCATAGCGTGTCGCAGCATCTCGATCTCGCGCACCAGAGCGAATGGCTCGACCAACTTGCCGGCGAGATCGCGCGGACCGCCGGCAAGTCGGGGGTTTTGCGGTTCCGGCTCCATCCCGAAACGCTCGGGCGGCTGCACGTCGAAATGTCGCAGGGCGCCGCGGGAGCGTCGATCCGCCTCACCGCCGACACCGAGACGGCGCGCGCGATCATCGCCGATGCGCAGCCGCGGCTCGTTGCCGAAGCGCGCGCACAAGGCGTCAGGATCGCCGAGACGCATGTCGGGCTCGGGACAAGCGGACAGTGGTCGTCCACCGAGCAGCAGGGGCAGCGCGGCACCAATCCGGAATGGTTCCTGAGGACGTCGGGCGCGGAACGTGGGGAGGGCGAGGCCGCGGCTCGTCCGAACTCCGGCGCGGCCGAACGCTACGCATGAAAAAGGGCAAGGCAATGAGCGATGTTGAAACACCGGACGAGCAAGCGACGCCCGCGCCACCCAAGGGCCGAGGCCGCAAACTGCTGCTGCTCTGCGTCGCCCTGGCACTCCTTGGCGGGGGCGGAACCGCGGCCGTTTACGCCGCGCAGGCCGCGGGGCTCATTCACCTCGAGATCGGCGAGCAGGATCCTGACCGGCCCCGCCTGGTCCCACGCGATCATGCCGACGGAGCGGGCTTTGCGCTGCGCTCGGACGAGCAGCACGCCGATCCGCGCCGCTTCAAGGCGGCTTATTATCCGATCGACAAGGAATTCACGTCGAACCTCGGCCAGAGCCAAAGCTTCGTCCAGGTCGGGCTCGGTGTGTCGACTTATTATGACGAGCGCGTCTTCATCAACCTCCAGCGCCACGAAATGGCGGTCCGGTCGGCGGTGCTGATGACGCTCGCCAACCAGGATCCCGCCACGCTTTCAACGCCGCAGGGCAAGCTTGCGCTGCAGCATGACCTCAAGAAGTCCATCAACGACGTGCTCCGCTCCAAGGAAGGCTTCGGCGGCATCGACGACGTCTATTTCACGAGCTTCGTCACGCAATGAGCAAGCCGTTCATCCCTCCCAAGATCCCGGCGGCAGAGCCGGCCGAAGAAGCGATCGTCGAATCGACCGAGGAACTCGAGCCCGGGGTCCCGCGCGCCTTCACCTTCGGCGCTGAGGCGTTCCGGCCGATGTCGGCCCTCCCTGCGCTCGACCGGATGAGCGAGCGGATGGCGCGCCGCGTGCGCGAGGCGATCGGCGGTTTCGCCCGGGCCAAACCGCGCGTGACGGTCGAGGCCGTGTCGATCCGGCGGTTCGAGAATTGGGTCGCCGAGCAGCCCGAGTTCACCAGCCTCAGCATTTACCGCTTCCGGCCGCTCAAGAACGGCGTCCTGGTCGCGATCGAGCCGCGCTTCGTCAGCGAGCTGGTCAGCGCCGTTTACGGCGGATCCCGCATCGCCGGCGTCGGCCGCCCTGACGAATTCACCCCGAGCGAAGAGCAATTGCTCGCGCGCCTGGCCGACGCGATCATGAATTCGGTGACGGAGGTCTGGTCGGAAATCATTCCCGTCCAGGCGCAGCTCATGTCGCGCGAGACCAACACCGCCTACGCCGGGCTCGTCCTCCACGAGGAGCCCGTCGCGATCGCGCGCTTCAACGTCACTCCGCTCGAGGGCGAGCCGACCTTCGTCGACGTGCTTTACCCGGTCGCCGCGCTGCGCACCGTGGAAGCCGAATTGTCGGCCAAGGTGCTCGACGATTTGGGCGCGAGCGCGGGCGAGTGGCACGAACGGATGGTCGCGGCCGTGGGCCAGGTGCGGCTCAGTGCGCACAGCGTGCTCGCGCGGCCGACGACGACCCTATCGAAGCTGCTCGCGCTCGCGCCCGGCGACTTCATTCCAATCAAACTGCCCAAGCTTGCGCCGCTGCTCGTGTCCGGCCGCGTGATCGCGCTCGGGACGCTCGGCGAGCAGAACGGCAACGTCGCGCTCAAGATCGAAAAATTGTCTGATTAGGAGCCTATCGAATGAAACAGTCTCAACCCGCCCCGGACCTCATCCCGGGCAAAATGGAACATCGCGGCGGTGTAGCCAGTCCGAATTACCGGCTGTTCGCCGAAATCCCGATCCGGCTTTCAGTCGAAGTCGGCAGTGTATCCCTGACGCTCAACGAATTGCTCGACCTGTCCGAAGGCAGCGTCATCGAATTGAACCGCCAATCGCACGAGATGCTCGACATCATCGCCAACGGCACACTGATCGCGAGGGGCGAGGTGGTCACCATCAACGGGCGGTTCGGGGTCCGGATCGTCGACGTCGTCAACGTCGAGGCCGGCGCGGTGCCGATCGAGCGGCGTCAATGATGGGCGCTTACATCCTCAAGCTGATCGTCATGGTGCCGCTGGTCGCGGGCATGGCGTATGGCGCGCTCTATCTGTGGCGCAAGGTCCAGCCAGGCCTGGCGCTCGGCCAGCGCGACCGGCACGTGAAGATGGTCGACGCCCTCCCGCTCGGCGCGACCGCGAAGCTCGCGGTGGTCGAGTTCGGCGGCAACCGGCTGCTGCTCGCGGTCGGCCGCGGCAGTATCGCCTTGCTGTCGGAGCGGCCGATCCCCGAATTCCGCGTGCCCGAACAGGATGGCGAACGTGGCTAGAGCCGCGCGTTTCATCCCGCATCTGTTAGTGCTGCTCGGCCTTGTCGTCCTGGCCGCCGCCCCGGCGGCGGCTCAGCAGACGGGCGCACTCGACCGCGCGGTGACGACCATTGCCGGCGACGGCCGCCCGCTGTCGCTGTCGCTGCAGATCCTGCTACTGATGAGCTTGCTGACGGTACTCCCGTCGCTGGTCCTGATGATGACCAGCTTCACCCGGATCATCATCGTATTGTCGATCCTGCGCCAGGCACTCGGCCTTCAGCAGACGCCGCCCAACCAGGTGCTGGTCGGCCTTGCCTTGTTCCTGTCGATGTTCGTGATGCGGCCGACGATCGAGCAGATCAACGCCACCGCCTACAAGCCATACGGCGACGGGCAGATCGGGATTGAGGAAGCGGTCTCTCGCTCGGGCAATGCGCTGCACGGCTTCATGATCAAGCAGACGCGCGAGAGCGACCTTAAATTGTTCGCCGACCTTGCCGAAGTCCCGCCGTTCCGCTCGCCCCAGGCGGTCCCGTTCACGATCCTGCTCCCGGCCTATGTGACGAGCGAGCTCAAGACCGCGTTCCAGATCGGCTTCCTCATCTTCCTGCCGTTCCTGATCATCGATTTGATCGTCGCCTCGACCCTGATGTCGCTGGGGATGATGATGCTCTCGCCGTCGATCGTATCGATGCCGTTCAAGTTGCTTTTGTTCGTGCTGGTCGACGGCTGGGCGCTGACCATGGGGTCGCTCGCCGCGTCCTTCTCCGGCGGCGGCTAGCATGGACGGTCCCGATTATTTCATCGGCATTGCCCAACAGGCGTTATGGGTGCTCGCGCTGGCCTCCGCTCCGATCCTCATCCCGGCGCTGATCGCTGGCGTGGTGCTCGGCATGGTCCAGGCCGCCACCTCGATCAACGAACAGACGTTGAGCTTCGTGCCCAAGCTCATCGTTGTCGCGATCTGCCTCGCCTTGTTCGGCACCGCGATCATGACCCTGCTGGTCGATTTCACGGCCGACATCTTCGCCCGAATCCCCGAGGTCACGCGTTGATCGAAACCGGGTTCGCGGGGCTCGAGGAGCATTTATGGCTGTGGATGGTGGCGATGATCCGCCCCGGCGCGGCGTTCGTCGCGGCGCCGGTGTTCGGCGCGGCGTTCGTCCCCGTACAGCTGCGCCTGGTGGTTGCGCTGGCGATCGGCATTGCCGCGATCAACGCGGTCCATTTCACACTTCCGCCCGGCGGGCTCGCCTCGATCGCGGGCTTCCTGATGATCGGCGGCGAAGTGATGGCGGGCCTCGCGCTCGGCTTTTCGGTCCAGATCGGCTTTAGCGCGGCCCTGCTCGCCGGGGAAACGATCGGCAATGCGATGGGCCTCGGATTCGCATCGATGGTCGATCCCGCGAGCGGCCAGTCGAGCCCGGCCATCGGGCAATTGCTGACGATCGTCGCGACCTTCATGTTTCTCGCGATGGACGGCCATCTCGCGCTCGCGGCGACGGTGGTCGAAAGCTACAAGGCGCTGCCGCCGGGCAACGCGTGGATGTCGGTCGACAGCATCATGGGACTGGTGCTGTTCGGCGGCACCCTGTTCGCGGCCGGCCTGTCGATCGCCATGCCGGTCGCCTCGGCGCTGATCCTGGTCCAGATCGTGATGGGCGTGCTCGCCCGCTCCGCGCCCGCCCTCAATCTGTTCTCGGTTGGCTTGCCGGCGGCGGTGATGGCCGGCCTCGTACTGCTGGCGATCGCCATCCCGATGATGAGCGACGGAATCGTTGCCGCGATCGGCGCGGGACTGGAGATGGCCACCAACCTGGCGGCGGGCGGCTGATGTCCGAAGGGCCCGACAAGGATCAGAGGACCGAAGCGCCGACCGACAAGCGCCGTCGCGACGCCGCCGAACAGGGCGACCTGCTCCAGTCGAAGGAGCTCGGCACTGCCGCGGTGATGCTTGCCGGCGCGATCTGGCTGGCGGTCGCGGGACCGGCGATGATCGGCGCGATCGAGCATATGATGGTCGACGGCCTGACGTTCGACGCCGGCGACATCCGCGCGTTCGAGCCGGGCGACATCGCCGTGCGCCTGGTCGGCACAATCCTGGTGCCGTTGTTCGCTTTGTTCGCCTTGACCATCCTCGCGGCGATCGGCTCAACCGCGATGCTCGGCTCCCTCGGCTTCCGCGCGAAAGCCTTTTCGGTCAGGCCGGCCAAACTCAACCCATTGTCTGGAATCCGGCGCGTGTTCGGAGTCCAGGGATTGGTCGAGCTGATCAAATCCATGGCCAAGGTCCTGATCCTCGGCGCGGTCGGTTACTGGCTGCTCAAGAACCAGTTCGGCCATATGATGGGCTTGTCCTCGACCGAGGTCCGCCCGGCCTTGAGCGCCTTCGGCCACAGCCTGATCCTCGCCGTCATGCTGATGGCGCTGGCGCTGGCCGGCATCGCCCTGATCGACGTTCCCAGTCAGATCCTCCAGCGCCTCGCGCGGCTGCGCATGAGCAAGCAGGAAGTGAAGGACGAGGCCAAGCAGACCGAAGGCTCGCCCGAGCTCAAGGCCGCGATCCGCCGGCGCCAGCACGAGGTGCTGCGCGGGTCCGCCCGAACCGCCGTCCAGGAAGCGACCGTAGTGCTGACCAATCCGACCCATTTCGCGGTCGCGCTGCGCTATCGCCCAAGCGTGGATTCGGTGCCGCTGGTCGTCGCCCGCGGCCGCGGCGCGACGGCGCTTGCGATCCGCGAACTGGCCGAGGAGAAACTGGTGCCGGTGCTGAGCTACCCCGAGCTTGCGCGCGCGGTCTATTTCACCGCCCGCACGGGCCAGGCGATCCGCGAAGACCTCTACCTTGCCGTCGCGACGGTGCTCGCCTTCGTGTTCCATCTCGACGCGGTCGTCGCTCATGGCGGCACGCAACCGTCGGTCGAGGTCCCGCCCGACGCGCGGTTCGACGAGAGCGGCCGCGCCGCCACCTAAACAACCGCAAGCATGAGCCGTTAACGGCGCAGGAAGGGAAAACCATGGTCGCTTCGATCGCTAGCACGCTGGGCGTTGGTTCGGGCATCGACACCAAGGCGCTGATCGAGGCGCTTGCCTCGGCCGCGAAGGCGCCAAAGGAAGCCGCCATCGTCAAGCGCGAGGAGGCGAATACCGCCAAGATCTCCGCTCTGGCCCAGGCGTCGAGCGCGATCGATGGCTTCGCCTCCGCCCTGTCCACGCTGATTTCGGGCGGGACTTTGTTCACCCAGCCGACAGTCTCCGACGAAAGCCTGATGACCGCCTCGGCCGTCGCCGGAATGGATATCGGAAACCTGTCGGCGCAGATCGAAGTGCGCCAGCTGGCCACGGCGCAGTCGCTCGTCTCGACCAATTTCGCCGCCCCGACCAGTGTCGTCGGCGAAGGCGATCTGACGCTGACCATCGGAGCGGCCAGCGTCACCGTGACGATCGACAGCAGCAACAACAGTCTCGCCGGCCTGGCGAAAGCGATTAACGACAAAAGTGCCGGCGTGACCGCCACCGTCGTAACCGACGCGAACGGCTCGCGGCTGATGCTGAAGGGCGGCACGGGCGAGGCCAAGGCCTTCACTTTGGCGGTCGCCGCGGGCACCACCAGCGGTCTCGAACGCTTCGCCTACGACCCGGCTGTACCCGGCGGGATGACCGCCCCGCAGCTTGCGAGGGACGCGATTATCGGCCTCGATGGGGTCGAGCTACGGCGTGCCTCCAACAGCTTCAGCGACGTGATTCCAGGTGTGCAGATCGACCTCAAGCGCGCGGCCGTCGGAAGCATCGTGTCGCTCGGCGTCAAGCGGCCGACGACCGCCATCACGCAAGCCATCGGCGATTTCGTTTCCGCCTACAACAGCCTGCACGACATGCTGAAGCAGGCCACCAGCACCAGCACCGACGGCACGCCTGGACCGCTGCGCAACGACATCGGCATGCGCGACCTGCAGCGTCAGCTGGCGAAGCTCACCTCGACCGCGCTCGGCAGCGGCGCCGGGCCAAGGACGCTTGCGGAAATCGGCGTCGCCACCAACCGCGACGGCACGCTCAGCGTCAACGCGACCCAACTGAGCGCAGCGATGGAGCGCGACCCGCAGGGCGTCGAGGCACTGTTCAATCCGCGCCAGTATAGCAGCGACCCGCTGGTCACGATCTTCAACAAGATGGGCGTGGCCAAGCCCGGCACCTACGCGCTGACAAATCTCGTCCCCGCCGCCGGCGGAGTCGGCGCCACCGGCAATATCAATGGCGTCGCGATGATCTCTTCGGGACCCAATCTGATCGCGCCCGCGTCTTCGCCGGCCGTTGGCCTGGTGGTCACCGTCAAGGGCGCGCTGGCGGCCGCGACGATCACGGTCGATGCGGGCCTCGGCGGCGCGCTCCAGGCGATCCGCGACTCCGTCCGCGCCCGCACCGGTCCAATCGCCTCGGCGCAGGACCAACTCGCCAAAGAAGCCAAGTCGATCGCCGACGACCGCGCGAAGATGGAGAGCCGCGCCACGACTTATTACAACCAGCTGGTCGCGTCCTTCACCACGATGGACGTCCAGGTGTCGTCCTTCAAGGCGACGCAAAGCTATCTCGACCAGCAGATCAAGATCTGGAACGGCAACAACTGATGGCCAGTGTCCAGCACCGCTTCGGCACGGCCTCGGCGCGCTACAGCAGCGTCGACCTCAGCAGCCGCATCGAGGGCGCGTCGCCGCACCAGCTGGTGACGATCCTGTTCGAGGAGCTGCTGAAGGCGCTCGACCAGTGCGCGGCGGCCGCGGCGCGCAAGGATTTTACGCGGCTTGGCGAGGCCCAGTCGCGGGCCCTGTCGATGATCTTCGGGTTGCAGACCGGCCTCGACCTCAAGCGCGGCGGCGAGATTGCGCGCAACCTCGCGGCGATTTACGTCGACGCGACCGAGCGGACCAAGGCCGCAGCGCGCGAATGCGATGCCGCCGAATTGATGAAGGTGCGCGAGATGATCGGTGAGATCGCCGGCGCGTGGGACGTGATCGGCTGAGCCGTCAGGCGGCTTTCGACAGGCCGAGCTTGCGCATTTTCTCGATCAGCGTCGTGCGCTGCAGTTTCAAGGTCCGCGCGGCCTCCGCAACGACGCCGCCAGCCTGCAGCAGGGCTTCGAGGATGTAACGCTCCTCGAGCTTGGCGACGAGCGAGCGAAGGTCCACCGGCGCTTCGCCGATCAGCGGCAGCGCCGGTTCCGAATTGCCGGTCAGCGCCGGGGCGATATCGTTGGCGATGGCCATCACCGGCGCGGCGGCGACGGGCCGCGACCGGCGCGGCAGCAGCAGCGCATCGACCTCTTCGGCCCCGACTGCGCGCGACGGATGGAGGATCGATGCGCGCTCCACGAGGTTGCGCAATTCGCGCACGTTGCCGGGCCAGTTGTGGACCATCAGCCGGTCCATCGCGGGCTGGCTGAAGCGGACGTCGGCCTTGCGGCGCAGGAAGCTTCGCACCAGCAAAGGAATGTCCTCCCGGCGCTCGGCCAGCGAGGGAAGATGGATCGGGAAGACGGCGAGGCGGTAAAACAGGTCTTCGCGGAAACGCTGCTCGTCGATCGCCTCGTCGATGTCGCGATGGGTCGCGGAGACGATACGGTTGTCGACGGCGATTTCGCCGCGCCCGCCGACCCGCTGGATCGTCCGCTCCTCGAGTACGCGCAGCAGCTTGACCTGCATGTCCGCGGGCATGTCGCCGATCTCGTCGAGAAACAAAGTGCCGCCATGTGCCTCCTCGAAGCGTCCGCAGCGCTGGTTCACGGCGCCGGTGAAGGCGCCTTTCTCGTGACCAAAGAGCTCGGATTCGAGAAGGTCGCGCGGGATCGCGCCGCAGTTAACCGCGACGTACGGCTGGGCGAAGCGGGCGCTCGCCGCATGGACCGCGCGGGCGACAAGTTCCTTCCCGCTTCCCGAAGGTCCGGTGATGATGACCGACGCATCGCTCGGCGCGACCTGGCCGATCAGCTGGCGGACTTCGACCATCGCTTCGCTCTCGCCCACCAGCACTGCCGCGCGAGCGATCATGCTCTCCGGAGTCACAGCCGCTTCGTCGGGCATGCGATCGACCTGGAGGGCGGTGGACCGGTTGGGTCCTGGTCCGGGAACTGCGACATCAAATCCTCTGCAAACGTAAAGGGTTTGTTGAGCCTGTCTGTGAGGGGCTGGCCGTTAAAGAAAAACTAAAGAGAGGCAATATTCAAGGTAAATCTTTCGTTAGGCGCGAAGCCTCTTCTGTAAGGCTAAAGAAAATCGTCATCTGTTCGTAATGACTGATGGGAAGCGTCAGTTCAGCGCCAAGTAAATAAGTCGAAATGAAAGATCCGATACGGTGAGAACAGGTATTAATCAGAGAGGATTTGGTCCTCCGCGCCCGAGCGCTACCATGCTTTCGGCAGCTGGATCCGGGTTTATAGGCGAATGTCTCTCCGACATGGTGACAAGTGCCAATGACGATTGCGCCGACGGATCCGAACGCCGCGGGCATTCGCGAAGCGTGGCAGTGATCAAGGCAGCCAAGCTCGTTTGCGGCCGCGAGCATCTCTGCCTCATCAGGAACATTTCCCCCGCCGGCCTCATGGCCGATATGCATCGACCGATGCCGCCCGGCACCTCGCTCGTCGTGCTGCTGACCGAAAGCCTGCCGCAGTCGGGCACCGTCATATGGACCCGCGGAGAGACGATGGGCATTCGGTTCGACCATGAGATCGACGTTACGGACGTGCTCGCGGAACTGATCCGCGCGCCACAGGAGCGGCGAGCGCGCCTGCCGAGGTTCGATGTCGATGCCTGGGCGCGGCTGAGGGTCGGAGCCCGCGTCTTCAGCATCCGGCTGCGCAACATCTCGCAAGGCGGCGCGCGGATGCACATTCACGGACTGAATTCTCCCGAGCCGGCCGTCCTGTCGATGAATGGGTTCCGATCGGTCCAGGGCGTCATCCGCTGGTGTCACGGCACGCGCGCCGGAATTTCGTTCAATCAGCCGCTGGGCCTTCGCCAGCTGATGCAGTCTCTCCACTCGATGCAATCGGATGGCGAAAGGCGTTGTAGCGCGCCGTGATTGCCACTGCGGCAAGCACTCGGAGCAAGGTGTATAGCTCTGTACGGGAATGGCGCGCCCGGAAGGATTCGAACCTCCGGCCCCCAGATTCGTAGTCTGGTGCTCTATCCAGCTGAGCTACGGGCGCGCGTGCCGCGAGCGGCAGGGGCGCGACATAGGGGGACGTTCGCCGTGAGGCAAGCCTTGCCCCGGTTGCCGATTGAGCGGACGGAGAATAGGGCCAAGCGCGATGCGCAACATCCTCGCCCTCCCCCTGCTGCTGCTGACCGCGACGAGCTGCGCCGGGCCCGGCGGGCCGCCGCCGTCGCTGCTGCCGCGCGCGGCCGAGGCGATCGATCCACGGGTGCCGGTCGAACGGCCGCTCAACGACCGGCCAGTCAATGCGGCGCTGGCGGCGCGGCTGGCCGAGTTGGTGAGCCAGGCGCGCGCCGGGGACGCGGCGTTCGGTCCGGCGGCGGCCGAGGCCGAGCGATTGGCTGGCGTGTCGGGCGAGGCGCGGAGCGAGGCGTGGGTCGCGGCGCAGGAGGCGCTGACGGCGGC
>DATFUB010000123.1:0-19954 GCA_035261225.1 Sphingomicrobium sp.
GTCGCCGCATTGAGGAACAGCTGCTCGCCACCGCGGCCCAAAGTCGACGACCCAAGCAGCCCCGCCGCGCCAAGCACCGACCCCGAACCGCGCTCGAACCCCGTCCCCGCACCGGTGAAAATCGCAACCATCGCCCTTGTCCCCGCTTCGCTTCGATCACCCGGGCGACCAGGACATTCCTCACCGCCTCACAGGGTAATCAGCGGAATTGCGCAGATGTTTAGGGAAGAATTTCCGGACGCCCTGAAGCGAGGATTCCTTGCAACGGTCTGGAAACTTTTTCGGGCGCGCCGGAAGCTCGGTTGCCCACCTTGAAGTGGCTGCTAATGTGATTAAGCCGAATCCAAAGATTAGTTTAATTCCGGGGGTTAACTGAATCGTGGATTCCGGGCGAGCGCTTGGCCTGCTCGACAATATGCTGTGGACCAGCCTGATCGTCGCGGGACCGATTTTGCTGGCCATTCTGGTTGTCGGGCTATTGATCAGCATTTTCCAAGTGACCACGCAGCTCCAGGAGATGACCTTGAGCTATGTGCCCAAGATGTTGGTCACCGCCGGGCTCCTGATTCTGCTCGGCCCGTGGATGATTGCGACCCTCACCCATTTCGCGATCGGGCTGTATTCCGACATCCCCGCGCTCGCCGGACTTTAGCCGCGTGCAGGACCTCCAACACGCGCTCATCGTCATGCTGCTGGTCAGCCTCAGAATCGTGCCCACCCTCGCTTTCTCCCCACCGTTCACGCTGATGCGCGTGCCGGCGACGGTTCGTTTGCTGCTTTGCCTCGCATTGTCCGCATGGATGATGTCGGGGCACCCGGCGCAAACCACGGCAATCGACCTCGAACGAATCGGCTATTTGTCGGTCGCGGCAAGCGAACTCGTGATCGGCATGGCCCTGGCGCTCGCCTTGCAACTCGCATACGCCGCATTGCTGACCGTCGGGCGAGCCGTCGATCTTCAGGCGGGCTACGCCTTCGCCATGCTCGCCGATCCCAGCACGAGGGTGCAGACACCGCTAATCGGCATGCTCTTCGCTTATGCCGCGGCGGCGATCTTCTTCGCGACCAACGGTCCAGCGGATCTTCTCGCCGTGTGGTCGATTTCGCTCGACCATGTGCCGCTCGGTGCAGCGATTGGCGGTGACGCACTCCAAATTCTGGCCGGCTATCTGTCCGCCGTTTTCGTGATGGCCTTCGGCGGCGGCGGGCTGTTGCTGCTCACATTGTTCCTGATCGATGCGTCCATCGCCCTGATCTCGCGCACCTTGCCGCAAATGAACGTCTTGTTCCTCGGCTTCCAGGTGAAGGCCATCGCGACCCTCGTCCTTCTGCCGATCGCGCTTGCCGGGTCCGCGGCCCTCTTTGTCCGAATGTTCCGGTTCGCGCTGGACACCATGCTGCAACTGGTCTGATCGATGGCTGGCGACGAGCTCAACAAGACCGAGGAAGCGACACCTTTCAAGCTCGCCAAAGCGCGAGAGAAAGGCACGATCGCCCGCGGCACTGACCTTGGCTATCTCGCCTCGCTTGCCGGCTTCCTTCTATTCCTGACGATCGCCGGCACCACGCTGGCGGCCAAGCTTGTCGCGATCATGCGATCCAACCTCTCGAGCTTCGAAGGATTGGACGACCCCCAATTGGCCCTGAGGCTGTTGAGTCAGGATACCGCCATCGCGATGTCCATACTCGTCCTGCTCGGGATCACCTTGCTGGTGATCATCGTTCCTCTGGAGATCTTCCAGCTGCGGGGGCTGGTCTTCAGCTCGCAGCCGCTGAAGCCCGACTTCAGCCGGATCAATCCGGCGAAGGGCTTGAAGCGGCTGTTTTCGGCAAGGATGCTGAAGGAAGCCCTCAAGAGCATCCTCAAATTCCTGATCTACGCCACCCTGGCGGTGCTGAGCATCCGTTACGCGATCGCCAGGGCCGGCTTCGAGGCGACCAGCGCCGGGCAGCTTTCAACCCTGTTGTGGCATTCCTTCCTGCGGCTGCTCGCCTTGTTCGCGGCGGCCGCGCTCATGCTTGCCGCGATCGACCAGATCATCGCCCGGCGGGAGTTCGCCAAGCAGATGCGCATGAGCCGCAGCGAACTGACGCGCGAATTCAAGGAGCGCGAAGGCGAGCCGCGGATCAAGGCCAAGCGCAAGCAACTTCACGCCGAGTTCCTCAAGCAGACCGAGGGGGTTGGAAAGCTTGGCGGTTCCGACCTCCTCCTCGTGAACCCCGAACATTATTCGGTCGCGCTGGCTTATGACGCCGACTCGATGGGCGCTCCGACGGTCCGAGCCAAGGCCCGCAACCAGCTCGCTTTGGTCATGCGGCGGGAAGCGGTCCGGCGCAACATTCCAGTGATCGCCGACCCGCCTTTGGCCCGCGCCATTTTCCATTCCATCGCCGCCGGCCGCGAAATCGCGCCAGACCATTATTCCGGTGTGGCCGGCCATTATTCAAAGCTTCGAGCACAACCCCCAGAAACGGCGAGCTAATCGATGATCCGGTTCCTGAGAGAGAATAAAGACCTGGCGCTGGTGGGCTGCGTGCTCCTGGTGTTGATGATCCTGTTCGCGCCCATCCCGCCCGCGATGCTCGACCTCAGCATCATCACCAATCTCGGACTGGCGATCACGATCCTGCTTTTGACGTTCTACGTCGCCAAGCCGGTGGATTTTTCGACGTTCCCGTCGCTGCTCCTGGTGGCGACGCTGTTTCGCCTGTCGCTCAACGTTGCCGCCACGCGGCTGATCCTGACGGGCGCCAATGCCGGGGAAGTGATCAACGCGATCGGCTCGTTCGCGGTCCAGGGCAATTTTGTCGTCGGCCTCGTCGTATTCCTGATCCTGGTCGTCGTTCAGTTCGTGGTCGTGACCTCGGGCGCCCAGCGCGTGTCCGAGGTCGCCGCCCGGTTCACGCTCGATTCCATGCCGGGCCAGCAGATGAGCATCGATGCGGACCTCAACATGGGTCTCATTGATCAGAAAGAGGCGATCCGCCGGCGAGCCGAACTCGAAAAAGAGGCGTCCTTCTACGGAGCAATGGATGGCGCCAGCAAGTTCGTCAAAGGCGACGCGGTGGCCGGGATCATCATCGTCCTCATCAATATCATCGCGGGCTGGACGATCGGCGTTCTCGAAATGGGGATGCCCTGGCACGAGGCGCTCGAACGCTTCACTTTGCTGACGGTCGGCGACGGGATCGTAACCCAGCTGCCGGCGCTCGTCATATCGGTCGCGACCGGAATCATCGTGACGCGCTCGTCGGCCGATGCTGACCTGAGCACCGAAGTGCTGAAGCAGCTGTCGTCGGTTCCGCGGATTCCGTTGATCGTCGCCGGAGTCCTCTGCGTCCTGCTGCTGCTTCCCGGGATGCCCAAATGGCCGCTGGTCCTGATCATCGGCGCCGCCATTTTTGGTTGGACGCGGTTTCGCAAACGGACTTCGGAAGAGGCCGCGACAAATCTGATCGAGGCGGAAGAAGCCGCGGAACGTTCCGGTCCGGCGCCGATCGAGGTTCGCCTGGGCCCCGCCCTGGCCGCCGTCTATTCCAGGGATCAAACCGGACTGCTCGATCGGATCGCGGGTCTCAGGCGCCACTATGAGCAGCTCTTTGGATTTGCCATTCCCAACGTCCGGGTAACGGATACCGACAGTCTCGGCGATCTTGATTACGAAATACGTCTCCTCGGCTCCCGCTTTGCCGCCTCGCAGATTCACCCCGAGCGGATCCTCGCGATCGGCCAGCGCAAGCTCGATCCCAGCCTCGACGGGATCGACGCGCTCGATCCTTCATTCGGCTTGCCGGCGCTGTGGATCGATGGACGATCCGAAGACAAGGCGCGCGAAGCGGGGTTCAAGATCATCGATCCGGTCACCGTCCTCGTCACCCATCTCGGCGAGGTCATCCAGGGCGACCTTTCCATGCTGCTCTCAAGGCCGATGGTCGTTCACATGCTCGACGGCGTTCGCGCTCAGCAGCCTGGCCTGGTTGAAGAGCTGGTCCCCAATTTGCTCGCCGTGTCCGACGTCCAGCGCGTCCTCCAGAATCTCATCTCCGAGGGCATTTCGATTGCCAATAGCGAAGCAATCGCCGAACATCTGGTCGACCTTGCCCGCTTCCAGAAAGACCCGGCCGAACTGACCGAGCTGGTCCGCCAGAGGATGAGTTATGCAATCTGCCACCAGCTGCGCGGCGCGCACGACGATCTCGCGGTCCTCAATCTCGACCCGCGGGTTGAAAATCAGATCGCGACCAGTATCGCGCAAGGCGCGAGCCACGGTCTGATTGTGGAACCGCGAACGGCCGAGGCGCTGATGCGCAATCTCGTCAATCTGACCGATGCAATGCTTCGCGAAGGCCGGGCGCCCGTGTTGCTGTGCGGAAACGAGCTGCGCCGGCACCTCAAGAATTTCACCCGGCGAACGCTGCCCAAGCTTTCGATCCTGTCGGTCGCCGAAATCCCGACCCGGATTAATCTGACTTCGTTCGACGTCGTCCGGGCGGAAGCCTGACCAAGAGGAGCATGCGCCAGATGGCCGTTATCGACCAGGACCTGATTGCCAAAGCGTCGGACGAACGCCTCAAGCGCTTGCTCGGCTATGTTACCGCCGACCCCGGCAATGCGGCGTTGATTACGGACGCGGCCGAGCAGGCGCTAAGCGTTGGAGAGGCCGCGATCGCCGCCGAGCTTCTCGGGAAGGATCGGGACAAACTTACCGAGCGCGACCTCAACCTGCTGGGTGTCGCGGAGATGCAGCAGCGCAACTTCTCCGACGCCGCGCGCACCTTCGCATCCCTCATTGCCCGCGGCGTTGAGGATCCGGCGATCAAATTCAATCTCGCCTGGTCGCTCGCCATGAACAAGGATTTCGAGCGGGCGCTTGAGCTCCTTTCAAATGAGGTAACCGCCGCCTTGCCTCAGGCGGCGATGCTCCATGTCCAGCTGCTTCACGATCAGGGCGAGTTCGACGGCGCGGCCGAGCTCGCGCGGACATATGTCGAACTCCATCCCGATCATGAGGGCCTCGCCGCGGCCGTCTCGGTCCTCGCCCTCGATATCGAGGATGAAGAGCTCGCGCGCCGGAGCGCCGAAAGGGCCGGGAACCATCCCGACGCACTCGCCACGCTCGGGACCCTGGCGCTTGGCGAGCAGAATTCCGGCGAGGCCGTTCGGCTGTTCGACCGGGCGCTTGAGGGGAACCAGCATGTCCCGCGCGCCTGGATCGGCCGGGGGCTTGCCCGTCTGCTTGAGAATGACAGCGAGAAGGCGACCAGCGACATCGACCGCGGCGCCGAATTATTCGGCGATCATATCGGCTCCTGGATTGCCGCGGGATGGGCATATCTGATTGCCGGCAAGACCGCCGAGGCGCGCGCACGCTTCGAGCGCGCGCTTGGGATCGATGATAATTTCGCGGAGAGCCATGGGTCTCTTGCGGTGGTCGACGCCATTGAAGGAAATGACGCCGATGCCCGGAGGCGAATGGCCGTCGCGACACGTCTCGATCGCCAGTGCTTTTCGGCGGCCTTCGCGAAAACGCTGATGACGGCGCGTCAGGGAAAGCCGGACGCGGCCCGGGCGATTTTCGAGAAGATTCTCCAAACCCCGGTCAATGAGCGCGGCGACACGGCGGCGCAGGCCCTTGCCCGAATGGGTCTGCGCTAGCGAATCAGGCTCCCGGGATTCCGAGCTGATGGATGGCATCGTCCATCATCGCTCGCGTGTCGGGATCCTCGTCAAGCAGACGCCAGACCTCGTTGGCGATCCGCTCGAACTCGGGCTGATTGCCGAGCGCTTCTCCGAGTTCTTCGGTAAGCAGCGCCCGAACGAACTTTCGTCGAAATTCATCGTCGCCGAACGCTTCAGTAGAACTCGCCTGGCGCAGGCGCGCGAGCGGCTTGGGATCCGCACGAACCTCGGCGTCGGATCGCTGTGAACGCTGACGCGCGAGCCGCTGGAGCTGCGCCCTGAGCTGCAGGACCGCCTGATCGACCCGGCCGATATCGCTCATCGGATCCGCCTAATGGGTGGTTCGGCGCGGGTTGAATTGACCGAGCAGCAGGCTGGTCGCCGAGATCGTCTCCTCCCCGCTGACGGGCGCGCCGCCCGGGTCCAGCTTGCTGACCTGCTCGATGATCAGGCCCATGTCGCGATTGAGCGGCAGGTTCTCCTGGTTGACGGCAATCCCTTCCCCGAGCAGCCGAACGGCATCGGCAAATTCGTCGCGAATGAGATGGGTCAGCCCGCCGACGAACAAGCGCAAATAATCAGTGTCTGGGAGGAGCGCCAGGGGCCCCCAGACGGAAAGCGCCTCGGCCGCCTCACCGGAGGTCAGAAGGAAGAAGCCGAGCTGAAACCGCGCGATCGCCATGTCCGGCGCGAATTCGACCGCCTTGCGCAGCGCGGCAAGCGCCTCGATCGACCGGCCGATGCCGGCAAGCATCGAGCCGCGGAGGAAATGCAACCGGCCGTCCTCGGGATATTCGGCGAGCAGCCGATCGGTGCGATCGATGTCGTCCGTTGCTCCGCCTTCGAGTGCCGAAACGAGATCCTGAAGCGTTTTCTCGTCGCAATATTTCTGACCAGCCATCACGTTCCTAATACTCCCTCGACATACGTTTTCTAAGTTTGGCGAGCGCCGCCCTATGCAGCTGCGAAATCCGCCCGCGCGTCACGCCCATCAACTCGGCGACCTGGGTGAAGCTCAGGCCATTGACGTAATGCTGCTGGATCACGCTCGCTTCCGAGGGCGCCAGCCTGCTGATCTCCCGTTCGAGCACGAGCTGGGTCTGCCGCCAGGCAAGACTTTCATAGGCGCTTGGACCGGGATCCGGCGCCTCATCTCCCCCCATCAACCTGGTCCCGTCAAGCATCAGGCCGACGGCCAGGCAAGCCGCGATTTCTCCCAAGGCCTCGATGGGATCCTTCGCTTCCGATCCTTTGCGTTCCTTCAGAGAGCGCAACCGGTCGCGTTCCTGCTTGCGGCGGTAGGTCCATTGCGCTTCGAGTTCGCTGGCCTGCGCGAAGCCATCGCGCACCGAGCCCGCGATCCGCGGTTTGGCGAAGGCCTCGAAACGCGAGCCGTGGAGCGGATCGAACGTGTCGATCGCCTGAAGGAGCCCGGTATAGGCCCATTGCTCCGCATCCTTGACGGTCGCCTTTTCCCCCCACGACCGCACCCGTTGCGCGATCGAACGCGCAAATCCCGCATAGCGGTTGAACAATGGCTCGCGCGCTTCCTGGCGCTTCTCGAAGCGCAAACGCCACCAAAGCAGTGCCTCGGCCCGTTCCGGCCGGACGAGCAGATCGAGACCTCTTGGCGGCCGGGTCAATGGAAGCTTCCCAGCACGCCCTCAATGACGAGACGCCAGCCATCGATCAGAACGAACATCAGGAGCTTGATTGGAAGGGAGATGCTGGCCGGCGGAACCATCATCATCCCGAGCGACAAAAGAATGCTCGAGACGACGAGATCGATCACCAGGAATGGCAGAAGGATCACGAATCCGATGGTGAATGAGACCCTCAGCTCGTTGAGCAGAAATGCGGGCGTGAGCTTGAGGATTTCGACCTGTTCGGACCGATCGGGAACCGGCGCCTTGGCGATCGCGTAGATCGTCTCGATGTCGGTGTCGCGCGTCTGCGCGAGCATGAAGGTTCGAAACGGCCCGCCGCCTCGTTCGATTGCCTGCTCGGGCGTGATTGCGCCGGCCATCAACGGCTTGAAGGCGTCCTGATTCACCCGGTCGATGACCGGAGACATGGTGAAGGCGGTGAGGAAGAGCGACAGGCTGATGAGCACCGCATTGGGCGGGGTCTCGGGCATGCCGAAGGCGTGGCGGACCATCGACAGGACGATCACGGTTCTGACGAAGCTCGTCATGCAAATGACGATGGTCGGAATGAGCGCGAGCGCGGTCAGGAGGACCGCGGTGCGGACCAGGTCCGGGCTGCTTGCCGGAAGCAATGCCGAAGGCGCCACGGCGGCCACGGGATGGGCCGCCTGAATGAGCATGGCAAGAACGCTCATCCGATCACCCGGACCCTTCGGGTGCGGGCTCGAGAGGCCGCTCGCGCAGCAACGCGGGGCCGCCGGGCGAGAGGAGGAGCAGAAATTCGCGATCGTCGCATTCGACGATGGTGACGTCGGATTGGGGACCGATCCGGCGGCTCTCGACAACGCGGATCCGGGACGGGCTGGATTTCATCCGGACCAGGAAGGACGGCGAACGCCCGCCATAACGCTGGCGGAGGAAAAAGACCGCGAGACCTGCGATCAGTAGACAGAAGAGCAGTGCCAGAAAGACGCGCACCAGCGATATGTCGGCATCGGCCGCGCCGCCGAGACGCTGCGCCTCGGCGGCACCGGCAAGCGCGGACCCAATGAGGCCAATCATCGCAAGGCGCACATGAAACATCACTTGACGATTTCGACGATCCGTACGCCAAAGCTGGTGCCGACGGTGACGAGCTCGCCGCGCGCAACGGCAATGCCATTGAGGCGAAGTTCGACATCCTGATTGAGCGCGGCATCGAGCGGAACGCAGTCGCCGGCTTTCAATTTCATGAGCTCGGCAACGCTCATCACCGCCGAGCCCAACCGCGCTTCGAGCACCACCTCGACGCCGGCGATGACATTTTGATCGATGCGTTTGAGGTCGCTTGATTCCCCTTCGACCAGGCGAACGTTCGTGGGCTTGTCAGGCATTGCGCTGGTCCTTGAAGGAGTCGAGTAGGATGCAGGTTTGGCCGTCGATACTCTCGAGCATGCCGCCGAGCGGCGACGCGAAGCCATCGATCAACAGGTCGACCGGCTCGGTCGATAGGCGGTCGAGAAGGACAATATCCCCGACCCCCAGGTCCTTGAGTTCGGCCAGCTTGATCGCGCTCCGCCCGACGTCCGCCGTCAGCCCGATCTGCTGTTTCCCAAGCCCCCGTGCGACGGCCTTGAGCTCGGGCTTTGGAGCGGCCGGAAGCTCCCGCTTCACGATCCGGATCTGAGCGATCGACGATAGGGCGAGCTTGAAGGCGCGCTTGCCGCTCCTGAACGAGACGTCCCACCAATTGCACGCATCGAGGTCGATCGGCTCGGAGCGCGGTCCGACGTCGGCGTCGCCTTCACCCGACAATTGCGCGACCCTTTTCAACAGATCGTCGATGCAAACGGTCGCCAGGCAGTCAATAATCTCCCGGTCCCTGGGTTGGACAGGAGAGTGCGGAATTGCGCAGCCGAGCATGGCCGACCCGACCGCCGCCTGGACCGTGGGATTGAGCGCTATGGACGCGCAGCTCCCCGCCGAACGCCAGTTCGTCGACGCCTGCGCGGCCGGCCAATCGTCCTGAAAAGCAGCTCCCGCACTCGCTTCGTCGGTGACGAACCAATGCTTGCTCCAGTCGCGGAGAATCCGCGACAGCACAGGAGCAAGCGCGGCCGGCTGAATGGCATCGGACGGGAGCCAGGGCTTCACGATGGCTTGCATTGGTCTGACCTCAACCGCCCTGACCGCGGATGCCGAACAATTGCTGGATCATGTCGTTGGCGACGCTGATGATCTGCGATGATGCCTGGTAGCCGCGCTGAATGGTGATGAGGTCGCCAAACTGTTTTGCCAGATCGACGTTCGAAGCCTCCAGGCGATGCGACAGGACGCGTCCGCCTTCCTTGGATGCCGTGCTGAACAGCTGGCGTCCGGCATCGCCCGGGTCGACATAGAGGCCGCCGCTGCGCTGCTCGAGCTCCTGGGGATCGTGGAAGTCGGCGATGGCGATGGCGCCCAACGACTTCTTCTCCTCGTTGGAATAGCCGATCTCGAGCTCGCCGTCGGCGTTGACCGTCACGCTGGCGATGTTCCCAAGACCGTGTCCATCGACCGATGCGGCGCGGAGTGTTGAGACCGACCCCGATGAAAATGACGTCACTTTCGACGAGAAGTCGAGCACGACCGAAAGCCCGCTCGCGGAGTCGCTGAACGTCAGCATGCTTGTTGTCGGATCGACCTCGCCCAGGTTGAATTTGAGCAATTGTGTCCCGAGGTTGGTGACCACTCCTGTGGAATCCGTCACTTTGCCGACAACATTCCCCTGCTCGTCGATGACCTTGACGATCCAGTCGCCAGGGCTGGCGGTGGCGCTGGTGTCCTTGGTGAACTGGATCTGCCAGGTGTGCTGACCGCCAAGCGGGTCATAGACCTTCACGTCGCTCACCGTGTAGGCGATGCCGGTGGTCGGATCGTTGGTCGCGGTCGATGAAAGATTGTCGGCGAACTTGATCGTCGTGGTCTTCACCGGCGGATCGGTGCGATAGGCGTCGATCGTCAGGGTGACCGCCCGCCCCGAGCCGTCGAGCGTCGCCAGCCGATAGTCCGTGCCCGCAAGAACGATGTAGCCGTCCTTGTCGACCTCGAAACTTCCGGTCCGCGTGTAGAAAGTCTGGTCGCCCCGCGTGAGGACAAGGAACCCTGATCCATCGATCGCCAGATCGAGGTCGCGCTGGGTTTGCCTCAGTTCGCCCTGGGTGAAATCGCGCTGCAGCGTCCCGAGTTCGACGCCGCCGATGCCCGCGCTGGTCGTTCCGGAAAGCGACAGGCCGCCATTGGTGCTTGATCCAACCGTATTGCTGAAACTGACGTCCGATCCCTTGAAACCCGAGGTGTTCAGATTGGAGACGTTATTGCTGACCTGCTGCAGGCCGCGGGAGTAGGCGTTAAGGCCGCTGAGGCCCACGTAAATCGCTCCAAACATGCTAGTTTCCTTCCCTGACCTGCGAAATTGCACTGATCGAAATGTTGCTGATGCTCTGGCCCCCCGCTGTCTTGATCGTGACCTTCGGCACGCCGTCCGCGAAAGCGATGTTCGTAATCTTGCCGGTCAACGTCGATGCGCCCGCCGGGATGTCGACCGTCTTTCCGAGCAACGACGTCGCCTGGGCCGTCACCTGCGAGGCGACGAGCTGCTCGAGCTTGTCGTTCGTGGTTTGCCCGAGTTGAATTTGCGAGAATTGCGCGAGCTGCGAGACGAACTCGAAATTATCCATCGGCTTGAGCGGATCCTGGTAGGTCAGCTGCGTCAGGATGATCTTCAGGAGCGACTCAAAGCTCAGATTGAACGCGCTCGTCGCGGTATCCTGAGTTGTGCCTGGCTGCGTCGCGGCCGGAGCCGCGCCCGAGATCGGGGCAAGCGCCATTAGCTATTCCTCTCAAGCACGCCGGTGACGAACGGCATCCCGTTGATGGTTGCGCTCGCAAGCGAGAAGCCATGTTCCTCGAGCACGGCCTGGAGCTCGGCGATCAGTCTCGTTTCTTCGTCGTCGCTCAGATCATGAAGGCGTGCGAGAAGGTCGACCACGCAATCGCCAATCTTAAACCGGATCTGGTCCTGTTGCTCCGGGCCGACCTTCGCGCCGGGCCTGGAAACCTCAAGCCCAGGCCGGTCGCGTGACGGCTCGGCGCGGTGAAGATCGGCGACGTCCCCGCGGGAAACCGGCGCCGGGACCGCGCGCGGTTCCCTGCCCAATGCGATGGTGGCCCGAACAGCCGAATGACGATCGACCCGCCGATCTCCATTGTCCGGAACCGTCGGGCCGGCGGACCCTGGCCTTGCCGCATCGATTGCCTGCCGCGGATCAGATCCCGCCGGATCATCCGGGGTTTTGGCTGGAGCTGGAACAACGCCGCTCGTGGGAGCGGCCGGGCTCTCCGCCTCGACGACGGCCGGCGCGGATTGATCCGATTCTGCCGGGAAGAATCCGAAAGCATTGAACACATGCGCGAGCGCCGACTTGAGCTCGTGCAATGGCAGCCTGACGGCAACCGGATCAAAGCCGACCGACGAACCGGTTCGAGCCCGCGCAAGCACGGCCGCGAAATTCGGTTCGGCCCCGGCCCCGGGCTCGCGGTTGGCGAGCGCCTGGTCCGGGCCAATCGGCCCGGTGGGAAATGGGAGAGATGGAGCGATACTGGTCATTGGCGGAACCACTTCCAGGTCGTGCGTTCGGAAAGCGCGTTGTCGCGCGCTTCATCGGTTCGCTTCGACAAAGCGCGCCGGCCCTTGTGGAGAACCAGCTCGCCCGAGCGGACATTGGCTTCCGATTGTTGCCATCCGCCGCGGGATTGCTCGAGCTTGTCCCGGGCTTCATGCTTCGCGCGGTCGCTCGACTGAAGGTCGCGCTCGCGTGCAATCAAATGGTGACCAAGCCCGAACTGCAGCTCGAGGCTGAACCCGGGCGATGCGAGATTGGCATTCCATTCCCGCTCGGCCTCCCCGAGCAGCTCTTGCGACCGAACGGCCGCTTCGTCGGCCTCATCCGCCGCTTTGCGCGCACTCATCAGATCGGCTTCGGCCGCCGATCTGCGTGCGCGCTCGATGGCGTGGAGCTTGGCTGCAATCCCGAGCCTGGGCCTGGTCCACTTCATGGGTTGGTTCGGGCAAGCGCGCACAATTCCGCGACGCTCTGCTCGAACGGGACCGCCTGCTCCATGCCTTGGCTCAGAAAATCCTGAGCCGGCTTGTGCTTGTGGATCGCCCGGTCGAGAATTGGATTGGTGCCGCCCCGATAAGCGCCGGTTTCCACCATGACGCGGCTTTCTTCATAGGTGGAGAGCATGGCGATGAGCTCGCGGTGCGCCTGCGCGTGGCTCGGCTCAATGCGCTTTTCGATCCCGCGGCTGACGCTGCGGATGACGTCGATCGCCGGGAACCGTCCCTGCTCCGCAATGACGCGAGACAGGATGATATGCCCGTCGAGCAGCGATTTCATCAGTTCGACGATGGGATCGTCGGCATCGTCGGTCTCGCTCAACACCGTCATCACCGCGGTGATTGCTCCGCCGGCGATCAAGGCGCCGCAGCGCTCGACCATGCGCGGCAAGGCCGAGAATACGTTCGGCGTGTAGGCGCGAACCGTCGGCGGACTTCCGGCGGCGAGCCCGATCTCCCGCAATGCCATGGCCAGGCGCGTGACGGAATCGACGAACAATAGGACGTGCCGTCCCTTTGAACGCCAATGCTCGGCAAGCGCGAGCGCGAACGACGGCGCCCTTACCCGGTGGGCCGCGCTCTCGTCGGACGTCGCGGCGACAATCGTAAAACGGTCCCGGTCCTTACGCGTTTCGACCGACCGCCATATGGACTGAACCTCGCGGCCACGCTCGCCAACCAGGCACAAGATCACATGATCCGCCTGGGTCTGCGTCGCGAGCTGTTCCATCAGGCTGGTTTTGCCGACCCCGCTTGCGGCAATGATCCCGATGCGCTGGCCTCTCCCCAGAGTGAGCAGGCCATCGATTGCCTTGATGCCCGTTACCGCGACGGTCGTCGGCGCCGATCGCTCGAGCGGCGCGGGAACGATACCCTGCAATGGGTGGCGGGCGGTGGTCCGAAGGGAATCCCGGCCGTCGATCTTTTGTCCGAACGCATCGACCGCCCGTCCGGCAAATGCGTCGCCAATCGGGACCGTGCTTCCCTGGCCGAGGGCAATCACGCGCGAGCGGAGCGGAACGGTGCAAGTGGAATCGAGCGGACTTAGAAGAACCCGCGATTCGTCCAGGGCCACGATCTCGGCGAGCACGGGGTTCTCCCTGCTCCCCCCTTCGATCGCGCAAATTTCGCCGATCACGCCGTCGGGGCCGCTCGCCTCGATCAGGCCTGAGGAAACGCTTCGCACCTTGCCAAAGCGCGGCGCGAAGTCTGCCGCCTCGATCTCGAGCAGGGCAGACGCCGTCACGATTGCACGCCTTCGCACTCGATCCGATCGAGCAGCCCGGAAATCCGCTTCCACTGCGCGTCCGGACCGACTTCGATGTGGCCGAGTTTAAGATCGATGACGCAGGCTCCGCTTTGGAGTTTGGCATCGGCTTCGATCTCGAGGGCGGTCCCAAGCTCGGATGCAAGCGCGCTCAGTTGTTCAGCGGAGAAATCGTCATTGCTGACCCGGGCCCGGACGATCGAATTCGATTCGAGCAATTGCAGCCGCTGCCGGATGCAGCTTGCGACCTGTTCCGAGCGACCATCCGCGTCGGAGAAAACCTTGGCCAGCACAGCCCGGGCTAGGCCGGTCGACAGGATTTCGACCGAGCTCAGATGATCCTCCCAGGCTCCCCGAGCGGCGGTGAGGACGGTCCTGAGCTCTTCAAGAGCGCGCGCCTCGGCATCGCTCCGCGCCTTGAGTGCTTCCACGGCTCCCTCGGCCCGGGCGTCGTCGAGCTGCTTCGCGAGCGCCTCGTCCCGTGCCGCGAGCTCCGCCGCCAGCTCCGAAATTCTCGCTTCGAACAGGACTTCGGGCTCAAATTTGGCCGGCGGCGATGTTGCGCCGGCGTTCCCGAACGGCTGCACGATCAGGGTCTTGGCGACCGGCGATTTGATGATCTGGCTCACGAGACTGCTTTGCGCCGGGCAAGCAATCGCCCGACAAAAGTGTCGTGCGCGGGGCGCTGCGTTGCGTTGCTCGACCTGACATTTGAAATCCGGCCCAATGAATCGAACAAGGCCGAGCGCGTTGCTGGCGTCAGCGGCTTTGCCGCAACATTTGGCTCTCTCGCGCCCTCGATCGCTTTCAAGAGCCAGGGGGAAAGCCCGACCAATGTTTCGAATGACGGAGCCGGCGGCTCCGGCGTCTCCGGTTCCTCGATGAGCGCCAGGACCTGGTCGCGCTCGCCAGGGCTCAATTGGCCGAGCGTCAGGCGCAATTCCCGGTCACTCAGGCGCTTGAGCTCGCCGATCAGCTCTGCCTGGGCGTCAGGCCGCATTGGCGGCCCCTTCCGGCAGGAGGAATTGGCGGCGGATCCGCTCGGCCAGCGCCGCCCGCCGCTGCGTGCGATCCCGGCGAATTCGGAACATCGCAACCCCCGCCACGAGTGCCGCCAAAACCGCAAATGCAAGCATCCATGAACGCGTCAGGCGCGCCATGAACTCGGCCTGGGCCGCCTCGCGCGTCGCCGGCTGGATCTGGAATGGTCCGGCCGCCGGCGCCAGGGTCGAAAGCGCCGAAACCTCGGGTGCGGGCGAGAATGAAAGCTGATCGCCGGCCGCGAAATTGAGCGTCAGTTCCGCCGCAACCGCCTGGCGAATTGCCGCCTGGTCGGTTGCGCCCAGCGGCGTCCGCTCGAACAGAATGACGCGCAGGCTATGGTCGCGGTCCGACCCCCCGGCACTGGCCGCGCCTGGTTCGGCGAGCGGACTGTCTGGCCGCGGAACGACGGTCACCTTGACCTGCACGTGCGCCCGGGGCGCGGCTTCGGCGATCGCCCGGGTGACGCGATCCGCATAATTGAATTCGAGGGCGCTATCCGACCCGGCGGCGGCCGGCACATCACTGAATTCGGGAGTCAATAATTGGCCGCGCTCATTCAGGACGGCGACCTGATCGATGGCGAGATCCGGTACGGTCGCCGCGACCAGCCGCTGGATCCCGGCGATCCGGGCGGCGTCGATGTCGACCCCGGGCTGCGGCGTCAGCGTGACCGCGGCGCGGGGTTCGCTCCGGCTCGCGCGGAACAGCGAGCGCTCGGGCAGCGCGAGATGGACGCGGGCGTAAGCAATCCCGTCCATGGTCATGATCGTCCGGGCAATCTCGCCCTGGAGCGCGCGCTGATAATTCACCTTCTGCGCAAAGTCGGTGAGCCCCATGTCGGACTGATTGAACAGCTCGAAACCGACCGTTCCCTTGACCGGAATATCGCCGCTGGCGAGATCGAGCCGCGCTCCGTCGACCTGGTTGGTGGGGACGAGAATCGTCGTTCCGCCATCGCGCAGCTCGTACGAAACATCCTGCTTCTTGAGTTCGTCGACCATCGCCGCGGCTTGCTCGGGCCGGATGCCCTTGGCGAGGACGGCATAATCGCTGCTGAAAAACCAATAATAAGCCGCGCCGAGCACCGCGACGATGCCGATCAGCGTGAAGGCGATCAGCCGCCATTGACGGGCGGGCAAGGCAAGAGAGGCTTGCGACATCGGCCCGCTCACAGCTGCATGTTCATGAGTTCACGATAGCCTTCGAGCAGGCGGGTCCTGACCTGCATCGCAAGCTCGACCGACAGCCGCGCTTCCTCGAGCGCATAAGTGACCTGGTGAACCGGGATATTGTCATCGAGCGCGAAGGCTTTGACCATCTGGTCGGCGTGCGCGACCTTGGTCTCCATCGTCCTGAGGCTCCTGGTGAGAAAGGACGCGAAGCTTCCTCCGTCGACCGCCGGGGCAGCCATCGGAAGCTGCTGGACGGCGGCCTGCAGAATGGGCTGCAGCGCGCTTGCCGAGATTGGCGGGACCGCGCTCATGACTGACGCCCGAGCTCGAGGGCCTTGGCGTACATCTGATGCGCCAGATTGAGCGCGACCAGATTGGCTTCATAAGCGCGCGACGTCTGGATCATCAGCGTCATTTCGCTCGCCCGATCGATCTCGGGATAGGTCACGAAACCGTCCGCGTCAGCGTGCGGATGCTTGGGATCGTAGACCCGCCGCACGTTTCCGGCGACCGGCTCGACGCCATAGACCTGGACACCGGAAAGCGGCGTGTGCGAGGTCGATCGAAGGAGGGAGGAAAAGCTCGCGCTTGGCCCGGACACCAGCCGCAGCGGGCGATACGCACCGCCTTCGGCCGTGCGCGTTGTATTGGCGTTGGCCAGATTGTTGGCAATCACCTGGAGCCGCTGCCATTCGACGTCGAGCGCCGTACGGCTGATTGCGCTTGCTTCCACTTACTGGCCTCCCCGGATGACGGTTCTTTGGAGCTGGAGTTCGCGGGCGAGCACGTCGATCAGGGCCCCGTAGCGCATCGCCGTCTCGGACTGGGTCGCAAGTTCGAGATCCATTCGGACGCCTTGTCCACCGGCCGGATCGGCGTCGCTGACCTCGAGCGCGAGGGCGTGCACCGCCTCCTCGCCCTTCGCCGCGGCCGCCGCGAGCGCGGTTTCGAATGACACCCGGACCGGGCGATAGTTCGCCGAGTTCGCGTTCGCGATATTCTGTGCGGTGGCCGTCGAGCGAAGCGAGAGTCCGTCGAGCGCCTTGTTGATAATGGCTGAGATGGCTGGGTTCATGTTCGAGCCTATTGGACCACAAGATCTGCGTGAAGCGCGCCGGCGGCCTTGATCGCCTGAAGGATTGCGATCGTGCGGCGCGTGTTGACCCGCGCGCGCGACAGTCCCTGGACAAGGTCGGCGACGGTTGTGTTGGGGAAGCTGACAACGGCGTCATTCGAGCCCTGGTCGACGTCCATTTGGGTGTTGGTCACTACCAGGCTGCGAATGTCCCTGGCGAAGCCGTCGATGAAGGAGGGCTGCGAAGCGTCGCGCTGGCCGGTTACCGTCACCCGGATATCGCCCTGGCTGATGACGACGCTCGAGATCATGACGTCGCCGCCGGCGACGATCGTCCCGGTGCGCTCGTTGATGACCACGCGGGCTCTTCGCTCGGGCTCAACCAGGATCGATTGAACGTCGGCCGCGAAGGCGGTCAGGTCGCCCCGCCCGCCGCCGTAGGAAATCCGCACTTCGTCGGCGCTTCTGGCTTCCGCGATCCGTCCCCCAAAGCGGGTGTTGATTGCATCGGCGATCCGCCGTGAGGTCGCAAAGCTCGGGTCATTAAGGAGAAAGGTGACGACGCCGTTCTGGCCAAGAATCGTCGCGTCGACCGCACGCTCGATCGATGCCCCGCCCTGGAGCATTGCACTCGTCGGATAGTTCCTCTGCTGGGAGTTGAGATCATTCTCGAAGCTATGGCCGCCGGTGATCAGCGCGCCCTGCGCGAGCGCGTAAGGCTGGCTGTTCGGCCCAAGCAGCGGGGTCATCAGCAGCGTGCCGCCGGCCAGGCTTCGCGCATCGCCGATCGACGACACGTTGGCATCGATCTTGTCGCCGACATTCGCCGACGCCGGCAGCCTTGCCGTGACGATCACCACCGCGACATTGCGGCTGCTGATCTGGTCTTCGGTAACCGACGTACCCAGGCGGCTCAGCACATTGCGCAGCGCCTGGCGGGTCACTTCATTCTGGCGCGTGTCGCCCGATCCGGCGAGGCCGGTCACAAGGCCATATCCGATCAGCGAATTCTCGCGCCAGCCATCGAACCGGCCGAGCGTCGATAGCGGCACTTGCTGCGCAAATGAGGCGCTCGGCAGCGCGCCAAATCCAAGGAGTGCAAGTGCGATGTGAAGGGCGCGCCGCATCAACCGAGCCCGAGGAAACTGAAGATGCGGTTGATCAGCCCCGGCCTGGCGCTGCGTGACACGAAACCGCGACCGTCATAGTCGATCTGCGCGTCGGCGATCCGGTTCGACAAGACGCTGTTGTCGGGCAGGATGTCGGCGGTCCGGACCCGCCCCCGAACCCCGATGCGGGTGCGCTCGCCATTGACCTTGAGAAACTGTTCGCCGGCGATGACGAGGTCGCCGTTGGGCATCACGCCCTGAACCGTAAGCGTGATCTGGGCAATCAGCTTCTCGCTGCGCTTGACTTCGCCCCGGCCGCTGTACCCGCCGCCGAACGACAGCTCGCCACTTTCGGACAGATGGCCGCCGCTGATCGAGCCGCTGAGGTCGGTCGCCTTGCGCGAGCTGTTGGTGGCAAGGTTGCTCGATTCCGCGGCCTGGAAGATCACGACGGTCAAGACATCGCCGACGTCGGTCGCCCGCCGGTCGGCGCTCATCGACGACCAGTTGGAGCCGCGATAAAGGTTGTCGGCAGCGGCCGGGCCGGACAGCGTCATGCACAGCACGACCGCGGTAATGGTCCGTGACATCATTGGGCGTCTCCCCCGGCGAGCGGTGCGGAAATGACCTCGCCGTCATCGGTCCGCACGAACAGGCGGCTGTCCGACTTTGCAGCGCTTTGTGCCGCGACAACGGGCCGCTGAATCACCACCGGACCGACCGTCGAAACCAAAGTGAGCTTCTGGCCGCGCTCGATCGCTGGCGTGTCCGGCGAATAGGGCAGCGATACCGCCGCTGACGGCGCCGTCATGGAATGGAGCGTCACATGTCCGTCGAGATCGCCGCTGACCCGGGCTCCGGGGATCGCGCGCTCGATCAGGCTGGCGAGCTTCACGCGCGCAATCGGGAGCGCTGCGACATTGCCCGGAACCCGCGCAATCTCGATCCCGGCGAAGGCCGCGGCATCGGCGCCCGAAACCTCGGCGATGTCCGCCAGCCGGACATGCCCGTCAGCGACTGCAACATCGGCGGCCGGCGTCAGCCGCACCGCCACCGCCGCGGCCAGAACCGCGCTGAAGATCGCTTGCGCCACCCCTATTTCCGCAGATTGTTGGCGAGGCCGGCGAGCTGGTCGGCGGCCTGGACGATCTGGGCATTGGCGGCATAGGCGCGCTGAACCATCAGCATCTCGACCATCTCCTGGTTGAGTTCGACGGTCGAGCGTTCGACCGAGCCCTGGACGAGCATCCCCGCCCCGTCCTCGCCCGGCCTGGCGTCGGTCAGCTGGACTCCGTCGCGCACCCGGTAGAGCCCGCCGTCCATCACCTCGACGTTTGCGGGATCGTCGAGCTTGACCAGCCTGATCTGGCCGGTCTCGACCATCTCTTCGGACGATCCGGCCTTCGCCCGAACCACCCCGTCCGATCCGATTTCCAAATTGGTCGTGTCGCCGGGGACGGTGATGTTCGCCTTGAGCTCGAGCCCGGACACGGTCGTCAGCCGCCCCTCGTCGCCGACCTTCAATTTGCCGCCGCGCCACAGCATCGTCTGCCCGCCCGCGCCCATCAGCTCGATGAAGCCGCTGCCGTTGATCGCGAGGTCCATCGGATCGCCGGTGGACTCGACCTTGCCCTGCTCGTTGAGCATCTGCATCAGGTCCGAGCGGACGCCCGAACTGGTCGCCGCGCTGGCGCCCAGATCGGCCCTCGCGACGCCGCTGTCGGGCTGGCTTGCGAGCACTTCGGTGAAGCGCACCTCGGTCCGCTTGAACCCGCTGGTCGAGATATTCGAGATATTGTTGGCGATCGTGTCGAGCGCCTT
>DATFUB010000124.1:0-13012 GCA_035261225.1 Sphingomicrobium sp.
AATGTCGAAGGCATCAAAGCCTGCAAAACAGAGTGGGACCAGGTTCGCGGATACCATCAGGGCCAGCGGTCGCGAAAAAGGCCGCATCAACAGGCCGGACACAAGACTGCACCCGACCAAACGTCAAAACATCAAATCGCCGCTTGCAACGCGGGAGCCATCCACACAAGACATTGGCCGAATCAGTCATTTCGACCCCCTCTTTTCCATACGTATTCCATACTAAGAAAAGAGAGCTGATATAAGTCATTGATTTTATGGCGCACCCGACAGGATTCGAACCTGTGACCTCTGCCTTCGGAGGGCAGCGCTCTATCCAGCTGAGCTACGGGTGCGTTTTGGCTCGCGCCGCTTAGCCTCAGGCGGCGTCACCGACAAGCGGGGTCAACGCCTTCCGCCAGCTATTGCACCTCGCGGTAGCGGAAGCAGTCGACCAGATGGTCGTTCACCATGCCGATCGCCTGCATGTGGGCGTAGATGATCGTCGAGCCGACGAAGCTGAAGCCCCGCTGCTTCAAATCTTTGCTGAACGCGTCGGACTGTGGCGACATCGCCGGAATGTCCTTCGTCGATTTTCGGTGATTCACCGTCGGGCGGCCGTCGACGAACTGCCAGGCATAGGAATCGAAGCTTCCGAACTCTTGGCTGACGGCGAGGAACTGGCGCGCGTTGCGCACCGCGGCAGCGATCTTCATCCGGTTGCGAATGATCGACGGATCCAGTGTCAGCGCCTCAATGCGTTTGTCGGTGTAGCGCGCGACTTTTTGCGGATCGAAGTCGCTGAAGGCGCGGCGATAGCCTTCGCGTTTCCTGAGCACGGTCGACCAGCTCAGCCCCGCCTGCGCCGCTTCAAGCACCAGGAATTCGAAATGCTTGCGGTCGTCATGCACCGGCACGCCCCATTCGCGATCGTGATAGTCGAGCATCAACGGATCGTCCGGGTTGACCCATTCGCATCGCTTTCTTGGCACCGTCATCTTCAAGCGCCTCCCAGGAAGATTCGAAGCGTGTCGTGGAGCCTGGCGCGAGCCGAGCCGACGATCATTCCGACGTGGCCGGACGGGATCGCGACCGCATCGCCCGCCGGAGCGGTGGCGGCAGGTGCGATCCGGTCGTCGGCCGCCAGCACGTTGAGCAGAGGCGTCGCTAGGCGGTCGGTGATCGTGCGTCCACCGACGTGCCATTGTCCGGAACCGGGCAAATCGCGCCCGAACAGGTCTTCGATCAATTCGCGCGCCGCGGGAAAGGGCAGTGACTCGCCCTCGTTGGCCCAATCCTCGAGCGCGACGAAGCGGAGGGCGTCCGGGCTGGCCGGATCGAGTTTGCCGAAGTTTGCGAATTTCCTGACCGTGCGCTCGGGGTCGAGCGACCAGAATGCCGCCTGCAGGACTTCCATCGGCAGCGCGTTCAGCGCTTGCGCCGCGGCTTGCGAATGGCGCCACATGTCCTGCAACGCTGTGCGCGACCGTTCCGGGTACAGCGCGAAATTCCACGGCGCGGCGAGAGTCGCTACTCGCTCGCATTCGATCAGATTGGCCGCCGCAATCGCCATCGTCCCGCCGAGGCAATAGCCGATCAGCGCCACCGGCTCGCCAAGCTCGCGCAGCAACGGCACCAGCAATCCTTCGACATGGTCGCCAACGCTGGCCTCGGCCCGATCCTTCGCCGGACCCCAGTCGAGCAACAGCACCCGGCGGCCCATAAGCGTCACCGCCTCGGTCAGCGATGCGTCGCGATCCATGTCGAGAATGTGCGGCGGGTTGATCAGCGAAGGGACGAGCACGGCCGGTGGTCCCTCGCCGCCATGATCGCGCAGGCAGGTCCCGTTGATCCGCGCGACTTCTGGCTTGTGCGGAGGCGCGCTGCCGCGCTCTGCGCGTTCGTACGCTTTGAGCCCGGCCAGCGCCTGGCGCGCGAGTTCGGGGTCGCGCTGCGACACCTCGCGCACCAGCTCGAGAAACAGCGGCAACGGTCGTGGGGCGCGTTCATGTTGCACCGCACTATGGTCCGGTAGTAGATCGCCTGGACGTCCTCGGGAGCGGTGCATGGCCAAGTCTAGCGCAAAGGTGACGATAAAGAAGTACGCGAACCGGCGGCTCTACGACACCGAAAGCTCGGCCTACATCACGCTCGACCGCTTGGCGGCGATGGTGCGTGAGGGTCGCGAGTTCGAAGTGGTCGACGCCAAGACCGGCGAAGACATCACCCGCCAGGTGCTGACCCAGATCATCGTCGACGAAGAAGCTCGCGGCGGCGCGACCATGCTGCCGATCAACTTCCTCAAGCAGATCATCGGGCTTTACGGCAATTCGATGCAGACGTTCGTGCCGCAATATCTCGAATCGGCGATGGAGGCGTTTCAGCGCAACCAGAGCGCGGTCAAGGACGCGCTCGGCGCCAACATGTTCGCCGACCTCGCCAAGCGCAACATGGCAATGTTCGAGGACGCCGCCCAGGCGTTCACCGGCAAGGGCAAAGCGCCGCCGAAATCGGGCGACAGCGAGGTCGAGCAGCTGAAGGCCGAGCTCGACGCGCTGCGGGCAAAAGTCGACAAGCTGAGCCGCTGATTTCCCCATGAAAGTCTTCATTGCCGCTGCGTTCGCGCTGGCCGCCGCGTCCTCGCTCCCAGCTCAAACCACGGTCCAGACCGCTGCGCCGCCGCCGGCGACGCCCGATTTCACCTACGCCATCCCGATCGCCGGGAGCTGGACCTTCGCGCCGGCGCCGGACGGCAGCGCCGCGACCTTCCTCAACGCCTCGGCGATGCCCCAGCTCACGGTCCGCTGCGTCCGCTCGACACGGCGGGTCGGTATTTCGAAACCGGGTAGCGTCGCGGTGCCGTTTCTCAATGTCTGGACCAGCACGATGACGCGCAGCGTCCCGGCGAGCTTCGATCCCGCGACCGCGCGCCAGACCATCCAGATCCCCGCCTACGATCCGTTGCTCGATGCGTTAGCCTTCTCTCACGGCCGGCTGGCGATCTATGTTGCCGACAAGCCGGCGCTGGTTTTGCCGGCCTGGCCGGAAATCGCGCGGGTGATCGAGGATTGCCGATACTGAAGTTTGCCCTGATTGCTAGCCTGAGTTAAAATTAACGCTTGCTCGGATGAGTCGCGGGAGGTTGCCATGCGAGCATTCAGCGCGTTCTTGATCATGCTTCTGCCCGGCGCTTCGGCTTACGCCGAAGGTTACGCGGCGGTCTGGCGGGCCGGCAGCGGAGCCCAATGGTGGCGCTCCGGCATGACGGCCGCCGAATTCAAGACTCAGGATCTGGCCTATTTCAACCAAGGGCTGCGAATCCGCTCGCTGGCAATCAAGGACGGACGCTTTGCTGCCGTCTGGCAACCCGGAAACGGAGCCCAATGGGTTCGTTGGGACATGAGCGCGGGCCAATTCAAGACGCAGGATTTGGCTTACTTCAACCAGGGCCTGCGCATCGCGTCGTTGGAAGTGACCAACGGCCGGTTCGCCGCCGTGTGGCGGCCGGGAAGCGGGGCCCAGTGGGTTAGGTGGGACATGGCGCCGACCGCATTCAAGACGCAGGATCTGGCTTACTTCAACAAGGGACTGCGGCTGACTTCATTGGAACTGGACAACGGCCGTTTCGCCGCGGTGTGGCGGCCCGGGAAGGGGGCCCAATGGGTCCGCTGGGGCATGACTCCGAGCGAGATCGAGGCCCAGGATCGAACCTATTTCAAGCAGGGGCTCCGGCTGGTTCAGCTCGCGACCGAGGGTGGCCGCTACGCCGCCGTCTGGCAGCCCGGCTCGGGCGCCCAATGGTGGAGCTATCGCCGCTGCTTCGTCGATTTCAAGACCGAGGACGCGGCTCATTTCGCGCACGGCCTGCGCATGGGTTTCATCGAAATCCAAAATGAAGCCGTCGGCGCCTGGCGCTATCCCTGGAAGAGCGGCGACTCGCGCAAGGTGGGGCAGGGCAACAACAACCCGCCGCCAGGCTCCCACAACGGGAGCCAATCCTATGCGTTCGACTTCATGTTGCCGAGCGGCACACAGATCCGCGCGGCGCGCGGCGGAACGGTGGAGTGGCTGCAAGAATCGCAAACCGCCAGCTACAATCCGAACGCCGCGACCTCACGCACCAACCAGCCGTTTCCGAACGGGAGCCTGCAAAACTGGGGTAACACCGTCCGCTTGCGTCATCCGGGCGGATTGACCAGCTGGTACTTTCACATTCAGCCGAACGGGGTGCTGGTCAATCAAAATCAGGTCGTCGAGCAGGGTCAGCCGATCGCGCTTTCGGATAATACGGGCCGCACGACCGGTCCGCATCTCCACTTCCAGGTCCAGGCGGACTCGGACGATTGGGGACAGTCGGTGCCTATCACGTTTGGAAATTGCGAGGTGCCGAAGTCGAATGATACGGTCACGTCAAACAACGCAAACTCAAACTTTCCCTGAACCTCGGGGGAAATGCGACGGATCGCGTCCTGCGTCCTTGTTGATGGCAAGCGCCCGTTACGCGAAGTCGAAGACAATTGCCGAATGTTCACATCATTACAAGCCTTGCGCTCGCGCCAATAAAGACTCATCTTCGCATGCAGCTTCAACGCAGCGAAAGGAGGTGATCCGATGTCTCATGGTTCAGCAGGCAGGTCGGAGGAGGGTGTTCTTAACGCCTGAGGCTGATCGAACGGCCGTCACCTTCGGCCGCTGACCATGTCGAAGGGCATCGCCGCGATACCGCGGCGGTGCCCTTTACATTTGTGCCGGACGCAAAATTGACGCGCGGCGTCGGTGACCGTTAGGGAACCGTTACTGCGTTAAAGTGTCTTTTCTCGACGAGAGGGAAAAAACCATGGCCAGACCCGCAAGAAAAACTGCGTCGAATTCGACGTCCAAAACGAAATCTACCGTCGACAAGATCGCCAAGGCGGCGATGAGCAAGGAAATGCTCGCCGCCGGCCTCGCTGCCGCCGCCGCCGCGATCAGCGCCAGCCCCAAGGCGCGCAAAGCGATCCGCGACGCTGGCCTCGACGCCGCCGATACCGCGCAACAGGCCGCGAGCAATGTCGCCTCGAGCGCGGCTAAGCTCGGTGCATTGATCGCCGAAGCCGTTGCTGACGCGGCGCAGCGGGTGATGTCGGGCAAATGGAGCGACAGCGCACCGGCGCGGCCAGCCGCCGCCGCCGCCAAGCGCAAGACCGCGCGCAAATCCACCGCCGCCAAATCTGTGGCGAAAAGTTCGACGGCTCGCGCGAAAAGCTCGGCGCGCAAGCCCGCCGCCAGGACGGCTGCCGTGAAGAAGCCGCGCGCCGCAACGAAACGCTCGACGGCGAAAAAGCCGCGCGCGACTGCCCGCCGCGCGCCGCCGAAAGCCTAGGCGGCGCGATCCTCGAATTGCAGGCGCGCGAGCCGGGCGTAGAGGCCGCCGCGCGCGGCCAATTCCGTGTGCGTGCCTTCCTCGACGATCCGGCCCTGGTCCATGACCACGATGCGGTCGGCCGCACGGACCGTCGCCAGGCGGTGGGCGATGACGATCGTCGTCCGGTCGGCCATCAAATGGTCGAGCGCATCCTGAACCAGCCGCTCGCTTTCCGCGTCGAGCGCCGACGTCGCTTCGTCGAGCAATAACAGCGGTGCATTGCGCAGCAACGCCCGGCCGATCGCGATCCGCTGCCGCTGGCCGCCGGACAGCCTAGCACCGCCTTCGCCCATGAACGTGTCGAGCCCGTTGGGGAGGGCGCGCAGGAAATCCTCGGCATTGGCTTGACGCGCCGCCTCCCACAGCTCGTCCTCGGTCGCCGTCCAATTGCCGTAACGCAGATTGTCGCGTGCCGAGGCGGCGAAGATCACGACGTCCTGCGGAACCATGGCGATCCGTTGACGGACGTCGGCCGGATCGGCGTCCTTAAGGTCAACGCCGTCGAGCAGCACCCGGCCGCGTTGCGGGTCATAGAAGCGCTCGGCGAGCTGGAATATGGTGGTCTTGCCCGCGCCCGATGGGCCGACGACCGCAAGACGCTCGCGCGATTTCACCGACAGTGAGAAATCGTTGAGCGCCGACGTGTCGAGCCGCGTCGGATAATGAAACGTGACATGCTCGAACACGAGTTCACCGCGAGACGGCTCGGGCAGTGCGACAGGGTTTGCCGGCGCCTTGATCTCCGGCTCGGCCTCGAGCAGCTCGGTTATCCTCTCCGACGCGCCAGCTGCGCGCAACAGGTCGCCATAGACTTCCGACAAAGCTCCGAATGCCCCGGCGAGCAGTCCGCCGTAAAGTACGAAGGCGGCAATCGTGCCACCCGAAATCTGGCCGGCGGCGACGTCGACGGCGCCTTGCCAGATGACCAGGGTGATCGCCCCGAACATCAGGAAAATCACGATCGCGGTCATCAGCGCGCGGAGGAGGATCCGGCGCTTGGCGGTCGCGAACACCCGCTCGACGGCGTCCCCGAAGCGCGACGTCTCGCGTTGCTCCTGACCGAACGCCTGGACGATTTTCATTGCGCCGAGCACCTCGCTGGTGACCGCGCCGACATCCGCGATGCGGTCCTGGCTGCGGGTCGAGATCGCCCGCACCCGGCGTCCGAGGAACGTGATCGGCACGACCACGAAGACCGTTCCGAGCAGAATCAGGGCGGCCAGCTTCGGGGCGAGCGCGAACAGAATGATGATGCAGGCCGCGCCCATCACGACGTTGCGCAAGGCAACCGATACAGTGGTGCCGACGACTTGCTCGATGATCGTCGTGTCGACGGTAATTCGCGACGTGATCTCGGCCGGACGGTTTTCCTCGAAGAAGCCGGGCGACAGACGTAGCAGATTGCGGTGCACGGCGAGCCGGATGTCGGCGACTGTCCGCTCGCCCAGCCAGGAAACGCAATAGAACCGGACGGCTGTCGCGACCGCCATCACGCCGACCAGCATCAGAAGATATTCGAACCACCGGCCGATGTCGCCGACGTCGCCAGCGGACGCGAAGCCTTTGTCGATGATCAGCTTGAAGGCGTAGGGCACGCCCGAAGTCGCGGCCGCGGCGACCAGCAGCGCGAGGGCGGCAATCGCGATATGCGCCGGGTAGCGGGTCGCGAAACTCCAGATCATCCGGAGGTTCTTGACCGAACGGCCCGGCGGGCGCGTGGCAGCGTTTATGGCCATTGCCGCTGGCTAGCAGTGTCGCGCCATCGCCTCAATTGGCGCGCACGAACAATCGCGCCTGGATTACGGTTCGCCAGCGCAACCTTTCGTTGCGGCTGTTTTGAGCGCAGAAGCCTGCGTCGGCTGGAGATCATCGGATGTCGGACGTGTTCATTTCCTACGCGCGTTCGACAGCATCCGCGGCGAGCGCCGCCGCGGAAATCCTGAGCGCGCAAGGATATGACGTGTGGTGGGATGCCGATCTCCCGGCGAACCGCGACTATGCGGATGTCATCGAGGAGCGGCTTGCGGGGGCGAAAGCGGTACTCGTCCTGTGGTCAGCGGAAGCCGTGAAGTCGCAATGGGTAAGGTCAGAAGCGGATCGGGCGCGGACGGATCGGAAGTTGGTTCAGCTCAATCTTGACGGCAGCGCGCTACCGATGCCGTTTGATCGCATCCAGTTTGCCGACCTACATGACTGGGATGGCGATGCTAACTTGCCGGCGTGGAACAAGGTCTTGGCCGCCATTGCCGAATTGACCGGACCGGCCGGGCAATACACCCGCTCCGCCGCGCCTCGTCCGACCCGCCCAATCAGCAAGCTGTCCATTTGCGTGCTGCCATTCGCGAACATGAGCGATGATCCGATTCAGGAGTATTTCAGCGACGGCATCAGTGAGGACATCATCACCGACTTGTCGAAAGTCTCGGCGCTTTCGGTCGTTGCGCGGAACACGGCCTTCACTTTTAAGGGCAAGCATGTCGATGTGCCTATGGTGGCTCAAAAGCTAAACGTCGGCCACGTGCTTGAAGGGAGCGTCCGCAAGGCTGGGAACAGGGTTCGCATCAACGCGCAGCTGATCGACGCCTCGACCGGGGGTCACATTTGGGCCGAACGCTACGATCGCCAACTCGACGATGTTTTCGCGCTCCAGGACGAAATCTCCCTTGCGATCGTCGACGCTCTCAAGCTGAAGTTGCTTCCGCAGGAGAAGCAGGCGATCGCGACCCGCGGCACGGAAAGCCCCGAGGCCTACGACCTCTACCTAATGGCCCGCCGCTATTATCTAAGCGGTCGCGATGGCGAGCGGCGCGGGCTCGAGCCGATCGTAAAGCTGTGCGAACGAGCGACCGAAATCGATCCCAATTACGCGCGCGCCTGGGCTTTGATGGCGGTTGCCCAGACGGCGCTGTATTTTATCCATGGCAAGATTGGCGAGACCGGTTTCGATGCGGTCGAACGGGCCGTCATGCTCGACCCCAATCTGGCCGAGGCTCACGCGGTGAAGGCGCGGCATATGTGGCAGAACGGCGATGCCCAAGCTGCCGGGGTCGAGATCGAGATCGCGCTTCGGCTCGATCCCCAATCTTTCGAAGCAAATGCAGAGGCTGGGCGCCTCGCGTGGGTCGAACATCGTTTCGAGGACGCAGCTGCGTATTTCGCCGGTGCGGCGGAGCTCGGCGAAACAAGCGTCGCCGATCCGGGAATGCTGTTGTGCGCCCTCGATGCCCTTGGCGACGAGGATGGTGCGCGGCGGGCCGCCGCCATCACACTTGAGCGCGCCGAGAAGGCTTTAGCGAAGGATCCGAACAACGGCTCGGCCCTGGGTTTTGGCGTAAACGCCTTGGCTCAGTTAGGCGAATACGATCGATCGATCGAATGGATGAACAAGGCTCTGTTGGTCGAGCCCGAGAACATGACCATGCGGTATAATTTCGCCTGCTTTGCGAGCGCTCGGCTGCGCGATCCCGATCTGGCGTTCAAGCTGCTCGCCGACGTCTTCGAAACGGCGACCCCATGGTTTGTCGAATATGCGGTCAGGGACGCGGACCTCGATCCGATCCGTGACGATCCGCGCTATCAGCCGCTTCTCGACTGCGCGCATGCGCGGCTGGCATCCGCCGCTTCAGACGCGGCCTGAGGGCAACACAACAGGACGCCCAGGCTGTTGCGGTGCAACATTGGCTTGCATGGGAGGCCAATGGAGCCCACATCGGTTCTTCCCCCACCGAGAATTGAGGTTCGATGCTCTACGACGCCTATGAAGTGCAGCGTTCATTTCTCGCAGGTGCGAGCAAACTCGCGGGGCTCGGAGCCGGGTGGCTCAACAATCCTTCCAACCCATGGGGTTACACCTCGATGGGTCCGCTGGTCGCGGCGAGCCTTGAGGTCTTCGCCCACGCGTCGGCGCCGCGCGGCAAGCCCGAATTCGCGATCGAGACGGCCCACGTCGGCGGCAAGGACGTGCCGGTCCACGAGGAAATCCTCCTCCGCAAGCCGTTCGGGCAGTTGAAGCATTTCTACCGTGAGGGCGTGAACGATGGCCCGCGGCTGCTGATCGTCGCGCCGATGTCGGGCCACTATGCGACGCTGCTGCGCGGAACGGTCGAGCGGCTGCTGCCGAGCTTCGATGTTTACATTACCGATTGGCGCGACGCGAAGCTCGTGCCGACCGACGAGGGCAGCTTCGATCTCGACGATTATGTCGATTATCTCATCGAGTTTCTCGAACTGATCGGGATGAAGACCGGCGAGCGCCCACACCTACTCGCGGTGTGTCAGCCGGCGGTTCCCGCTTTCGCCGCGACCGCCCTGATGAACGCCGACAAGAATGAATGGCGCCCCCGGACGCTGACCATGATGGGCGGCCCGATCGACACGCGGAAGGCGCCGACCGCGGTCAATACCCTCGCCACCCAGCGCCCGTTCGCCTGGTTCGAGAATAACGTCGTCGCCACCGTGCCGATGATCTATCCCGGCGCCGGGCGGAAGGTTTACCCGGGCTTCCTGCAGCTCGCCGGTTTCATGACCATGAACCTCGGTTCGCACCTCATCAGTCACTGGGAGATGTTCAAGCATCTCGTCGTCGGCGACGAGGAGAGCGCCTCGTCCACGCAGAAATTCTACGAGGAATATCGCTCGGTCTGCGACATGACCGCGGAATTCTATCTGCAGACGGTGGACGTCGTGTTCCAGCAGCACGCGCTGCCCAAGGGCGAACTCGAGCATCGCGGTCGGCTGGTCGATCCGGCGGCGATCCGCGACACGGCGCTGCTCGCCATCGAAGGCGAACGCGACGATATTTCGGGGATCGGTCAAACCAAGGCCGCACTCGATATCGCGACCAAGCTGCCCAAAGCGAAGAAGCAATATTTCATGGCCAAGGACGTCGGCCATTACGGCATTTTCAACGGCCGCAAATGGCGCGAGCAGATCGCTCCGGTCGTCGAGAAATTCGTCGCCGCCAATAATTAGGCAGCGTTTTTCATCTTCACTCCGCCGAGCATGGTCAAAGCGACCATTGCTGACAGCACCGAGACCGCGGCCGATACGACCATCGCCATGTGAAACCCGCTGAACAGCCGCGCCCCGTCGCTGGCTAGGACCGCGCCAAGTAGCGCGGTGGCGATCAGCCCGCCGGTCCGCGCGACCGCGCTGTTGAACCCCGACGCCATCGCGACATGCCGCTCCTCGACCGACCCCAACACCGATGCGGTGAGCGGCGCGACGGCGATCGTCATTCCCACCGCCATTACCGAAATGGCCGGAAAGGCACCGGTCCAATAGCTGCTGTCCGGTCCGATCAGCACGGCCAGCACTAATCCGGCCGCGACGATCAGCGGGCCGATGGTGAGCGGGATGCGCGGGCCGATCCGCGCCGCGAGACCGCCCATGGTCGGCGAAATCGAGGTCATCAGCACCGGTAGCGGAAGCATCGCCAGGCCCGCCTGAACCGGCGAATAGCCGCCGCTGGTGATGAGGACGTAGGGGATCAGCAGCATTGCCGCCGCGAACGCGCCGTAAAGCAGGAAGGTGAGCAGGTTCAGTCCGGAAAAGCACAAGCCCTTGAACAAGGTCAGCGGCATCATCGCGCGTTCGCTCAGACGATATTCGACCCACAGGAACATGCCGAGAAGTGCGCCGCCAACCACGAGCGCGATCAGCGCTGGGTTGGTAAGGCGTCCCGATGCCGACCACCAGGTTAGTGCATAAGTCAGGCCGCCAAGTCCCCCGGTCGCGAGCAGCGCGCCGGCGTAATCGGTCCGCCCGCCGCCAGGTTCTTTACTCTCCTCGACGAAGCGCAGTGCGAGCAGAATCGCGCCGAGCGCGAGCGGCAGGTTGATGTAGAAGATCGCCGGCCACCCGACATTGCCGACCAGCCAGCCACCGATCAGCGGTGCGATCGCGGCCGCCGCCGCTCCAGCGGCGGCCCAGATACCGACCGCGCGACCGCGTTTCTCACCCTGGAATGCGGCGTTGAGCAGCGCGAGGCTGTTGGGGAGCAGTAGAGCCGCACCGATCCCCTGCGCGGCGCGCGCGGCAAGCAGGATCGGCAAGCTCGGTGCGAGCGCGCAGACCAGCGAGGTGATCGCAAAGATGCTCGTGCCGATGACCAGCAAAAGGCGTCGTCCGAAATGGTCGCCGAGCGCCCCGCCGAGCAGCAGCAGGGCCGACAGTGGCAGCAGATACGCGTTGACCACCCACTGAACCTGTTGAGCACCCGCGCCGTAGCTGGCGCGGATCGCGGGCAATGCGACGCTCAGCACCGATCCCTCGACGAACGACAGGCTCGAGGCGAGGACGCAGGCAACCAGCGTCCAGCGCGGGTCCGAGCGCGTGTGCCCGCTCCCTCCGTCGTGCAGGCTCAATCGACCTTCTGCGCCATCGCGGCTTCGACCATGGTACGCCAGGTATCCGTATCGCCCGCCGCGGCCATCGCTTCATCGGGCTCGCGCATCGTGTGGAGCACCGCCTGCGCCTGATTGAGATGCTCGGGCCACGTCCGATCGACCTCGGGGCCGGCCGAGCCGTTGCTGCCTTCCGCATTGCTGCTGAGCTTCGCGCCAGCCAGCACCCGGGCGATGCGCTCGATCAGCGGACTGTTGGATTCGGGCATGTCGCGCCTCCCTTTGTCCGCTTAACCCGCTTGGGCCAGTTTGGGTTCAAGCGGCTCCATCCGAATCTGCCGGTGGCAAACCGGCGATCTTGCGCGCGGCGTGGACCAGCTCGACCGGAAGCATGGCGATGATCGTGCTGTTATGCTCGACGCCGATCTCGGTCAGCGTCTGGAGACGCCGAAGCTCGAGCGCGCCGGGCGAGGCGGCAATGGTGTCGGCGGCTTCGGACAATTTTTTCGAAGCTTCCTGCTCACCTTCCGCACGGATGATACGGGCGCGCTTTTCGCGGATTGCTTCGGCTTCCTTGGCGATCGCGCGCTGCATTTGCTCGGGGATGTCGACGTCCTTGATCTCGACCGAGTCGATCTCGACGCCCCATTTCATTGATGCGGCGGACAGCAGATCCTGCATGCGCGTGTTGATCGCCAGCCGGTCCTTGAGCATGTGGTCGAGTTCGCTTTGGCCGATCGCATCGCGCAGGGCGGTCTCGGCCGCCTGGACCGTCGCCGACACCCAATTCTCGACCGAGGTGATGACGTCCACCGCTGAATCGGCCCGGAACCACAACACCGCGTTGACCCGCACCGCGACGCCGTCTCGCGTGATCGTCTCCTGGGTTTCGAGCTGATAGGTGATCGTGCGCATGTCGACCCGCACGACCCGGTCGACGAACGGGATCAGCCAATACCAGCCGGGCCCCTTGGTCTGCCCGAGGCGGCCGAGACGGAACAGCACGCCGCGCTGATATTCCTGGTTGATGCCGAAGCTTTTCAACATGAGCACCAACAGTGCGATGAGCAGCGGGACGAGGATGGCCAGCGATGGAATCAGCATGTCAGGTGTCTCGCTTCTGAACTCGAGTCCGGTTTATAGCACCTCGAACAGCCCCGCCGCGCCCATGCCGCCACCGACGCACATGGTGACGACGACGTATTTGACGCCGCGGCGCTTGCCTTCGATCAGCGCATGGCCGGTCATCCGCGCGCCGCTCATCCCGTAGGGGTGGCCGATCGAG
>DATFUB010000125.1:0-3803 GCA_035261225.1 Sphingomicrobium sp.
AAGCCTGCCGGCTTGGAAAACGCCTTGGGCGTAATTACAGCCGCGTTCTTGAAGGATGCCAATGATCCGGCTTGGAAGGACGAACAAGCCACCAACGACTGGCAGGCATTTGTTGACAAATATAATCAGGCCGGTGGCAAAGACGACAGTGCCGCCGTCTTCGGCTACGCGGCCGCCGAGACATTGGCCCAAGTGCTCAAACAGTGCGGCAATGACCTGTCTCGCGAGAACGTCATGAAGCAAGCGGCGGCCCTCGAAGACTACCAAGGCTCCATTTTGCTACCTGGGATCAAAATCAACACTGGACCTTGGAACTTTCGGCCGATCAAACACCTGCGACTGGTTCAATTCGACGGCCGCACGTGGCAACCGATTGGCGAAGTGCTCGAAACGGCTTTCTCCAACGCCCAAAAGTAGCATGCTCTAGTGTCGGAACGCTTCGGCCGGCTCGAGCGCGGCAGCGCGCGAGGCAGGGTAGACTCCCGACAGCAGACCGATCACGCCGCCGACGGCTGGCGCGAGCAAGGGAGCGAGCGGGTCGAGCACCGGAGTCCAGACCTGATACGCCGAGACACCCACCACGATCAGCACTCCGACGCTGGATCCGAGCAGTCCCCCCACGACACCCATGGACGCACTCTCAATAAGAAACTGTGCTGCGATGTGGCGGCGAGTCGCGCCAATGGCACGGCGCAGTCCGATCTCCGCCGTCCGCTCCATCACGCCCACCAGGGTGATATTTGCGATCCCAAGCGCGCCGACCACGAGCGACAGGCCGCCTAGCAGCAGGAACATGACATTGAGGTCGGTTTGCACGTCATCGCGTACGCGCCGCGGCTCCTGCGGCAGTTGCACGCGAAGCGCGCGTGGATCGTCCGGCCGCAGCGCCGCCCGCGCCTGGAGCGCGATCAGGGAAGCGGCGCCGATCTTCGTCTCCACGACAACCGTGCCAGGTCCGAACAGGCTGAAATGCCGTCGCGCCGTACCCTCGGGAATGATTACCGAACCAAGCAGTTCAGGCTTTCGCACCACATCGCGGAGGATACCGATCACGAGGTAGAGTTGATCGCCGACATAAATCGCGGGCAGCCGCTCGACTCCACTGATGCCCAGGCGGCGCGCGGCATCGGGGCCGAGTATCGCGACGCGATCGGCGCGGGTAGAATGCCCGCCGTCGAGAAACCGTCCCGAGCCGAGTTCGGCGCGCACCGCGCGGAACAAATCCGGCGAGGCGGCGCGCACCGCCAGCCTGAGTGCTGTCTGATTGACCGGATCCACCACGGGTGAGGCGCTGACGAGAGTGTCGTGGACATTGACGTCGCTTAGCAGGCCCGCGGCCACCACACCGTTCAGCCGGGCGAGCCGTTCCGGCGCGTCCCACGGAATGGCACGCGGATCAATCGTGCCGGTCGCGATTCTCGGCCGCGCCGAGATAAAAAGTTCCGTGGCTGCGAGTTGATCGAACTGACTGATGATGCGGTTGCCGGCAGTTCGAGTGAGGCCGATGGTGGCCACCAACGCCGACATGCCGATTACGATGCCAAGCACCGTCAGCGCCATGCGGGCCGGCCGCGCGATCACCCCGGCGATTGCCTCGGCGAGAAGGTCGCGCGCTGTGATCCCCGAAGCCGTAATGACCGCCCTGGATGAAGCTGCCAATGCCGGCTCGCTTCCGCCAAAGAGCGCGCCATCCTTCATGTTGACCCGGCGCGAGCCCCGGCGCGCCACGTTTTCATCGTGCGTGACGACGACAATCGTCATTCCTTCTTTGTTGAGTTCGGTGAAGAAGTCCAGGATCGACTCGGTGTTTTTGGAATCAAGATTGCCGGTCGGTTCGTCGCACAGCAGCAAACTCGGCGAGCCCATCAAGGCCCGCGCGACCGCCACCCGCTGGCATTCGCCGCCTGACAATTTGGACGGCGGAAAATCCGCGCGATGCGCAAGGCCGACGCGGCGAATTTCCTCCATCGCCCGTTCGCGCCGCCCGCGTCCGGTGTGCCGGCGGTATACTTCCGCCAGCATGACGTTCTCAAGGACGGTACGATACGGTAGGAGGTGAAATGACTGAAAGATGAATCCGATGCGCCGGCTTCGCAATCCGGCCCGCTCATTCTCGCTCAGCGTCGTCGTTTCGATACCATCAAGAAGGTACTTTCCGCGGGTTGGCCGGTCGAGGCAACCCAGGATGTTCAACAGCGTCGATTTCCCCGAGCCGGACGGACCGGTTATCGACAGCCATTCGCCGCGCCGCAACACCAGGTCGACATCGATTAATGCGTCGACCGCGGGATCGGTCCCGAATTGCTTGCACACCTTACGCAGGTCAAGCACGTGATCGGGATTGGCGGCAACCGCTTCGATCGGCAACGCCTGCCGTATGTCTTCGGCCTGCCTCATTTCACCGCTGCCGACTCCGCCGCTTTGTAGCCCACCACCACGAGTTGGCCGGGGGCGAGTCGCCCATCGGGGGTGCTCACCTCGACATACCCCCCCGTGGAAAGCCCCGGTTGTACGGTGACGTATTCCTGCCTGCCGCCGCGATCGACCAGCACGCGCGATGTTCCGTCGGCAGCCAGTGACACCGCGCTCGTCGGGACCGCGATGACCGCGCCCTTCGAGGTTTCGATCGGGATTGTCAGCCGGACGGAAAATCCTGCCAGGAGCACAGGCGTGCTCTCTACCCTGACCCCGAGGTAGAAGTGGTACCCGTCCACGCCGCGCGTGCCGGGTGTGTTCGCTACCGTCTCAACGATGCCAGTCGCCTTGATTCCAAGAGCCTGCTCGTCGATCGCGGCCTTCATCCCGGGCTTCACCAGCGGCGCGGCTTCAATTTGCAGTTGCGAGTCGATACTGAGCTGGTTGTCCGTGACACTCATCACCGGCCCGGAAGCGTTGGCGGCGACGGCAGCGGTCACCTCGTGGACGCGGATCGGGAGCGACGGGATGAACACGACCTCGTCCGCCGGAACCTGCACGCCGATCCTCGCGCGCGCCGCCGCGAGTTCGCGGTCCAGTCGCTCGGCTCGTTCGCTTGCGACCTTGACATCGAATTCGGCGAGCGTTTGCAGTTCCAGCGCCGCACCCACGCTGCGCTCGCCTTCCAGGCGGGCGGCCTTTACGGCTGCCTCGGCGACCTTGATTCGGTCCTCGGCCAGACTGGCCTCGCGCGCCGCGGTCTGAATCGCCAGATCGGCTTCCAGCTTCGCCTTGCGTTGCGCGGCACGTGCCACTTTCAGCTTGGCCTCGGCCGCGGCACGCGCCGTTTCGGTCTGGCGCGGATCGAGAACGATCAGGGCCCGATCGGCGATCTGCGTGGCGACATCGGCGCTGGCCGCGGTCGCGGAATGCGTGGCTCGCGCGCGTTCGGTTTCAAGCGCGAGGGATTTGCCGGCGCGCGCGTCTGCCAGCTGACGGCTGTCGCCAGCACGCGCCGCGCTGTCGACAGCGGCCTGGCGCGTGTTCTGCTCCGCGATGGCCCGCGCGGCGGCGACCGCTCGCACCGCTGTTTCGTGCGTGGCCTCGGCCGCAAGTCGGCCGCGCGCTGCATCCGACCAGTCTCGCTCGAGCGCGAGGATGGCAGCGCGTTGTTCGCGCGTCGGTCCGAACGGATCCCACCCCGCCTTTTGATACCAGCGCTCGACCGCGGCGGATGTCTTTTGATCATAGTTGCCATCGACTGTGCCCGGATCGAAGCCGAGACGGGCCAGAGCTTCTTCGAGCTGGCGTACGTCGCCGCCGCTCGTTCCGGGCGCCATGTCGCGAAAAGCCGGTGTCTCGCCGCGCAGGACGAAGACCGGACGGCC
>DATFUB010000126.1:0-8964 GCA_035261225.1 Sphingomicrobium sp.
AAGCGCGAGCGCGCCAGACGTGCGAAGCCACGGGTTCATGAGCGCTCTCCCCGGTCGGGAGCGCGGACACCCGTCACGCTCCAGCTACGCCAGCCAATGACGAGAAGAAGGATCGTCACCATGGCCGAAAGCAGGAGCCCCTGCGGGACGACGGAGGTCCACGCGTCACGGCTGTGGACGAGGGCATTGAGCAGGGACAGCAGCGCGACCAATGCAAAAACAAGGAAATGAAGCCAGCTGATCCCGCCCGCGCGGCCGCGCAGAATGTCCAGCAGCAGCGCGAATGCCGCGAGCAGCGCCAGAAGCAATCCCGCGATGATCAGCCAGGCCGAAAAATTTGCCCACTGCATCAGTGCGGTCGAATAATAGAAAAGGTCGGTCGCGAAGGCCGCGATCAAGAGCGCTGCGCCTAGTCCGACGAAGATCGGGTGCAGCAGCGCCGGACGATCTACCCCCTCTGCTTTTTCCGTGATGGGCATTGGTTCGGTTTCCTGAATTTCGGCGTGCCGCTCAGGGCTTCACAAAAGCGGCCAGCTCTCAGCCAACCTTTCCGACCTCAACGTCATATTCAAAGACGTCGATGCGTTCGTAGAGGTTCTCCTGGTAGAACGGGCTGTCCTTGAGAAAGCGCTCGGCATTGTCGAAGCTGTCGGTTTCGACGAATCCCAGATAGCCTCGTCGTCGTCCGTCCCGGTCGCGCAGGACGCCGATGGCGGCGATGTTGGGAGAGGGTTGAGCCAGATGCTCGCTGAACTCGTTGCGAAACTCGATGAGCTGATCCTCAGCCCCCGATCGCAAGTATCCCACAATCATAAACAGCATTGATGCCACCGGCGTAAAAGGAGTGGCGCAAAGGCGTGTCGATGGTCGGACGGCCACAGTGCAGACACGGCGTCTCTCCTGGTCTGAAATAGACCCAAGACACCCCTCGACATGACTTGCGCCTGAGAACGACCGTCCATGCGACTAGTTCCCGCCCGATAGTCAGGCCGAAGGCGGCTCGTTTAGGCGAACTGGAAGTTGGGTTTCCCCCGGGGCGCATTGCCGTCGAATGCCTGATCGCGGAACGGGCCGTCGCGATCGACCCAGTGCAAGAAGAGGTGGACCGACCAGGCGTTGGGATTGGGCACGATGCGGCCGTGGCGATGATGGACGCCGCGATAAAGCACCGCATCGCCGACCGCCATCGACACCGAGCCGAAGGCGTTGGTGCCGAAATCTTCGCACACCTTGGCCGACGGCTGGGTCTCTTGCGTCTCGACGTCGAGTGGCCAGGCCACTCCGTCGCTGTAATCCAGCGTCAGCGACAGGCTGTGTTCGCACGACGGACGATCGTGATGAACCCGACAAATGTCGCCCTCGCGGTAGATCCGTAGATAGTCATAGGTCGGAAGGAGTTCGCGCCCGACGATCTGGCTCACGATCGGCGTCAGGCCCCACAGGAAGAACAGCATCGGCGGGTAGAAATGGCCGTAAATCTCAAACGCCGGCCGCGTCAGCAGATTGGGAAAGTCGGTAATGCCATCGACGGACAGGGCGCCTTCGCCGATGTCTTGCTTGAACGCCGCGACAAAGGCCTGGGCGACCTCGGTCGGGATCAGGTCTTTGACGTGCGCATAGCCATGCCCTTGATAATCGCCGATCACCTCCACAATCGTCAGCCCTGCAGATTCGCCGGGCCGAAGCCATGCGGGATCAGTTCGGAAATCGCGTGGCGCTCGACCGTGGCGCCGTCGCCACTGGCGCAGAGGATCTCGACGTCGCGGCCACTGAGTTGCGCGGCTTCGAGGATCGCCTGGCGGCAGCCGCCGCACGGCGTGCAGATCATGTCGCCACTTCCCCCGACGACCGCGAGGCGCGCGACCTGGTCGAGCCCGAACGCGTGTTGCGCGGCGGTCAGCGCGCTTTGCTCGGCGCACAGGCCGAGCCGGTAGCAGGCGTTTTCCATATTCGCGCCGGTGACGACGGCGCCTTCCACCGATTCGACTGCGCAGCCGACGCGGAACTGGGAATAAGGCGCATAGGCCTTGCTCGCGGCCGTGCGGGCAAGGCCGATAAGTTCTTCGTCTGTCATGCTCTTGTCTTTAGGCGCGCGCACGGGCCATGCGCTAGACAGTCCGAATCCGAGATCGAAACGATGAAGCTCAAATTTCTGATCAGCGCCGCTGTCGCGGCCTTGGTTTGCGTCCCCGCCCCGGCCCTCGCCTGGGGCAAGACCGGTCACCGCGTTGTCGCGGCGATCGCCGATACCCAGCTGTCCGGCCTCGCCCGGGCGCACATCCGCGAAATCCTGAATGGCGGCGAGAGCCTCGACGAAGCCGCCAACTGGCCCGACGAGATGCGCTCCGACCCCGCCCCCTTCTGGCAGAAAACGTCGACGCCGTGGCATTATGTGACGCTCGACGGGATCACCTATGACCATGCGCCCCCGCAGGGCGACGCGCTCGAGGTGCTCGATCGCTTCTCCAGGACGCTCAAGGACCCCAATGCGAGCCTTGTGGACAAGCAGCTGGCATTGCGTTTCATCGTCCACCTGGTCGGCGACCTCCATCAGCCGCTCCACGTGGGCAAATGCTGCGACAAGGGCGGCAATGACGTGAAGGTCACCTTCTTCGGCAAGCCGACCAACCTTCACGCGGCTTGGGATTCGGCGCTGGTCGACAACGAGCAATTGTCATTCTCCGAGCTCGCGGCGAAGCTCGAGCGACACACCAGCGATCAGGACACCATCGCCTGGTGGGACATCAACCCGCGCGACTGGATCAGCGAGAGCGCGCAATATCGCGACAGACTCTATCCGACCGCCGCCGACAAGCCGCGCGCGGAGGCAGGCAAAAAGAGCAAGGAGCCGCCGGTTCCGGACCTGTCCTATGCCTACGTCTACAAGTTCACGCCGCTGATGGAGCAAAGGCTGAGCCAAGCGGGGGTTCGGCTCGCGGCTTATCTGAACGCGATCTACGCCGAGCCGCCGTCGCTCCGCGCGGAGCCCGCCCGCTGATGCTGCGAAAATTCGCCGCGCTCGCGGCGCTGTGCCTTGCCGCCTGCACGACCGTTCCGGCGCCGCGGACCGTGCAACCGGTCGAGGTCCAGATCCTCGCCTTCAACGATTTCCACGGCAATCTCGAAACTCCGCCGCCGGTCGAAGTGACCGAAGCAGACGGCAGCAAGCGGACGATCACCTCTGGCGGCGCGGCGCATCTCGCGGCGGCGCTGGCGGGCCTTCGCGCCGGGCATCCCGAGACAGTGACGGTATCGGCCGGGGACACGATCGGCGCGTCGCCCTTGATCTCGGCCAATTACCTCGACGAGCCGACCATCGATGCGATGAACTTGCTCGGTCTTGAGTATAACGCGGTCGGCAATCACGAATTCGACAAGGGCGTCGGCGAATTGAAGCGCATGCAAAGCGGCGGCTGCGCGAAATATACCCGCCGCGTCCCATGCGCGATCGAACCGTTCGGTGGCGCGCATTTCCATTATCTCGCGGCCAATGTCGTCCAGGCGGACGGCACGACGGTCTTTCCGCCGACCGGGATCAAACGGTTCGACACTCCAGCAGGGCCGATCACCATCGGCTTTATCGGCATGACGCTGAAGGGGACCAAGCAATTGGTGACCCCGTCGGCCGTCCGCGGCGTGACCTTCACCGACGAGGCGGAGACCGCGAACGCGCTGGTGCCCAAGCTCAAGGCCGCGGGCGCCGATGCGATTGTCCTCCTCATCCACCAGGGCGGCAAGACCACGGAGTTCACCACCGGCAATAGCTGCGACGGGCTGTACGGCGAGATCTTGCCGATTTTGCCCAGACTCGACCCGGCGATCGCGACCGTGATCTCGGGCCACAGCCACTGGGCCTACGTCTGCCGCGGGACGAAGGCGGTAGCCGGAAAGCTGCTGACCAGCGCCGGCAAATACGGCTATTTCGTCACCGACCTCCGCCTCCGCTTCGATCCGTCGACCCACCGCCTGATCGGCCAGGACGCGACCAATGTCGTGGTCGGCAACGGCGAGCGCGGCGACGACCCGGCGGTCCAGTCGCTGATCGGTCGCTATGCGGCAGCGATCGCTCCGGTGGCCAATCAGGTGATCGGCCGGCTGACCGCGACCGCGGAGAAAAACGGCGATGAGAGCGAGGGTTCGGCGGCCGACCTGATCGCGGATTCGATGCTGGCCGCGACCACGGCGGCGGACATGGGGAGCGCGCAACTCGCTTTGGTCAACGCCACCGGCGTCCGCGTCGACCTTCCGGGTGGCGACGTGAAGTACAAGGACGCCTTCTCGATGATGCCGTTCGGGAACAATCTCGTCGTAATGAGCCTCACAGGGGCGCAGTTGAAGACGGTGCTCGAGCAGCAATATGCGGTACCGCTCCGCCCGAACAAGACGCTGCCCGCCGCGCTCGCGCCCTCGGCCGGGTTCACTTATGCGGTCGATTTGAAGCGGCCCGAAGGCGGCCGCGTTTCCGACATGCGCCTCGACGGCAAGGCGATCGACGCGGACGGACATTACCGCGTCGTCGTCAACAATTACCTGGCGTCGGGCGGCGATGGCCTGGCGGGCTTCACCGCCGGCACGGACGTGACCGATACCGGGATCATTGACCTCGATGCGTTGGTCGCGTGGATCGCGAAAGGCCAATCGCCGCCGATCCCGAACCGGATCCGCTTCACGCCTTAGCGCAGCGGCGGCTCATCGAAGCTGCGCAATTTGCGGCTGTGGAGCGCGTCGCCCTCGCGCTTGAGGATGGTCAGCGCCTCGATCCCGATCCGCAAGTGCTGGCTGATCGCCCGCTCGTAGAAAGCGTTGGCCTGACCGGGCAGTTTCAATTCGCCGTGGAGCGGCTTGTCGGACACGCACAGCAAGGTGCCGTAGGGCACGCGGAAGCGATAGCCCTGCGCCGCGACCGTCGCCGATTCCATGTCGATCGCGACCGCCCGGCTCTGGTTGAAGCGCCGCGCCGAGGCGGTGTAGCGCAGCTCCCAATTGCGATCGTCGGTGGTGACCACGGTGCCGGTCCGCAGCCGCCGCTTCAGATCTTCCTCTTCCTCGCCGGTGACCAGTTTCGCGGCTTCGAACAGTGCCAGTTGCACTTCGGCGATCGCCGGGACCGGGATTTCTGGCGGGAGCACGTCGTCGAGCAAATGGTCGTCGCGCAGATAGGCGTGGGCGAGTACGTAATCGCCGATCGACTGGCTCGGACGCAGGCCGCCGCAATGGCCGATCATCAGCCACACTTCGGGCCGCAGCACCGCGATATGGTCGCAGATCGTCTTAGCGTTCGACGGCCCGACGCCGATGTTGACCAACGTGATCCCGGTGCGGTCGTCAGCCATCAAATGGTAAGCCGGCATCTGGTGGCGGCGCCAACGGCCGGCGGCGATCTCGGCCTCGGCGTTGGCCAGCTCGCCCGGCTCATAGACCGCGCCCGGCACCGACAGGCTGCGGAAACCGCTGTCCTTGCGGCGCAGCGCATCGACCGCGAAATCGACGAATTCATCGACGTAACGCACGTAGTTGGTGAACAGTACGAAATGCTGGAAATGCTCGGCGGGCGTGCCGGTGTAATGTTTCAAGCGCGCGAGGCTGAAATCGGTGCGCGGCGCGTCGAACAGGGCCAGCGGGCGGCACTCCGTCGCGTCGGACGCGCGAAAGCCGTCGGCGACCTCATCGCCGATGTGCACCAGCTCGTTCGACGGAAACCAGCGCGACAGCTCGGTCGTGCTGACGCTGCCGATCTCGATCCCGCTTTCGTCGATTACGTAAGGGTACGGGATTTCATTCTTCGAGCGCCCGACCGAGACCTCGACCCCATAATCGTCGATCAGATGCTGGAGCTGGACCGCAAGATAGTCGCGGAACAAGTCGGGCCGGGCGATGCTCGAAGCATAACAGCCGGGGTCGTTGAGGCGGGCGAAGGCCCGCACCGGCCCGTGGGCCGGGCGCGGCGAGGTCGGATGATAATCGATCCGGAGCTCGGGATAAGCGAAACGCCCGGCGGCGCGGTCCTTGAGATCGGGGAGTTCGCCGCGCTGGAGATAGGCTTTGAGCGCCTCGCGCAAATTAGCGACGGACTCGTCGAAAATCGCGCACAGCTGCTCGACGATCGCCTGGACGGATTGGGACTTCAACATGAGTCACGATTGCAGCGGTCGGGCCGCCGACGCAAGCTTGCGTTCAGGCGTGCCGTTCGTCGGGCACACGCAGCATCGCCAGCGCGGCGAGGCCCATGACGATCGCCGCGGCGAGCATCGTCCAGATCGGCTCGCCGGGGAAAAAGGCCTTCATGATCGAGCCCATGACGGTCGCCACCAGCAGCTGCGGGACGACGATGAAGATGTTGAACAGCCCCATGTAGATGCCGAGCTTGCGTTGCGGCAGGCTCGAAGCGAGGATCGCATAAGGCATGGCGAGGATCGAAGCCCAGGCGATCCCAATTCCGATCTCGGATGCGATCAGCCATTTGGGGTCGCGCAGGATAAGGAAGCTCGCGAAACCGGCTGCGCCCACGACGAGGCAGAAGATGTGCGTGCGCGCCTTGCCGACTCGCGCGGCAAGCCATGGCAGGAAGGTTAGCGCGGCGAGTGCGGCAACGCCGTTCTGAATCGCGAACAGCTCGCCGACCCAGTTGCCGGCAGATTGATAGGCCGCAGTTGTTGCATCGCCCGAACCGAAGAAGCTCAGCGCGACGACCGGGGTCGTGTATATCCACATCGTGAACAGCGCCGACCAACTGAAGAACTGCGCGACCGCAAGACGCTTCATCACCAGCGGCATGCCTGAAAAGTCGCCAACGATATTGGCGAGCATGTTGCTGGCGTTGTCGGCCCTCGCGAGCGCGATCCCGGCTGCATTCGCGAGCCCGTAAGCAATCAGCAGGCCGCCGAGCAGGTAAACCTCTTTCTCGAGGTGCCACTGGATCACGGCAAACACCACGGAGATGCCGATTGCGATCCACACTACGCTTGTCTGGTACGTGCGGGCGGCGAGCGTCTTGATCGTTTGTTCATTTTCCGGATGGTCGCTGCTCTCACCGAAGCGCGCCATCTGATCGGGCGAATATTCCCTGGTCGTGAGAACGGTCCACAGCACCGCCAGGAACAAGGCGGCGGCGCCGATCCAGAAGGCGAACCGGACCGTGTCGGGAATGCCGCCGCCCGGCGCGACGTTGGATATGCCGAGCCTGTCGAGTACCGGTGGTATGAGCGAACCGAGCACGGCCCCTGCGCCGATGAACGCGGTTTGCATCGCATAGCCGAACGTATGCTGGTCCTTGCGCAACATATCGCCGACGAACGCTCGGAACGGCTCCATCGTGATGTTGAGGCTGGCGTCGAGCATCCACAGCAGGACCGCCGCCATCAGCAGGACTTCCGACAGCGGCATCAAGAACAGCGACAGCGCGGCGAGGATCGCACCGCCGATGAAATAGGGCCGGCGCCGGCCGAGCCGGCCGAGCCAGGTGCGGTCGGACAAATGGCCGACGATCGGTTGAATCAAGAGCCCGGTGAGCGGTGCTGCGATCCACAGGACGGGCAGATCATCGAGACTCGCGCCCAGCGATTGGAAGATGCGGCTCATGTTGGCGCTCTGCAGCGCGAAGCCGACCTGAATCCCGAAGAAACCGAACGAGATATTCCACAGGCCGCCAAGCGACTGCCACGGCTTCTCGACGCTCTGCATCTTGCTCATTCGCCCTCCCCTCGCCTCCGCCGTCGGGCGGCTGCGCGATATTCGCGGGGCGTCATATCGAACCGTTCGCGGAAGCGCGCGCTAAAATGCGAGGGGCTCGAAAAGCCGAGACCGTAGGCGATTTCGGACACCGGATTGTCAGTCGCAACGATACGCCGGGCACCGAGATGCAACCGGTATATCCGCGCATAGTCGGTGAAGGTCATGCCCATCACCCGCCGGAAGCGGCGCGAGAAATAGCCCGGGGACAGACGGCAGAGCGCCGCCGCGGCGTCCATCGTCAACGGCTCTGTCGGCGCCGAGCGCAACGCTTCGAGGGCCGGCAGCACTCGCCCGAACTGGCGCTGCGGCGGGCCCGACGTGGTTGCCTCCGCCTCCGGCGCTTCGGCCGCTGCAATCAGCAACAGTTCGAGCAGCCGCTCGCTCGCTCCATCGTCGCGAGACCCGACTGCCTCGACCAACCAGTCGGCCAGCATGCACATCCGATCGCGCGCCTCTCTGGTCGGCCACGCGCAGAACGGATGCTGGAGCCGAGCCATGCCGAGCTGCCGGGCAAGTCCCTCGACGAGGAACGGGTCGGCCTGGACCAGAACCCATTCCATCGCGCCTCGATCGAGCAGGAAGTCATGATGATGCATCGACGGCGTAAAAGTCAGCGCGCCGGGCCCCAGGCGGTGCCGCGCGCCCCCGGCGATGAACTCGCCCGACACCCGCCGGAACAGCACCAGCTCGGCGACATCGTGGAAATGCATGAAGCTCCCGATTTCCGGATGGTCTGGCCTGATCAAAACCCGCTCGGCCGAGATGGAAACGCCAAGCGGAAGCTCGACCGGCTCGCAAATTGGACGCAGCATCGGTCATGGCAATGACAGTTCGTTGCGTAACGATCAAGGAGCATCAACCGCAGGTAGGTCAAATGCGCGATAGTTTATGGCCTTGACTGCGACAGCATCCATGCCTGACGAATGTCGGCCCTTCGCGTAAGTTCGCGGACATGGACTCGCCACGCCCGCACTCCCCAATCGCTCACCAGCTCGAGCGCGATGGTTTCATCCATGTGCCCGGAGTGCTCACGCAGCCGCTCATGGGCTCGCTCCGTTTGCGCGCGCACGCGACCTTGTTCCGCGAATCCGCCGAAGCCCGCGACGAAGTGAAGTCGAACGGCTCGCTCATCCACCTCGCCGATAATCCTGAATATGCGGACATCGTCGGCTCAGCCGCGATCACGTTGCTGCTGCGCGATTGCGGCGCAACTGATCCACGCTGGACCGGCGG